>NZ_JBVVPR010000038.1:0-76805 GCF_055811835.1 Bradyrhizobium sp. WSM4874
CGCCCGCCTATCTTCCCCCGCCCCCCCCCCCCCCCCTCCCCCCCACCAACGCGTCCTCCCGGCCCCCCGGCGCGGGGGGCGGCGCCCGGGCCACAAAACCCCCCCCCCCGCGGGCCGGGCGCCCCCCCCCCCCACCGCGATAGCTCAGATCATCCCCAGAGCTTGCATGTAGGTCTCGAGAATCGTCTCGGCCTCGGCGCGCTCGTTCGGGTCCTGCTTGCGCATGCGCACGATGGTGCGCAGCGCCTTGACGTCGTAGCCGTTGCCCTTGGCCTCGGCGAAGACGTCGCGGATGTCGTCGGAGATCGCCTTCTTCTCTTCCTCCAGCCGCTCGATGCGCTCGATGATGGACTTGAGCTGGTCCTTGGCAAATTTCGTCGCGGGCTCGTCGTCGCGGACGGCGGCGGAGGTGGCCATCTTGGTACTCCCAATGGAACTGGCAAAACGAGGTGACGCCGGCATCCTCACCGCGCGTGCTGGTTAGACCCTTAGGGTTCGGACCTCTCGCGTTCAAGGCAGCATCGCGCTCGTCCACAGCGCGCCCACACCTTCCTGCGGCGTTTCGAAGAAAGCTGTTGTGTGATGCGACTCAAGGGCACCGGATATCAGGCTGGCGGCGAGGGCGTTCAGTGCCCGGGATGAACCTTCTTCATGCCATCCAGCTGCTCAGGCGTGGCCGCGCCCTGGTATTTCGACTTCCAGGCCTCGTAGGGCATGCCATAGACGGCTTCCCGGCTCTCGTCCTTGCTCAAGGCGACGCCTTGGGCGTCAGCGGCGTCCTTGAGCCAGTTGGACAGGCAGTTGCGGCAGAAGCCCGCGAGATTCATCAGGTCGATGTTCTGGACGTCTGTCCGCGCCTTCAAATGATCGACCAGGCGCCGGAAAGCGGCAGCCTCGAGTTCCGTTCTGGTTTTGTCGTCGATTGCCATGGCTGGATCCCTCGGCTTACGAATTGGCTGTGACCTGGATGGGTCACCCTTACGAGATCAGGTGGGGCCTGTCACAGATTTTGCCATATCGCGGCGCAGACGGGCGCGAAGCCGGCTTCGGAACAGTTCCCGGGCCCTACGCCAAATCGTCAATGATCTGATATAGCTTCCGCGACAATGATCGCCGAATCTCCCCGCTCCCCCCTTCGCCTGCTCGCCCGGTTGGTCCCGGTGCTGGTGGTTGGCCTGCTGTGCCTCTGGGCCAGCCCGGCCTCCGCCGATTTCCGGCTTTGCAACAACACATCGAGCCGGGTCGGCATCGCGCTCGGCTACAAGGATGCCGAGGGCTGGACCACCGAGGGCTGGTGGAACATCTCGTCCCGTTCCTGCGAGACCCTGCTGCGCGGAACGTTGGTGGCCCGCTTCTATTACATCTACGCCATCGACTATGACCGCGGCGGCGAATGGTCGGGCCAAGCCTTCATGTGCTCGCGCGACAAGGAGTTCACCATCCGCGGCACCGAGGATTGCCTCGCGCGCGGCTATGACCGGACCGGCTATTTCGAGGTCGACACCGGCGAGCAGCGGGCCTGGACGGTGCAGCTCACCGATGCCAACGAGCAGCCGTCTAAACAGCAGCGCGTGCCCGGTCTACCCGGCCCGGTTGGTCCCGGGGTTCCAGGTTTGCCCAATGGCCCGCCCGGTGGTACGCCCCCCGCCGCGCCTGGCCTCCCGCCAGCTCCCTCGCCCCCGTCTGGAAGTAAGCCATGAGGCGTCTTCGCCGTATCAAGATTCTCGCGACCCTTGGACCCGCCTCTTCGGACCTCGCGATGATCCGCCGCCTGTTCGAGGCCGGCGCCGACCTGTTCCGCATCAACATGAGCCACACCCCGCACGACAAGATGCGGGAGCTGGTGGCCACGATCCGCAACGTCGAGAGCAGCTATGGAAGGCCGATCGGCATTCTGGTCGATCTCCAGGGACCAAAGCTCAGGCTCGGCGCGTTCGCCGAAGGCGCGGTCCAGCTCCAGAATGGCCAGACCTTCACGCTGGATTCCGACAAGGCGCCGGGTGACACCACCCGCGTCCAGCTCCCGCATCCGGAGATCCTGGCCGCGCTGCGGCCGGGCCATTCGCTGCTGCTCGACGACGGCAAGGTGCGGCTGATCGCCGAGGAGACCTCGAAGGAGCACGCGGTGACGCGCGTCGTGGTCGGCGGCCGGATGTCCGATCGCAAGGGCGTCAGCCTGCCCGACACCGACCTGCCGGTCTCGGCAATGACGCCGAAGGACCGCGCCGACCTCGAGGCGGCGCTGGTCACCGGCGTCGACTGGATCGCGCTGTCCTTCGTGCAGCGCGCGGACGACGTGCTCGAGGCCAAGAAGATGATCCGCGGCCGCGCCGCGGTGATGGCCAAGATCGAGAAGCCGCAGGCGATCGATCGCCTGGCCGACATCATCGACGCCTCCGACGCCCTGATGGTGGCGCGCGGCGACCTCGGCGTCGAGCTGCCGCTGGAACGCGTGCCGAGCCTGCAGAAGCAGATGACGCGCATGGCGCGGCGCGCCGGCAAGCCGGTCGTGATCGCGACCCAGATGCTGGAATCGATGATCCAATCGCCGGTGCCGACCCGCGCCGAGGTCTCCGACGTCGCCACCGCCGTCTACGAAGGCGCCGACGCCATCATGCTGTCGGCGGAATCGGCGGCCGGCAAATTCCCGGTCGAGGCCGTCTCGACCATGAACCGCATCGGCGAGGAGGTCGAGCGCGACCCGATCTATCGCTCCGTCATCACCGCACAGCGGCCCGCCCCGGAAGCTACCGCCGGCGACGCCATCGCGGACGCCGCGCGGCAGATCGCCGAGACGCTCGACCTGCCGGCCCTGATCTGCTGGACCAGCTCGGGATCGACCGCCGTGCGCGTGGCGCGCGAGCGGCCGAAGCCGCCGATCGTGGCGATCACGCCGAACGTCGCGGCGGGACGCCGGCTGTCGGTCGTCTGGGGCGTGCATTGCGTGGTGGCGGAAGACGCGCGCGACCAGGACGACATGGTGAGCCGCGCCGGCCAGATCGCGTTCCGCGACGGCTTCGTCCGGGCCGGCCAGCGCGTGATCATCGTCGCCGGCGTGCCGCTCGGCATCCCCGGCACCACCAACATGGTGCGCATCGCCTCGGTCGGCCCCGAGGGCGAAGCGAATATCTAGGTCCGCCAGCACGCGGCAAACAAAAAACGTCGAAAACAACCCCATGCACAGTAGCCGGCGGGTCCGGCGAATGTGCTGGGGTTTGTCGCAAAGGCGAGCTGGGGCAATGGCCTGGGCGCGATCAGGTCCCCGGTCGATCAGGCGGACGTTTTAGACCCCAACCAGCGCTTTCGCCGTCGGCAGCAGCGTCTGCTGCACGACGAGACCCCTGGCGCGGGCGTCCATGACGCCGACCGCGCGGAGCGCCAGCAGCGTCACGGTCTGCACCGCATCGCGCATCCTGGCGGGATCGTCGAGATTGTCCGGCGCGAGCGGTCCGACCAAGGCCTCGTGCAGGGCGCCGAGCAGCGCGGTTGCGGCGAGCGCGGTGTCCTGCGCCGGCAGGTGGCCGGCGCGCACTGCGGCGTCGATCCGCGAGGCCATCTCGCCCGCGATCTCGCGCCGGCTTGCGAGGCGTGAAGCGCTGACATCGACATCGACCGGCTCGGCCAGGATGCCCCAGGCGAGCCTGCGCTGCGACAGGGTATGGACCGCCACGGTGGTCACGGCCGCCGCCAGCGCCGACGACGGCCCCGGTGCGGCATCGGCGGCTCGCCGGATCGCCGTGAGCTCGTCGCGGGAGACTTCGGCGATCAATTCGGAAATCAAATCGGCCTTGGAGGGGAAGTAGCGGTAGACCGTACCCGCCGCGACGCTGGCGCGAACCGCGACCGGCGCAATCTGCACCGCCGCCATCCCGCCTTCCGCCGCTGCCTCCCGCGCCGCCGCCAGTATCGCACTGCGCCGAGCCGCAAGGCGCTTCACCACTTGATGCGTCCGCCGATAAACCATGGCGCGCTTCCTGTCCCACACGCCAGCCGCACGCCCTGCGGCCGAACGCTTCGTCACTGATGTCGCAAATCGCCCCGCAAGGACTGAACAACTATTCAGAGTGGATGACAAGGTGCAAATGCATGAAGCGTCACGCCAAAAATAAGTGCGAGCTCAAACAGCTGAAAACCTCGCGAACTGCTTTGGTGAAGGGGTAACCACGATCGTTACCGCCATCTTAAACCTGCCCCGCGACTGTGCTGCGGTATTGCGATCCCACCTCGGTGCAGCATGGTCGACACGGACGCCCGGACCGCCTGGCAGCTCTTCCACCTGAACTGGCTTCCCATCGCAGCCATGGGCACCCTGCTGGCGCTCGGTCTCTCCTTCACCGGCCTGAGCCTCGAACCGGTCGCCTACGGCGTGACGCTGGCAGTCGCTGCACTCCTGCTCGCGGTGGCCTATGGCCACCGCATCGTCAAAGGCGAGCTTGCCGACCCGAAGCTGCTGTTTTCGCTCGGCACGATCGGACAGATCATTCTCACCTGCGCAATCGTCGGACCGCTCAGCTATGTGGCGGCCAAGCTGAACTGGCCACTGCAGGACCAGGCGCTGCTTGCGATCGACCGTGCTCTCGGCCTCGATCCCGAACCGATCGCGCGATACGTCAACGACCATCCCTGGCTCGCGGACTGTCTGGCTCGCGGATACGGGCTGATCAAATTGCCGCTGCTGGGCATCCCCGTCGTGCTGGCACTGACGGCGCACTATATGCGGCTGCAATTGTTCATGCTCGCGATGAGCCTCGCGCTCGCGGTCACCATCGCGATCTCCGCCGTCGTGCCCGCGATCGGCACCTATTGGGGGCTGCAGCTGTCCGCCGCGCATTTTCCCGAAATCAACACCGCGATCTATGCCGGGCAGTTGCGCGACATTCTCGCGCTTCGCGACGGTAGCCTGCACGAGCTCCGGTTGTTCTTCCTCGCCGGCATTGTCTCGTTTCCGAGCTTCCACGCCGCGTCCGCCGTGCTCTACATGTGGGCGCTGTGGCCGGTGCGCGGCCTCGGCGGCATCGCGGCCGCACTCAATCTGCTGATGATCGCGGCGACTCCGGTGATCGGCGCGCATTACGTCATCGACGTCGCCGGCGGCATCGCAGTCGCCGCAGCGTCGATCTGGGCGGCGAAATCTTATCTCGAATGGCACCGCCGCGCGCAGCAAACGTCTGCCGCGCCTGCACCGTCGGCGGTCTGGCAGACCGGCCTCGCGGAATGACGGGCGGCAAGTTGCCCTAGGGTCCGCGTAGCGCTGTCCCACCAGCAACGTTCAACCTTCAATCTTCTCAACGGTGCGAGCACTTCCGTCTGCGCTCTTGGAGCTGCGGCAGACGTTTTGCCGCCGCACAAGCTTGCTGCAGCTTCACAACCTCCCAGATCCGGAAATCGTCGGCCAAAAAGCAGAGAGCCCCGTCAAGGACGGGGCTCTCTAAATCAGCAATCCGTCCGGCCTTACTTGAGGCTGGTCGAGATCGAGGTGAACTTGGCGTTCAACGTGGTGCCCAGGTTATTGACGACAGTGATGATCGCCAGCGCGATGCCGGCGGCGATCAGACCGTATTCAATGGCGGTGGCGCCGGATTCATCCTTCGCGAAACGCGCAACGAGGTTCTTCATAAAGAGCTCCAAATGAGTACACGAGGCTACAACTGATCTGGTCTTTTTGGGCTTCCCAGCGCCGCTTGACCATGGAACCGAACGTAGTGGCAAAGAATTGCGCCGCAGTTAATTCGACTGCGGAAACACAGAGCGGTTTGCGTGTATTCGCCGATGGTAAACCGAAATCTAAAACGATCCGTTAAATGTTGAGATATCAAGCCGCCCCGTAGGACTGGTTTACCCGGAATTATGACCACCGTGGTCCAATGTCGACCGCTCGGCACCCCGACAGAAACAACAGGACGACGAGGCGGCATGTCCCTTTCCTTTGCCAACAGCATCACGGTGCAGGGTCGTGCGCGAACCCTGGTGCCGCTGTGCGTCGGTGCGGGTGCCTATCTCTTCTTCGTGTATGTCGGCGACACGCTGCTTCAGGACTCTGACTCGTTCTGGCAGATCAAGATCGGACAATGGATCCTGGATCACGGCGCCATGCCGTACACGGACATCTTTTCCTTCACGCGGACGGGCGCGCCGTGGATTTCAACGTCGTGGCTGTCGCAGGTGCTGTTCGCTTTCGCTCATGCGCAAGGGGGCTGGGCAGGTCCCGTCATCTTCACCGCGATGGGAGTCGCGCTCACGGCCGCGATCTTCGTCCATCTGCTCGAGGCGCAGATCGAGGCGCCCCGCGCAGTGCTGTTTGCGATGCTGGCCTTGCTGCTGTCGCTGCATCACGTCCTGGCGCGTCCCCACATCGTGGCGCTGCCTGTCATGGTGGCGTGGGTCGGCCTATTGATGGCGGCTGCCGACCGCAGGAGCGCACCGTCCTGGTACTGGCTGCCGCTGATGGCGCTGTGGGCGAACTTGCATGGCGGCTTCGTGCTCGGCTTGGCGCTGATCGGTCCGATCTCGCTCGAGGCCGTCGAGCACGCCGAGAAAGGACGGCGGCTGCAGCTGTTCCTGCGCTGGGTGCTGTTCGGGATCGGTGCACTGGTCGCGAGTTGCTGTACGCCGTACGGCTGGAGAACGCTGCTGGGCGCGACCAACATCTTGAGCCTGGGCGAGTTGCTCTCGCTGATCTACGAATGGATGCCGGCGAACTTTGCCACCTTCTCCTCGTTCGAGGGCGCCCTGCTCGGTCTGATCGCATTCGGCTATTATCGCGGCCTCGTGCTCTCGGCGCCCAGGATATTCCTGATCCTGTTCCTGACCTGGAGCGCGCTGACCCACGTCAGGAGCATCGAGGCGTTCGCGTTCCTGGTGCCGCTGGTGCTGGCGAAGCCGCTGGGCCAGCTGGCCTCGCGCCCGCAGCCGGACGCAACCGGTGCCGACCGCTGGCCGGCCCGCTATGTCACCGCGCTTGGCGCGCTGATGATCGTGGCCGCGAGCTGGACCTCGACCTCGCTTTACATGCGGCATCACCACTTCACCTTCACCATGACGCAGACCCCGGTCGCGGCAGTCGACTTGCTCGAACAACGCAGGGTCCAGCGCGTCTTCAACGCCTACCAGTTCGGCGGCTATCTGATCTCGCGCGACGTCCCTGTTTACGTGGACGGCCGCGCCGAGCTCTATGGCGAGAAATTCGTCATGGACTTCTTCAAGGCGACCGAGGGCAGGAAGCCCGAGCTGCTTCCGCGCCTGCTCGACGAATACAAGATCGACGCAACGCTATTGACCGCCGATGCGCCCGGACCGCAGATCCTGGACATGCTCAAGGGTTGGAAGCGGATCTATACGGACGACATCGCAGTGATCCATGTTCGGGACGGTGCGGCTGCGACGCCGCCGAAGTGAAAACGTAGCTCCCGTGAATGGGACGTCCGCTTCAAAGCGTGAAGCAGACCTGAACAGGCGCTCGGGCCACTTCGCCGTCTGCTCCTTAGCCGACTTCGTCGGAAAGTGGACCGATCCAGCAAATTTCGCGAACGACGATCAGCGCTTTGAATTGGGCGTCCAGGAAGTCAAACCTTCCCCAATCGGGAGAGATGATCGAGTTCCGGACTCGCAGTGGATCGACCAAAAAGCCGATCCCTCATCAATCATCAATTGCCCGTCTGCAGTTCGCCGAAGCGCTCCCAGCTCTTGCCATTGAAGCGCATGAACTGCATCTGGTCGACCGGGACATGGTCGGTGGTGCCGGTGTTGACCTTGATGCCGGGCAGCAGCATCGGCAATTCGAGATCGCGGATCGCAAACGCCTGCCTGAGGATGTTCTCGGTCGACAGATCATTGCCGCAGGCTTTCAGCACCGCCTCCAGCGCCATGGCGCTGTTGTAGGCGTTGACGTAATTGGTGTCGTGCTGGTCGGCCTCCGGCAAATATCTGGTCATGAACTCGCGCCAGCCCCTGACGCCGGAATCGTCCTTCCAGGCGGGATCGTCGGGGTCCTTCACGTAAGCAGTGGAGAGGATGCCGGTGCCGGCTTCCAGTCCCGCAGGCTCCATCACCGTCGAAACCCACACCGCAACGTTGGACAGGAACGTCATGGGCCGCCAGCCGATCTCGAAGGATTTGCGGATCGCTTGCGCCGCGAATTTCGGCGTCGCCGCGATCACGAATACGTCGGCGCCCGAGGCCTTGAGCTTCACGATCTGGGAATCGATGGTAGGGTCCTGGATCTCGTAGGTCGCGCCCGTGACGACGCTATCGTAGTTTGCACCGAGCACGTCCTTCAGCCCGGCGAGATAGTCTCGGCCGTAATCGTCGTTCTGCGAGATAACGGCGAACTTCGCGTTCGGATTCTTCGCCAGCGCGTAACGCGCATAGAGCCGCGCTTCATAGCGGAACGGCGCCTGCACGCCCATCGTCGCCTGCGGATATTGCGCGACGTCGGCGAATTTCGAGGCGCCGGAGCCGATGAAGAGCTGCGGCACGTTCTTGGACTGGAGGTATTTCGCGATCGCCGTGTTGTGGGCGGTACCGATCGAGGAGAAGATCAGTGCCACCTCGTCGCTCTCCACCAGCCTGCGGGTCTGCTCGACCGATTTCGGCGGCGCATAGCTGTCGTCGAGCGAGATCAGATTGACCTTGCGCCCGTTGATGCCGCCCTTCTCGTTCAGCATCTTGAAATAGCCGACCTCGCCCTTGCCGAGCGCCCCGAAGGCCGACACCGGCCCGCTGTAGGGCATGGTCTGGCCGATTCTGATCTCGGTCGCGCTGACGCCGCGCATTTCGGCGGCGGCGGATGGGGCGGACAGGAACGAGAATGTCACGAACGATACGGCGCCAAGCGCGCCCAATGCCCTCGCAAAGCGCATCGGCTTGCCCTCCCCTTTGTCTGCGCGGTCGAGCCGCGCGTTCATTGAGGAGAGCATGCCACGACATCACCGCAGACTCCAATCGCTATGAGTCGCGGGGCCTGTTCGTTGCGAGATGCTCAGTTGCCCACGTTCGAAAAGCACCACCCAACAAAAAACGCGGCGTTTCCGCCGCGTTTTTCAATTCAATCTGTCGTTCGCGATTACGCCTGCGGCTGCGGCTCCAGGCCGGGATCCGGATCGGGCCGCGGACGCGACTTGCCGGCCGGCGGCACGGCGGAGGCGCGCGGGGTGGTCGGCTCAAGCACGGATTCGCGGTTCGGCTTCTTGCCCTTGAGCAGGTCGATGATCTCGTCGCCGGAGAGCGTCTCGAATTCGAGCAGGCCCTTGGCGAGAGCTTCGAGATCGGCGCGCTTCTCGGTGAGAATACGCGTCGCCTCGTTGTAGCCTTCTTCGACAAAGCGCCGGATCTCGGTGTCGATCTTCTGAACCGTCGCCTCCGATGCGTTCTGGGTGCGCGACACCGACATGCCCAGGAAAACCTCATCCTGGTTCTCGCCGTAGGACACGGTGCCGAGCGCCTCGGACAGGCCCCAGCGCGTCACCATCATGCGCGCCAGACGCGTCGCCTGCTCGATGTCGGACGACGCACCCGAAGTCACCTTCTCGCGGCCGAAGATCAGCTCTTCGGCGACGCGGCCGCCCATCATGATGGCCAGGCGGGAGGTCATCTGCTCCAGCGACATCGACAGCTTGTCGCGCTCGGGCAGCTGCATGACCATGCCCAGCGCACGACCGCGCGGAATGATGGTCGCCTTGTGGATCGGATCGGTCGCGACGACGTTGAGGCCGACGATGGCGTGGCCGCCCTCGTGATAGGCCGTCAGCAGCTTCTCTTCCTCGGTCATGACGAGCGACTTGCGCTCGGCGCCCATCATCACCTTGTCCTTGGCTTCCTCGAACTCGGCCTGGGTCACCATCCGCTTGTTGCGGCGGGCGGCGGTGAGCGCGGCTTCGTTGACGAGGTTCATCAGGTCGGCGCCGGAGAAGCCCGGGGTGCCGCGCGCGATGGTCTTGAGGTTGATATCCGGCGCCAACGGCACCTTGCGGACGTGGACCTTGAGGATCTGCTCGCGGCCGACGACGTCCGGGTTGGGCACCACGACCTGACGGTCGAAGCGGCCGGGACGCAGCAGCGCGGGATCGAGCACGTCGGGACGGTTGGTCGCGGCGATCAGGATCACGCCCTCGTTGGCCTCGAAGCCGTCCATCTCGACCAGCAACTGGTTCAGCGTCTGCTCGCGCTCGTCATTGCCGCCGCCGAGGCCAGCGCCACGGTGACGACCGACGGCGTCGATTTCGTCGATGAAGATGATGCAGGGCGCATTCTTCTTGGCCTGCTCGAACATGTCGCGGACGCGGCTGGCGCCGACGCCGACGAACATCTCGACGAAGTCAGAACCGGAAATGGTGAAGAACGGCACGTTGGCTTCGCCCGCGACCGCACGCGCGATCAGGGTCTTGCCGGTGCCGGGAGGGCCGACCAGCAGCACGCCGCGCGGAATGCGGCCGCCGAGGCGCTGGAATTTGCCGGGGTCGCGCAGGAATTCGACGATCTCCTGCAGGTCCTGCTTGGCTTCGTCCACGCCGGCGACGTCCTCGAAGGTGACGCGGCCATGCGCTTCAGTCAGCATTTTTGCGCGCGACTTGCCGAAGCCCATCGCCTTGCCGGCGCCGCCCTGCATCTGCCGCGACAGGAAGATCCACACGCCGATCAGCGCGATGAAGGGCAGCCAGGAGACCAGCAGCGAGACAAACCACGGCACGTTGTCGCCGGGCGGCTTCGCCGTGATCTGCACCTTGCTGTCATAGAGGCGCTTCACGAGCGTCGGATCGCTCGGCGCATAGGTCTGGAAGCTCGAGCCGTTGGTGAAGGTGCCGTGAATGTCCGGCCCCTGGATCACGACGTCGCGCACATTGCCACGGTCAACCTCGCTCAGGAGCTGGGAGAAGGCGATGTCCTGCGAGGAGGCGCGCTGACCCGGATTCTGGAAGAGCGTGAACAACGCCAACAGCAGCAGGACAATGATGACCCAGAGGGCGAAATTGCGCAGATTGGCGTTCATCGATCTTCCTTCGTGGTCGCGCGGATCGCGGCCTGAGCCTTGGGCAGTTATTGGGCAGCGCGAGGAAATCCCCAAGGAATCCTCTCGGTTAGACGGATACAATCTAGGTGTCGCTCCGGTCGCTGCCAAGGGAACGAGATGGGACTATTTAGCCCATCTTAGTCCGATTCCCGCTGAAATAATGGCGCCCTGATCCGGGTTTTTCCTGCCTGGTTAAGGTGTCCTCACGGCGCGCTCGCGAAACGAGCCGGTGCCATGATCCGCCCCTATCCCGCCTTGCGCCGGGACGGCGCCGGCGCGATGTGGATACGCCCCCCGGCAAGGCTGATCAGGGCTCCTGCAAGCGTCTGCTTCAGGGCTGGCCGGCCATTTGCGGGTGCGCGGGGACGCGAGGCAATGGCCTGATCGAGCTCGGCCAGGAGGGATTCGACCTTGCCGAGTTCCGCCGGTCCCTCGTGCCCGATCGCGTTGATGGCCCGCAGCAGGATCCGCAGCCGGACCTCCTCCGGCAGGGCGGCAAACGCGGAGGCTTCAAGGCTTCGAACGACGGCCTGCGGCGCATCGCCGCGATCCCGCAAACGGAGGAAGCGCTCGGCTCCATCGGTCAGCACCTCGACGGCCGCATTGGCGCGCGCCAGCCTTGCCGCGAGCCGAGCCAGGCTGCGGGCATCACCGCCCTCCGCCGCGAGCTGCGGCAGCAGCGCACGCAGCCGCGGCCGGGTAAAGGCAGGGTCGTGGTTGGTGGGATCGTCGGCAAAGCTGATCTTCGCCCGCTTCAAGGTCGCGATCAGCTGCGACTTCGGAACATCGAGCAGCGGACGCGCAAGGACGACGCCGTCGCGCTCGGTGAGACGGGCCATCGCCGACAGCCCGACCAATCCGCTGCCGCGGACAAGACGCATCAACAGGGTCTCGGCCTGGTCGTCGCGGGTGTGGGCGGTCAGCACGTGGCTCGCACCGGCGACACGCGCGGCCTGCACAAGCAGACGGTAGCGGGCTTCGCGCGCGGCGGCCGGCAGTCCCGTTTTCGGCTTTGCCCCGCGCCAGCGCACGGTCCGGTGCGGCAAGCCAAGCCCGGTCGCCAGACGCTTGACCTCGCGCGCCTCGCGCGCCGCCTCTGGCCGCAAGCCGTGGTCGATGGTGACGACGCTGAGACGCGGGCCGCGCGCGAGGCTGCGGTGCCAGCGCGCCGCAAGCCACATCAGCGCGACCGAGTCGGGCCCGCCGGAGACCGCGAGCAATAGTCCCTGCGCGCCTTTCAGGCCTGCGAAGAGGCGCTTGGCCTCACGCGCCGAGATCGGTGAATTGTCCTCTGACATGACGCTGCAATCGTCCGCGGATGGACCGAATGTTTAGCGCAGCGCGATCCGCCTTGTCAGGATCAATCGCCGCGGATCAGCACTTCACCCGCTTCTGCTCGCGGTCGACCGCGGCTTTGACGCCGGCGGAAGCGCGCGGATATTTGCGGCCGACTTCGCCGAAGGCGGCGCACGCGGCCTCCTTTTCCTTCAGCGCCGCCAGCGACTGGCCGAGCCGCAGCAGGGCATCCGGCGCCTTGGCGGATTTTTCGTATTTGGTGGTGACGGCGAGGAAGGCTTCCGCGGAGTCGCGATATTGCTGGCGCTGGAAATAGCTCTCGCCGAGCCAGTATTGCGCGTCGCCGAGCAGCGGGTCGCTCGGATATTTCTGCGAGAAATTCTTCATGGTCTGCTCGGCCAGCGCATAGTCCTTGCGCTGCATGTAGCCGATGCCGAGGTCGAATTCGTCGCGCGGCGTGGCCGAGGGCGGCAGGGTCGTCAGCGCCGGGGCGCCTGATGATGCCGGAGATCCGGATTGGGCCGGCGGCACCCCTTGCTGGTAGCGCGGACCGGTGTTGGCGAGATCGAGCGGTTCGCCGGCGCCACGGCCGCCGGGCGCGCCGCTCGGGGCACCTGCAGGCATCGGTTGCTGCCCGCCGCCGAGCGCGCGCGGCGCACCCGGCGCATTCGGGCTCTGGTTCGGGTCAAAGGCATCGCCGCGGCGGCGCGTGCCCGGCGCACCGGGCGCAGGCTGCTCCTGAACGATCGGCGCGGGAGAGGCGATCTGCGGCTGCTCGTAATTCGGCTGGGCCGCTTGCTGGTGCGGCGGCTGCTGGCGATAGGCCGGCGCGGCTTGCGCGGGCGGCATGGCCGCGACGTTGGGCTGGACCGGCGCCTGGCCGGGCGCACCTTGCGCGCCGCCCTCGAGCGCTCGCAGCCGCTCTTCGAGCTGGCGGTTGCGATATTGCAGCTCTTCGTTCTGGCCGGTGAGCTGGCGCAGCTGGTTCTCCAGCCGCTCGATCCGCATCTCGGGATCTGCATCGTCCGACTGTGCGAGGGCGGGCGAGCACAACGAGAGCAGCGCGGCGAGCGCCACGGTGCCGGTGAAGAGCTTAAATCTGGATGACATCTTGCCCTGACGACGAAAGCGAAATGGCCTGCGACCGAACATTCGACGCGCCACACATTGAAGGGGAGTACGCCAAAACCGTGACTGTAACAAACGGGTTTCTGTCACAGATCGCTGAAACGAAACCGGCGCCCGAAAGGGCGCCGGCATAATCGGTTTCTGAAGATGAACGGCGCCTGACCGGTCGTCAGGAGCTCGCGTTCAGCACGGTGACGGCGCGGCGGTTCTGCGACCAGCAGGAGATGTCGTTGCAAACGGCCACCGGCCGCTCCTTGCCGTACGAGATCGTGCGCATGCGGTTCGGATCGATGCCGCGCGAGGCGAGGAACGAACGCACCGATTGGGCGCGGCGAGCGCCGAGCGCGATGTTGTATTCGCGGGTGCCGCGTTCGTCGGCATGACCTTCGACGGTGAAGCTGTAGCGCGGATAGCTCTGGAGCCACTGCGCCTGCTTCTCCAGGGTCACGATCGCCTGCGGGGTCAGATCGGTCTGGTCGCTTTCGAAGAACACGCGGTCGCCGACATTGACGACGAAGTCTTGCTGGCTGCCCGGCGTTGCCGCGTTGGCCATCGCATCCGTGGCAGAGTTCTTGTTGGCGCAGGCACCCATCGACAACGCGACGGCAAGCACCGCGGCCAGCTTCAATCCCTGGAGGATGCGCATAGGATGTTTCATTCCGGAGCCTCCACGCTCACGTTTCGTCCACTGCTGTCCGGTCTACAGGGGGTTGGTTAAGCGAACGTTCCGTCAACCTTGATGGAACCTTGCCACAGCCGGTCAAATGCCCCCAACCAGCGAAAAGCAAACGTCATGGTTAATGGGTTGTAAATGTGGCGCGACGGTGAAGGCAAGCCGCGCCGACGGCAAAAACCGCGGCCTTTGCTGGAATTTCAGGCTCGTCGCGTGGAGACCCCAGTGGAGACCCTCGGTCCAGACCTGGGGCCTAGCGGGCAGAACCGGTTGCCGAGGCGGCGACATCAGGGGTCCGCTGCGTGGCCAGCGACACCGGGCGCGGGGCCGCCTGGCGCGGGATGCTGCGTTGAAACAACATGCGCCGCTCAAAAGCGCTGGAGCGCATGATCGGAAAGCGCGTCAGGACCTTTTCCCGCTGGTTGCGGAAATCGGACGCCATCAACACGGCCTTCTTGGTAGGCCAGCCCGGAAACCCGCGGGGCTCCGGTGAAATGGTCTCGTGCAGGAAGATGCGACGATAAAACGCCTGATGATCGGTCCGGATCATGGCCAGCCCGGTGTCGGCGTTGAAATGATCGCAAGCCACGAAAGCCAGCCGCACGGTCAGATAGGGCAGCTCCGGAAAACGCTGGTGCTTTTCGGGATCAGCAACAAACCGGCATGGATCGATGAGAACTTCGCCGCGGTCGAGGCGGGGATGCAGGACATCGCCAAACACTTCGGTCGTGTAGGACATCCGCCAGTCCGACGTCAGGACGTGAATGCGAACGGAGCTGCAGAGCTCTCCATCGACATAGACCCCGAAATTCCAGGTGTTGGGCGCATCATCGAAGCGATCGGTCACGCGCCGCGACTCCGACGGCTCGATCAGTCCGGCGTGCAGATAGGCCCGGTACCGCATCAGATAGAGGTTGTCTCGGTCCTCGGGAGTTTCGATCAGGCGGTAATCGATGCGGTCAAACAGAGCGGCTCCCCGCGGAAGGAGCACCGTTTGCGGTTCAGCTCCAGACGTCATCCAGTACCCCTACACTCCAAAGCAACTTCTGCGAGTGTGACGAGATTAATGGTTCATTAACGGAATTGCAAAGGCTTAGAAACGTTAGGGTTAACCTTTGCAGCCCGCAAAAACACGGGCGAACGAGAGCCAAGGCATTGAAGGAGCAGAGATGAAAGATCAGGCGATCGAGCGCGAGGACACCATGACGATCTGGTCGTCAGCCCCGCGGCGGCCATGCGAGGCATTGAGCAATTGGCGAATCCGGACCGCCGGCACCGGCCGGCTGAACAGATAGCCCTGCCCTTCGGTCACGGTGCCGTCGGCGCTGATCAGCTCGAGCTGATCATTGGTCTCGATGCCCTCGACCACGACGGCCATGCCGAGATCGGCCGACAGCCGCGCCACGCCGCGCAGCAGCGTCAGCGGCCGGTCGGCATCGATGCCTTCGAGGAAGGAGCGGTCGATCTTCACCTTCTGCATCGGGAAATTATGCAGGTAGCTGAGGCTCGAATAGCCGGTGCCGAAATCGTCCAACGAAATGCGCACGCCGATCGCATGCAATTGCGACAGGATGTCGTGCGTGAGCTGGGTGTTGCGCAACAGCGAGGATTCGGTGATCTCGATCTCCAACCGATGCGCCGGGAGCCCCGAAACCTCGAGTGCGTAGCGGATCTCGCTCAAGACGTCGCGCTGGTGGAATTGCTGCGGCGAGAAGTTGACGGCGACGCTGACGCCCTCCGGCCATTTCATGCATTCCATGCAGGCGCGGCGCAGGATCCAGCGGCCGAGATCGACGATCAACCCCATGTCCTCGGCGACCGGGATGATGTCGACCGGCGAGACCGTGCCGCGCACCGGATGATTCCAGCGCAGCAGCGCCTCGCACGTCGTGATCTTGCCGGACTTCAGATTGACCAGCGGCTGGTAGAACAGCTCAAACTCCTCGTTAGCGAGCGCCTTGCGCAGATCGAGCTCGAGGATGCGGCGCGCCTCGACGGTCGCCGCCATCTCGTCGCGGAAGAAGCAGAAGGTGCCGCGGCCGTCGGCCTTGGCCCGGTACAGCGCCATGTCGGCGTTCTTGAGCAGCGTGTCCGCGCTGACGCCCTCCGGCGCGGTCAACGCGATGCCGACGCTGGCGCCGATCTCGACCAGATGATTGTCGATGCGGTAGCGCTCGCTCAGCCGTTCGACGATCCGGCGCGCCAGCGCAGCGGCGTCCTCGGGCGAGGAGATGTTCTCCTGGAACACGACGAATTCGTCACCGCCGAAGCGGGCGACGAAATCCTCCGGGCGCAGCATCTCGCGCAGACGGTTGGCGACCGCGCACAGGAGCTGGTCGCCGCAGGGATGGCCGAGCGTGTCGTTGACCTGCTTGAACTGGTCGAGGTCGACGAACAGCAGCGCGGACAGGCGCTCGGCATCGTGCGAGATCGCCAGCAGCCGTTCGATCTCGTCGCGGAAATGAACGCGGTTGGGGAGCGCGGTGAGGTCGTCGTAGCGCGCCAGATGCGTAATCTTGGCTTCGGCGCTGCGACGGTCGGTAATGTCCTCGAGCAGCACCACTGCGCCACCGTCAGCCATCGGCTGGACAGTCCAGGACAACGACCGGTTTCGCTGCGTATCGGGATCGGCGGTGATGATCTCCGTGGCTTGCGAACTCTCGATGTCCGTGACGATCCGCTCGCCGCTCCCAGCCGAGATGGATCCGGCGCTGACGCATGCCGCGACGATGTCACGCGCGTTGACGCCGCGTTGCGCAAGACCTTCCGGCAGATTCATCATTGCGCCGAAGCGGTGGTTCATGACCGCCAGCTGTCCGTCGACGCGGAACATGCAGAGGCCGTGCGGCATGTTGTTCAGCGCCGTATCGAACTGGCCGGCGAGCGCGGCTTCACGCTCCCGTGCCACGACCGCTCCCATGAAGATTCGGTGCAGATTCACCGAGAGCTGCATGATCGCCATCAGGAACGCGGCGCTGACCAGCGCCATCGCGATGTAGTAGGGCGTTCCACGCAGCGCCAAGGCCAGCACGGCGGGGCCGAAAATCAGCACGGCCTGGAGGTGGAAGATCGCAGGCCGGCCATATGCCCTGCCCGCGCCGCCCGCCGCGATTCCGGTGGTGACCGACAACGCGATCATGTGGGCCACGGCGTCGTCCGTGGCCAACAGGGCGGTGGCGCACCAGATGCCGATCGCAGCCGCCTGGATCTTTGCCCCGATCTGATAGCGCTTCTGCCAGCGTGCGGCCGCCTCGACGGTCATGACCGCATGACGTGCCTGATAGAGGCGCAGGTCGATCGCCCGCGCGGTCCCGGCCAGGACAAGAAGTGCGACGCACGCCCAGATCAGCGGCTCGCCCGTCCTCAAGGCGGTGAGGGCCGCACCGATCGACACGAAAATGAGTCCTGCCAGCAGCGGACCAGGCGCTTCGAACAGCGAATCGATTTGCGCCGCCGAAGTTTTCGGCGGCCGCTGTTCCGGCTCTCCGCTCTGACTTGCAAACTGCATCTGGTGTTTACGCGCGTCCTGTCTGGAGCGCAGTTTTACCGATCCGGTATGAAGTCTTTCTGAGGGAACATCGTTAAAGTCGAGTTGTTTTGAGCGACCATTAGTCGAAATACATCAATAGAAACAAACCCATGGGAAAAGTTTGCCGAGTGCAACCTTAAAGAACAATTATCGCGGGGAAACATCGCGCCAAGTTTTCGGAAAAGGCGCGCGGTCAAATCATCGCGCGCCGCGGGCGGCGGCTAGCCCGATGTCGAGGACAATAGCGGCGACCATGCCGGGTCGGAGGCAAAGCCCGGCGTCGGCACCTTCAGCTCGTTGCGCCCCGAGATGTCGACGGAGAACAGCGACGGCCCACCGCTGCCGCCGGGATCGCGGAAGAACATCAGCACGCGGCCGTTCGGCGAGAAGGTCGGACCTTCGTTGTGGTAGCCGGAGGTGAGAAGCCGTTCGCCGGAGCCGTCCGGCTTCATCACGCCGATCGAAAACTGCCCGCCGCCTTGCCGGGTGAAGGCGATGTAATCGCCGCGCGGCGACCA
The DNA here is from genome assembly GCF_055811835.1 of Bradyrhizobium sp. WSM4874. NCBI lineage: Bacteria > Pseudomonadati > Pseudomonadota > Alphaproteobacteria > Hyphomicrobiales > Nitrobacteraceae > Bradyrhizobium > Bradyrhizobium sp. WSM4874. The sequence goes on from NZ_JBVVPR010000038.1 coordinate 18,150, forward strand.
CACCGGCGTCGAATAGGTGGCGTTGTTGTCGTCCTTGGAGAAGGAGATGCGCTGCGCCGCTCCGCCGCCTGCAGCCATGACATAGATCTGCGATCTGCCGCCGCGATCGGACTCGAAGCAGATGCGGGTGCCGTCCGGGGAGTAGGACGGAGAGGTGTCGATCGCGGGCGTGTCGGTGAGGCGCGTGGTGGAGCGCGAGCGCAGATCCATCACGAACAAATTGGAATTGCCGCCCTGCTGCAGGCTCATGATGACGCGCTGGCCGTCCGGCGAGAACCTCGGCGCAAAGGTCATGCCCGGGAAGTTGCCGACGATCTCGCGCTGGCCGGTCTCGATGTTGAACAGGTAGACCTTCGGATCGCCCTGGCCGAACTCCATGTAGGTGATCTCTTGCGAGTTCGGCGAGAAGCGCGGCGTCAGCACGAGGTCGGAGCCGCGGGTCAGATAGCGCACATTGGCGCCGTCCTGGTCCATCATCGCGAGCCGCTTGACGCGACGCTCCTTCGGCCCGGTCTCGTCGACGAACACCACGCGGCTGTCGAAATAGCCCTTCTCGCCGGTCAGCTTCTCATAGATCTGGTCGGAGATGATGTGGGCGATGCGGCGCCAATATTCCGGCGAGGTGAAATATTGCTGGCCGGCGAGCTGCTGGCCGGTGACCACGTCCCACAAGCGGAATTCGGCCTTGAGGCGGCCGTCCGGCTGCCGCGTCATGCGGCCGGTGACGAGGGCTTGCGCGTTGAGGGTTTTCCAGTTCTCGAATTGCGGCGCGACGTCGATGTTGCTGATGCGCTCGATGAAAGCGGCCTGGTCGACCGGCGCGAACAGGCCCGAGCGCTTCAGATTGTTGGTGATGACCTGGGTGACGCCGTTGCCGACGTCGCCGTCGGCCGGCGAGCCCGGCACGAAATTGGTGATCGCAATCGGGATCGGCCGAAACTCGGTGGGGTCGATGCGAAGCCGCGGCTGGCCCTGGGCGAAGGCGTGGCCGCCCCCCAGCATCGCGAGCGTCGATCCGGTCAGGGTCATGAAGCGGCGGCGGTTCATCGATCGAACGTCATTCATCGCAAAATTCTTTTGTTCGGATGTCACAACATGTCTTTCAGGCCGAAAGTCATCGGAATGAGCTTCCAGCTCTCGTATTGCTGCTTCGGCATGAACGAATAGACCTGACACTGCACGATGGCGCGTCTGGCACTCTCCGCCACCGCCTGTGCGATCGACCGCGACGGTCCCCTCACCGCAACGACGATCGGCTCGGAGGCGAGCGATCCGTCGATCTTCATGGGAATGTCGATGTCGGCTTCGTATTGATCTGCATCCTGCCCGTTATAGGTCGGCGTGAAGCAGCGCTTCACCGCCCCCTGGAAGGCTCCCCGCCAGGTCGCAATGTTGTTGGCGGCCGTTCCGGTCGTCGATCCCAGCGAGGCCGACGCATTCAGCGTCGAGCCGGCGAGTTCGTGCCGGGTCGCGGCGCGCTTGTCGAGATCGCGCTGGATCTGCGCTGGATCGAAGCTGCGCTCCTTGGGTTTCGGCTGCTGCGGCGGCTGCACCGCCGCGACCTTTTGCTCGGGCGGCTTGGGCGGCGGCTTCTTGGTTTCGAGCTTTTTCTGCAGTTCGGCGATCGGATCTTCCTTGGCCGGGTCAGGCTTTTTTTCCGGCGGCTTCGGCTCTTCCTTGGGCTTGGCTTCAGCCACGGGCTTGGGCGGCTCTGGCTTTTTCTCGACCGGCTTCTCGACGGGCTTGGGCGGCGGCTCGGGTGTCGAGTTGGTCTTGATCAGCTCTTTCTTCTCGGTGACCTTGCCGACGGCGTCTTCCTCGGGCTTGGCTTCCGCGATCTTCTCGACCTTCGGCTTCGGCTCTTTCTTGTCGCCGGTCTTCTGCCCCGACATCATCTGCGCGAGTTGGTCTGTGGAGATGATGTCGATCGGCAGCGACTCTTCCGGCGCGACGAAAGCCCTGCTGCTAAAGGTGACGAGCCCCCATCCCAGCACGAGGACGTGGAGGGCAATCGACGCAACGAGTGTCTTGTCGACCTTCACCTTCACGGTCTACCCCTGATCCGCTTCCGTGACGAGGGCCAGCTTCTTGAATCCTGCGCCGGACAACTGGCCCATCACCTTGGCCACCGTCCCGTAATCGGCCTTCTTGTCGGCCCGCAGATAGATGCGTTCCTCGAGCCCGCCGCGCGCGTCCGTGATCGCCTTCAGCTTGGGGATCAGTTCGTTGATCGCGATCTCGGCGTCGTTGATGAACACCTTGCCCTTGATGTCGACCGACATCTGGATCGGCTTCTGGTCGTTGTTTTCGAGGCTCTTGGCCTGGGTCTGCGGCAGGTCGAGCGGCACGCCGACCGTCAGCATCGGCGCCGACACCATGAAGATGATGAGCAGCACCAGCATCACGTCCACCATCGGCGTGACGTTGATTTCGGCCACGACCGGCTTGCGCCGGCCACGGCGCCCACCGCCTCCGGACGAACTCGCAACGTTCATGCCCATGGTCTGGTGCCCAAATTGCCCTTCACACTATACATGCCGTCCGTCAGCCCCGCTCGTCGATCTGGCGCGACAGGATGGCTGAAAATTCATCGGCGAAGCCTTCGAGCCGCTGGGCCTGCCGGTTCACCTCGGAGGTGAACTTATTGTAGAAAATAGTGGCAGGAATGGCGGCGATAAGGCCGACGGCGGTCGCAAACAGCGCCTCCGCGATGCCGGGGGCCACCACCGCCAGAGAGGTATTTTTCGACGCCGCGATCGACTGGAAGCTCGACATGATGCCCCAGACGGTGCCGAACAGGCCGACGAAGGGGCCAGCGGAGCCGACGGTGGCGAGCACCAGCAGCCGGCGTTCCAGCCGCTCGACCTCGCGGGCGATCGAGACATTCATGACCTTGTCGATGCGCATCTGAAGGCCTGCGACCGAGCGGGCCTGACTCTCGAACGAACGCTTCCACTCGCGCATCGCCGCGACGAAGCAGGCCGCCATGGAATGCGTCGGCTTGGCCGAGAGCGTGCGATAGAGGTCTTCGATCGACTCGCCGGACCAGAAAGCCTGCTCGAAACGGTCCATCGAGCGGCGGGTGCGGGCAAACAGGAAAATCTTGTCGATGGCGATCGCCCAGACCCAGACAGAGCAGGCGAGAAGCCCCAGCATCACCGCTTTCACGATCCAGTGAGCCTGCCAGAACAGCGCGATCAGCGACACGTCCGCGGAAGCGGCAACCGGAAGGGCTGACTGAGCCACGTCGGCCGGATTCATAAGCGGTATCCTCTCAAGGCGATCGTTACCTAATGTCCCGGCCGGCAAATCACCGCCGGTTCCCAACTGCCGCGCTAGCACCGGCGCGACCGGCAAGCCCGCTCAAAGCCTTAATCTTTTTGGGGTGCAGGGGGGCTCGTCCAAAGCCGGCCGCCTGCATTCCCTGCCAAGATGTCAAAACTATGGGCCTCGACCCCAGCGGCTTGACTTCGGGCTTTGGGCGCGATTGTCCGCCCTTACCAGAGCCCGGCGATGGTTAATGCGGGGTTACCGGAACCGAATTTGGCTGCAGGAAAGCCAGGCGTTGCAGGCGGTTGGCAAGCTGCCGGCCCGGCGGTTGCGGACATCAGGGCGGAGGAACCAGCCCTTGCCTTGGCGATTGTCCGGAAAATCAACCTTCGGCGAGGTTTTGCCATGAGCATCAACCCCAAGACGACCGCCGCTATCGGCGATCATCCGCTCCACCCCATGATCATCCCGTTCCCCATCGCCTTCCTGGTCGGCGCGCCCATCGCCGATCTCGCCTTCATCGGAACCGGTGACGGATTCTGGGCCAGAGCCGCGATCTGGCTGCTCGGCGCCGGCATCGTCATGGCGCTCGTTGCCGCCGTGGCGGGCTTTGTCGACTTCCTCAGCGAGCCGCGTATCCGCGGTCTCAACGATGCCTGGTATCACATGATCGGCAATCTCGTGGCCGTCGTGCTCGCCGCGATCAATTTCTACCTTCGCTACGCGCAAGGCGCGGAGGCTGCGGTCAAGCCGTGGGGCGTGGCGCTCTCGCTGATCGTGGTCGGCATCCTGCTGTTCACGGGATGGAAGGGCTGGGAAATGGTCTACCGGCATCATGTCGCGGTGCTGGACGCGCCGGGCCAGACCAGTTCGGAGCCGGTCACCCCGCATCATGGCGGCGAGCGCCACCGCCGCGCCGCCTGAACGAGGAGCACGTCGCTTGATGACGTGGGGGCGAGTCAGACGGCTGCGGCGGGCTCGGGCAAGTGGTCAGCCGCGCGGGATTGCCGATTGCGGTGCAGCCCCGGGGCACGTCGCTCGTCACGACCGTGCCGGCGCCGATCTTTGCAAAATCGCCGATCCTGACGTCGCCGAGAATTGTCGCGCCGGAGCCGATGAACACGCCGCGACCAATGCGCGGCGAGCGCGCCGGGAGTTCCGTGCTGCGGCCGATGCTGACGTTCTGAAGGATGGTGGCCTCGTCGCCGATGATCACGTTGGCACCGATCACTATGCCGGTGGCGTGGTCGAGATACACCGACGATCCCATGCTCGCCGCCGGATGAATGCTGACCTGCAGGACGTTCGATGCCTCGTTCTGAAACAGCAGCGCCGCATCGCGATGGTTATGATGCCAGAGCCAGTTCGAGACGCGCCAGGCCTGCAAGGCGACGTAGCCCTTCAAGTGCAGCAGCGGCGCCAACAGTCCGGCGATGGCGGGATCGCGGTGCACGATGGCCTGCAGGTCGCGGCCGGCCACCTCGATCAGATCCGGCTGGCTATCAAAGGCGTCGCGGGAAAATGTTGTGAAGCGCTCGCGTTCGGCCGCGCTGCCGCCAAGCCGGCGTCCGATCAGATCGGAAAGTGCGGCGGTAAAATCGTCATGGGCGAGAATGAGACCGACAAGAGCCTTGCCGAAGATGGGGTCGGCTGCCGCTGCGCGCTGCGCCTCGTCGCGAATTTTCTGCCAGAGACTCTCGCTCGGCATGATCGCAGCTTCCGTCATTGTTGCCGCCTGCGGTGTTTTGACGCTTCCTTTTCACTGTCGGATATAGGCGGTCGGCAGCCCGCACGCCACGCTCCCCGTGAGGCTACGAGCTTGCATGCCAGGCGGCCGCGATCATATATATGGAGTCAGTCGAGTTCCCGGCCGAAGCTATGGTCTGAGGTTCGTGCTACCGCGCTGGCCCGGGTGTTCAGGCAAAGTATCTCGTTCAAGACCCCGCAGTGGTCCGCATCCCCGGGTTTGTCGTACACAGCGGCCCTCAGTGCTGCCGAAGCGAATCCCGAATCCCCGTCATCCAAGGTCACGCCAATACATGTCGCCCAACACCTCCGCCGACGACCAACACGACGACATCATGTATCCCTCCGCCCTGCCGTTCCTGCTGGTCCATCTCGGCTGCGTTGCCGCCATCTGGACCGGCGTCACCTGGCAAGCCCTCGCGATCTGCGCCTCGCTGTATGTCGTGCGCATGTTCGCCATCGGAGCAGGCTATCACCGCTATTTCTCCCATCGGGCTTTTGCAACCGGCCGGGTGTTTCAGTTCATCCTGGCCTGGCTCGCGCAAAGCACCGCCCAGAAAAGCGTTTTGTGGTGGGCGGCCAAGCATCGACATCATCATCTCCATTCCGATACCGAAGACGACGTGCATTCGCCGCGTCACCGAGGCTTCCTCTACAGCCATCTCGGCTGGATTTTTTACCGGCAGCACGATGGCACCGACCTCGTGAAGGTCGGCGATTTCGCCGCCTATCCGGAGCTGATGTGGCTGCATCGCCTGGAGCTGCTGCCCGCCGTTACGCTGGCTGCGCTCTGCTTCCTGGTTGCTGGATGGTCCGGTCTCGTCGTCGGCTTCCTGTGGAGCACCGTGGTGGTCTATCACGCGACGTTCTGCATCAACTCCCTCGCCCATGTGCATGGACGCAAGCGGTACGTGACCGGCGATGATTCCCGCAACAATTGGCTGCTGGCCTTGTTCACCCTCGGTGAGGGCTGGCACAACAATCACCACGCCTATCAGAGCAGCGTGCGGCAAGGCTTTCGCTGGTGGGAAATCGACGTCACCTATTACATCCTGAAGGTGCTGTCCTGGTTCGGCGTTGTCTGGAACATGAAGTCGCCGCCGGAGCAGGTGCTGCGCAACGAGCAGCCGCTCGGCGCACGCGTCATCAACCGGGCGGCCCGCGAGCTGGCCGGACGGTTCGATGCGCAGACACTGGCGCACGCGATCTCGTCAGCACTACGCCGGGCCGATTTGGCCCAGTTGCAACTGCCGACGCTGCACGAGATCCTGAGTCGCGCGCACGAAGGCGTCGATGCACTGACGCATCTGCATTTGCCGAAGATTCCGACCCGCGAGGAGTTTCTCGCCGAGGCCAAGGCGATGTTCGCGCGAACGCGATCACTCAATGAGATCGTGGACTACGCTTACGAACACTTCCTGGAGTCGGTTCGCGCGCAGCTCGCCACGGCGCGCTGACCAAGGTCTCTCCGGACCGGGGCTCTCCGGGCGAGGACTTTCCAGACGGTCGCGGCGGCCTGCCGCGCATTCCCAAAACCAAACCGCCCGCCTGCGGGTTGCGCAGGCGGGCGGCTCGGGGCCATCAGGACTTTGGGGGCATGCGCCTGACGGCTTTGAGAGGCGTCAGTCCCGAGATCAACCTTGAGATCAACCCTGCTGCTGGTCGGTCGGCGGCGGGGTCGGGCGTGTCTTGTGTTGCGCCATGAACTGGTCGAACTCTTCCTTGTCCTTGGCGTGACGCAGACGGTCGAGGAAGTTCTTGAACTCGACCTGCTCCTCCTCGAGCCGCTGCAGCGTCTCGGTGCGGTACTCGTCAAAGGCGCGGTTGCCGCTCGAGGGCGGGCCGAAGCCAAAGCCGAAACCGTGGCGCTCCATTCGGCCGCGCATACGGTCCATCTTGTACTGCATCCGCTCCATCTTGTTCTGCCAGCGATCCTGGTTGCTCCAGCACGACATTCTTCTGCTCCCGAGTGTGAAAAAGAGAAGGGCAAGTCCGATCGGCCACCAGATGATGAAGCCGAGGATGGTCACGGCGATCCAGCCGGGATGCCAGGGCGTATTGAGCATGTGGGGGCGCTCGTAGTGTTGGTCCGAAGGGCCGCGCCATCGATTGACATCAGCGGTGTAGGCCATTTCCCTCTCCATGACGGCATCAGCGCCGTTGTGAATGTAAATAACATTTACATAGGTAGATCATCCCGCGATTTTGTCAAGCCGACCGCCTGACAGGGCGCGGGAATTATTTGGGTAACTTTATTTCGGCTTGCCCCAGGGGCCACCGGGCGGCACGCCTGAACCGGAGGATGCCTCCGGTGGCACCGGCGGCGGCTCGGCGCTTTTCGCCGGAGGACGGCGATCGGTCGGGAAGCCGAGACCGCGCAGATAGATCAGCACCTCAGCTTCGAGCAGCTCGTCCGGCGACATCGGCAGCTTTCGACGCGCGGCATCGCCGCGCGAGAACAGCGAGGCCACACCATGCGCCATCGACCAGATGTGCAACGCCATCATCATCGCCGGCGGCCGCGGCGTGCCCGGTGGCGCCAGCGCGGCAAGCCGCTCCGCCGCGGCACGAATAATGTTGAAAGCACGCTCGCTGGCGGCCTGCAGCGCCGGATTGGAATCCACCGGCACGCCAGATTCGAACATCGCGTTGTAGAACGCGGGCTCCTCGCGGGCGAAGGCGAGATAGGCCCTGCCGACACGCTCGAACGCCGTGACGGTGTCGGGCCGTCCGTCGTCCCAGGCCGCGGTCAGGCGCGATTCGAACTGCTCGAAGCCGCGTTGCGCGATGGAGGACAGCAGTTCTTCACGGTCGCGAAAATGCCGGTACGGCGCCGCCGCACTGACGCCGGCCATGCGCGCGGCATCGGCAAAGGTGAAGCCGGCCGCGCCCTTCTCGGCGATCAGCCCGAGGGCGGCCTGCAAAAGGGCTTCCTTCAGATTGCCGTGGTGATAGCCGCGCTCGGCGCGGCGCGTCTCCTTGCGCCAGCTCATGTGAACGAGCTTTACATGAGCCGGGCATGAAGGTCACTAGCGGCGACGGTTTGATCAGCCCCGTATTTCCCGCAGTCGTTCCGGGGCGATCCGAACCATCGGACCTCGGAATGATGCCAGGCCTGGCGCCCCGGGGACTAACGCCCCGGGATCGGCAGCACCGGCATGACCTCGATGGACTCGCCCGGGAAGATCGCAAAATGCGGGTGGTTCTTGAACAGTTCTGCAGCGGCCTCCTGCGAGGCCGCGCGCACCACCGTGAAGCCGGTCAGCGCATTGCTGACCTCAGTGACCCCGCCGGCGTCGATCCTGCGGGTCTTGCCGAGTGGGCCGCCCATCTCGACGATGACGCCCTTATGCTTTTCGACCCAGCCGTGCCAGGCGGCCATGCCTTCCTGCTCCTTCGCCTTCCGTTCAGCCTCAGGCATCGCGTGCCAGGCTGCCATTTTCGTGCCGGTCATGCTGCCGAGATAGACGGCGAGAAACGTGTGTTCGGTGCTCATTGGGGGTGTCCTCAGGTTTGGTGGGTTGGAGAAAAATCCGGGACTTCGGCCGCGGCGGCCGCCTTGGTTATTTGCTTCTCAGGTCGGCAAACCCGGCGGCAGCCTCCTGCACCTCGGGCGAAAAATCGACCATCTCCTGCACCTGCCGGATCTCGATGATTTCGTTCGCTGAGGCCGGGCATCTCTTGGCCCAGGCGATCGCCTCGCCACGCGAATCGACCTCGATCATCCAGTAGCCGCCCAAGACTTCCTTGGCCTCAGTGAAGGGGCCGTCGGTCACAACAGGCTCACCGGTCGCAAAGGAGACGCGCGCACCCATCGACGGCGGATGCAGGCCGTCGAGCGTGATCAGCACGCCGGCGTCCTTCAGCGCCTCGTTGTAGCGCATCATCGCGGCGACACGCTCGGGATCGAGTTGGACATCCGGCGGCGCGGTCTCGTAGCCGAGCGGGATCATCAGCATCATGAATCGCATGGAGGTTCCTTGCTTGCTTAGTCGCCCTTACCCAAGACGAGCGAACCTTGACGAAACCGACAGGTGACGAAAATTATTCTGGAGATGATTGCGCTGGCCGCTAGCGCGCCTGCGGCAGGAAACGACCGTCCTGCCGGGCAGCGCCGAAATAGACCTCGATACGACGAACCTTGCCGCCGGCGAAGGTGAAGAACTCGGTGTTGCGAAAGCTCCTGCCATCTGTCGCCAAGCAGAGATAGGTGACGAAGGCCTCGTCGCCCTGGACGAAAATCCGCTCGATGTCGTGCCGCGCAATCCAGCCGGTGTCCCTCCAGCAATGCTCGAAATAGGCCGCCTTCTCGAGGTCGTCGTCGAACGGGCTGGTGAAGCGAAAGTCGTCCGCCAACGCGTCGGCGACCCGTTGCCGGTCGTTGCCGAGATAGGCGGCGAAGAGGTCTCGAATCAGGTGTTCGGGGTCGGTCATCGAGCGGTTCCATGGACAATCGTCTTGAAGACGGTCGACGCACGGCCGCGCCGACATCGAGCACGGCTTCAACCATGCGAAAAATAATGCAACGCGGCGGCCGTACAAATACGGGCCTCCTATGAACTCCGCCGTGCATATGAATCGAGAATGCTTGCGACCTGAGCAACATGGCGCGCGCACGTGAAATGACTGAACGGGTGCCGCCTCGTGCAGGAATTTACAGTTGCTCAAGAACAGCATGCAACTTTTTGGCTTGAGCGAACGGTATGACAATCCGGCTGATTCGCCCCTCAGCATGACGCGGAGCTTACGTGTTCAATTTCCAGAGCAAGAAAGTCAGGCACGCAGTCGCGGAGGTCGAGGCGCTCGACCGGTCCCAGGCCGTGATCGAATTCGGCCTCGACGGCACCATTCTCGATGCCAATGAAAATCTCCTCAAGATGAGCGGCTATTCGCTCTCGGAGATCAAGGGCAAGCATCACAGTATCTTCGTCAGCCCGACTGAACGGGAGAGCGCCCGTTACCGCGACTTCTGGGCCAGCCTGAACCGCGGCGAGTTCCAGACCACGCAATACAAACGGTTCGGCAAGAACGGCAAGGAAGTCTGGGTCCACGCCTCCTACGCGCCGCTGCGCGACGAGAACGGCAAGGTGGTGAGCTTCATCAAGTTCGCCACCGACATCACGGCATACAAGGTCAAGACCATGGAGGACGCGGGCAAGATCGCCGCGATCAGCCGTGCCCAGGCCGTGATCGAATTCAACATGGACGGCACCATCGTCGCCGCCAACGAGAATTTCCTGGGCGCAATGGGCTACTCGCTCGACGAAATCCGGGGCAAGCACCACAGCATGTTCGTCACGCCGGAAGATCGCGCGAGCTCGGCCTACGCCGACTTCTGGGCGCGGCTGAACCGCGGCCAGTTCGAAGCCGCCGAATACAAGCGGATCGGCAAGGGCGGACGCGAAATCTGGATTCTGGCGACCTATAACCCTATCCTCGACGAGACCGGCAAGCCGTTCAAGGTGGTGAAATTCGCGACCGACGTCACCGCGCAGAAGATGAAGGCGGCCGACAATGACGGACAGCTCGCCGCGATCCAGAAATCGCAAGCGGTGATCGAGTTCAACATGGATGGCACCATCCGCACCGCCAACGAGAATTTCTTGAAGGCGATGGGGTATTCGCTGGCGGAGATCAAGGGACAGCACCACTCCATGTTCATCGAGCCGAACGAAAAGAATTCGGCGGCCTATCGCCAGTTCTGGGAGACGCTCAACCGCGGTGAATACCAGGCCGCCGAATACAAGCGGATCGCCAAGGGCGGCCGCGAAATCTGGATCCAGGCGTCCTACAACCCGATCCTCGACCTCAACGGCAAACCCTACAAGGTGGTGAAATATGCCACCGACATCACCGCGCAGGCGATCGGCCGCAAGAAGGCCGACAACGCGCGCGGTCTGATCGAGGCGGTCGCGGCCGGCAGCGAAGAGATGAGTGCCTCGATTCGCGAGATCTCCGCGACCATGGCAAAGTCACGCGAGAATTCGAAGGTCGCGACCACCCGCGTCGAGGCCGCCGACGGCCAAGCGCAGCGGCTGAACGCGGCGGCGCAGGCGATGAGCGGCATCGTCGAGATGATCTCGGGCATCACCGGCCAGATCAACCTGCTCGCGCTCAACGCCACGATCGAATCGGCGCGCGCGGGCGAAGCCGGCCGCGGCTTCGCCGTGGTCGCCTCCGAGGTGAAGAGCCTCGCCAACCAGGCCAAGCAGGCGACCGACACCATCACCTCCGAAATCGACGCGCTGAACACCATCTCCGGCGACGTTGCAAGCTCACTGACCGCGATCAAGGTCGCGATCGCCGGCGTCAACGAGTTCATCGCCTCCACCGCCGCCGCGGTCGAGGAACAGAGCATCGTGACGGCCGACATGTCGGCCAACATGCAGCGCGCCACGGCGGAGCTTGCTTAGGCGCCCTGCGCGGCCGCAAAAGGAGAGCCTCGAAGAGCAAAGGCGCGATAGTTTGTCGCGTCTCCTCACGGCTTTCATGGTAGGGAGACCGCCTCAACTCCCGAACCACGGATAAGCTATGACCGCCTCCCCGCAGAAAATCGCCCTCGTCACCGGAGCCGCGCGTGGCATCGGGCTTGCGACCGCGAAGAAGTTTTTGACCGAGGGCTGGCGGGTGGCGCTGCTCGACATCGAGGGTGAGCTGCTCGGCCGCGCGGTCGCCGAGATCGGCCGGGACGAGACCACGCTGGCGTTGACCTGCGACGTCTCGGACGCAGCCGCGGTTGCCGCCGCGATGGCGATGCTCGAGCGGCGGTTTGGCCGGCTCGACGCGCTCGTCAATAATGCCGGCATTGCCGTGTTCGCGCCGCTGATGGAGACGTCGGAGACCGACTGGCGGCGCGTGCTCGAGGTCAACCTCACCGGTCCGTTCCTCTGCACCAAGGCGGCGGTGCCGCTGATGCGCGACGGCAATGGCGGTGCCATCGTCAACATCACCTCGATCTCGGCGGTGCGCGCCTCGACGCTGCGCTCGGCCTACGGCACCAGCAAGGCGGGCCTCGCGCACCTCACCAAGCAGCTCGCGGTCGAGCTTGCGTCCCTCAACATCCGCGTCAACGCGGTCGCGCCGGGGCCGGTCGACACCGCGATGGCAAAGCAGGTGCACACCAGGGAGATCCGCGCCGACTATCACGACGCCATCCCGCTCAACCGCTACGGCCTGGAAGAGGAACTTGCCGAAGCGATCTACTTCCTTTGCTCGGAACGATCGAGCTACATCACCGGCCAAATTTTGGCCGTCGATGGCGGCTTCGATGCGGCGGGCATCGGCCTGCCGACGCTGCGCGGCGAACGGCGGAACGGATAGACACGGCGTAGGTTGGCTTAGCGAAGCGTCACCCACCTCTTCTCGTTGACCTATCCTATGGACTCGAATTCGCGGAGGCTTCATGCGACGCGTCACCCTCATCAAGGCCTTGATGCTCGCATCCGCGCTGCTCGCCGCCACGCCTGCCTTGGCCGAAATCCGCATCATCCAGTCGCCCGGGGGACAGGTCGGGCCGTTCCTCGATTTGTTCGAGAAGGTGCGCGAGAGCGGCGAGCGCGTCGTGATCGACGGTCCCTGCCTGTCCGCCTGCACGCTGTTGCTGAGCATCGTGCCGGGCGAGCGGATTTGCGTCACCAAGCGTGCCGTGCTCGGCTTCCATGCGGCGCGCTCGGTCGATCGACGCGGGCGCTTCTACGCCGAGCCGGAAGCATCAGATGCGGTGCTTGCGGCCTATCCCGGCCCGGTGCGCGACTGGATCAGCCGCCGCGGCGGCCTGTCGTCGCGGTTGCTTCTGCTGAAGGGGCGCGACCTCGCCGCGATCTATCCGCGCTGCCGGTGATGATCAGGCGGACCCAAGCGCCCGCACCGCAGCGCCGCGCTACCACATCGTTTCGATGATCGCGAGCGTCAGCTTCACGCTCATCGCGTTGCTTCGTGAGCCAGCAAACAAGCGCGCCGGCAAAATTGGGCCGGTCACGCGCTTCGTGAGCCCTAATAATAACTCTGGATCAGCTGGCTCAATTCCATGCTCGCGCAGATGAGCATACCCCAAAGTGCAAAGTTGATCTGCAGCGCCGCCGCCATCGGTCGCTCCCCTTCCAAGTCCGCCCGCCCCAGTTTTTAGATTTATGACGAAATAAATAACGATTCTGTCCCGGAGTTCACAGCCTAATATTGCGCCAGTTGTTGTGCGATGCGGTCCGCATCATTTCACGAAGCGGCCTCACTGCTCTCGCAATGTGGTGCGACAGGAGAATCCATATTCGGCCATGTCGGCCACGCGTTTCCCTTAGGTTCCATTTGAGCGGTGCGACGCAAGCTTCGGCAAGCGGAGTTGGCGCGTCGCATACAACACCCAAGGGTCCGGCATGATGCGACACGGCTTTGTCTTGCTCACTTTTTGCGCAACACTCATGGGATGCGCGGTCGCGCCTGCGCAGGAACGCCGTCCGATCGCATGGGACGGCCTCGGTCAGGATCCGAACCGTCCCTCTGTCATGAAGCGTCGTGTGGCGACCCAAGCTCCCGCGGCGAGTGATCCGAATCAGGAGCGGGAAAAAGTACTCGGCACCTTGCGCCCGTACTCCGCGGCGTGGTGGGCAATCCATGACGAAATCGAAGCGGAGAACGACAGGCAGCTCGGGACCAAGCTCGTGATCTGCCCGCGCTGCGTTCCGTCGTCCCAATCACCGAGCAATGACGTGACAGGATCAATCCGCTGATGGACATGCTGTCGATCGGCGCATGACGCAACGGCCTCATGCGCGCCCCTCTCCCGCGTCGTCAGGGAGAGGGGATCGCCGCTTGGCGCGTCAGGCGATCGCGCCTGTCACATTCCCTCGGCCGGGCAGTTCACCATCCAGGGAATGCCGAACTTGTCGACGCACATGCCAAAACCCTTGGCCCAGAAGGTCTTGCTGAAGGGCATGGTGACCTTACCGCCATCGGCGAGTGCGTTGAACTTGCGCTCGCCCTCCGCGGGGTCCGCGACCGTGAGCGAGATCGAAAAGCCCTGCGGCTTGTGAAAATGCTCGGGCGGCGCATCCGACCCCATCAGCACGCCGCCGTCGGGCAGCGACATCCGCGCATGCATGATCGTCTTCTCGCGGCCGGGCGCAGCCGCCATGTCCGGCGGTGCGTCCGACGAACGCATCATGGCATCGATCTTGCCGCCGAGAACCTTGGCGTAATAATTGAACGCCACCTCGCAGGTGTCCTGGTAGAACAGATATGCATTGAGCATCGTTTCTCTCCTTTTGGCTTTCGTTCGGGGTGACGGCGCTACTTCTCGGTGAGCTTCTTCAGGCTCGCCAAGCCGGCCTCGAAATCCTTGCCGATCATGTTGTCCATGTTGATGAACACCTGCATGACCTTAGACAGGAACGGGGCCGGACCGGACATCGCCCACGTGACCAGTGTGGCATCGCCTTGCGGCACAAAGGTGAACTCGGCGGTGTTGTGGCCTTCGAAAGGCCGCTCGAAATCGAGCTTGATGCGGAGTTTTGACGCCGCACTCGCCTCGAGTATCTCCATATGGCCGGCGCCGACATTGTTGTTGCCGTCCCAGGCATAGGTCGCGCCCTTGCCTTGCGCGGTGCCGCCAAACGTCCGCTTCATCGCAGGATCGCGGTTCTCGTAGGGTGACCAGGCGGTCCAGCGATGGAAATCGGCGACCTGCGGATAGATCGCATTGGCTGGCGCTTTCACGGCGAGGCTGCGTTCGACGCGGAATGTGTCGGGCTTCGTCAGGGCGAAGACGAGCACGCCCACGATTCCGACTACGAACAGGACGGCGATGACGGCAATAGCTTTCAGCATGAATGGCTCCCTGGATACGGTCCTAGGACGAAGGGAGGGCGCCGGGCCCGACAAGGCGAGGCGGAAATTTTGCTACGCCCGAAGCAGGCGCTCCCTACGTCACCTTGGCGCCTTGACTTTGGCGTCTTGCCTTGCGCCGCCATTTGCGACCTTGGGCTGGCTGTCCCGGATCAGGCGATCGAGATGCATGCGGATGTGAGCCGCTTCTGCGGACGTGTTGGCGAGAGCGATGGCGCGGTCGAATGCGATGCGGGCTTCGTCGTTGCGGCCGAGCTGCATCAGGAAAGCGCCGCGCACGCCGTAGAAATGGAAGTAATTGGCAAGCTTTGGCGCCAGCGGCTCGATCAGGTCGAGCGCGGCTTGCGGGCCGCGCACCTTGGAAATCGCGACCGCGCGGTTGAGCGTCACCACCGGCGACGGCTGCACCACCTCCAGCGCACCATAGAGCAGGTCGATCTGAGCCCAGTCGGTCTCTTCAGGCGTCGACGCGCGGGCATGCAGCGCGGCGATCGCTGCCTGGATCTGGTAGGGCCCGCTGCGGCGATGGCGTATCGCCTTGTCGATCAGCGCGAGGCCTTCCGCGATCATCGTGCCGTTCCACAGCGAACGATCCTGGTCGTCCAGCAGGATCAGCGAGCCATCCGCGGCAAAGCGCGAGGCACTGCGAGCATGCTGCAACAAGATGAGCGCCGTGAGCCCCATGATCTCTGGCTCGCTCTGGAACAGCCGCAGCAGCAGCCGCGCCAGCCGGATCGCTTCCTCGCACAGCGGTTTTCTGATTTCGGCGGTGTCGCCGCTCGCGGAATAGCCCTCGTTGAAGATCAAATAGATCATCGCGGCCACACGGGCGAGCCGCTCCGAACGCTCGACCGCGCCCGGCGTTTCGAACGGCGTCCCGGCCTCCGCCACCTTGGCCTTGGCACGCGTGATGCGCTGCTCCATTGCCGCTTCCGACACCAGGAAGGCGCGCGCGATCTGCTTCACCGTCAGGCCGCAGACGATACGGAGCGCCAGCGCGATCTGCTGCGTCGCCGGCAGCCCTGGATGGCAGCAGATGAACATCAGCCGCAAAATGTCGTCGCGGTAGTGCGAGCCGTCGAGCCGCTCCGCGAGCGCGCCCTCGGCGTCGTCGAGATCGGAGATCGCCTGGTCGTCGTCCGGCAGCGGCTGCTGCTTGCGGGTGCGGCGCACCTCGTCGATCGCAACGTTGCGGCCGACCATGATCAGCCAGGCCGCGGGATCGCGCGGCGGTCCGTTCTGCGGCCAGGTCTTCAGCGCGCGCAGGCAGGCGTTCTGAAACGCTTCCTCGGCGGTGTCGAGATCGCGGAAATAGCGCAGCAGCGCGCCGACCGCCTGGGGGCGCGCCGAGGTCAGCGCGGTCTCGATCCAGGCGGTATCGGCCTCGCTCACGTCAGATTCCCTCCGGGCCTGAACACGCCTACCGGGCGTACCTCATAGGCGCCGCCGGGATTGGCCGATCCGAGGTCACGCGCAACGTCGAGCGCCTCGTCGAGGTTCTTGCAATCGACGATGTAGAAGCCGAGCAACTGCTCCTTGGTCTCCGCGTAGGGGCCGTCGAGCACCAACGGCGGGTCTTCCTTGCGCAGCGTCGCTGCCGCAGTGGTCGGCAGCAGCCGCGCCACCGGGCCGAGCCGGCCCTGCTGTGTCAGCTTCTCCTGCACCACGGCGAGCTTCTTCATCACGGCTTCATCCTGGTCCTTGCTCCAGGAGCCGACGAAGTCCTCGTCGTGATAGCAAAGGATCGCATAAAGCATGGGCAGTACCTTCTCTGAACGCTTGTTTTGAAGACGATCTACTATGCCTCGCCCCGACACGGCTGCGGAAAAAAATTGCAAGAAAAATCCGACAGATCGTGCCAAGGAGGGCCATCAAAAGCGGAACCTCAAGAGGCACTTCGAATGACCGTGGGCACACTGGCCGTCCTGATCAACAGCACGCAGCAAAACTGGCTGCCGGAGCGCTGGAAGGCCCGGTTCGACGCGGTCGGCGGCGGCCGCCGCGTGGTGCTGCTGCCCGATGCCGGGCTCGATCCGGCCGAGGTGCACTATGCCGCGGTGTGGAAGCCGGTGCCGGGCGATCTCGGCTCCTTCCCCAATCTGCGTGCGATCTTCAATCTGGGCGCCGGCGTCGATGCGCTGATGGCGGACAAGAGCCTTCCGAACGTGCCGCTGGTGCGCGTGGCCGTGCCTGATCTGACCGGCCGCATGACCGAATACGTCGTGCAGCACGTGCTGATGCACCACCGCCAGGAGCTTTATCTGCGCCAGTCGCAGCGCGAAAAGCGCTGGGAGCCGACCTATCAATGGCCGGCGAGCGCGGTCACGGTCGGTGTCATGGGACTGGGCACGCTCGGCACCGATGCGGCCGAAGTGCTGCGGCGGCTTGGTTTCCGTGTCGCCGGCTGGAGCCGCAGCCCGCGCACCATCGCGGGCGTCGAATGCTTCCATGGCGCCGGGCAGATCGACGCGTTCCTGCGCACGACCGATATTCTCGTCATCCTGTTGCCGCTGACGCCCCATACACACGGCATCCTCAACCGCGATGTCTTCACCAAGCTCAACCGCAAAAGCCCGCTCGGTGCGCCCGTGCTGATCAACGCCGGCCGCGGCGGCCTTCAGAACGAAGCCGACATCCTGGCCTGCCTCGACGACGGCACGCTGGGCGCCGCCTCGCTCGACGTCTTCGTGCAGGAGCCGCAGCCGGCGGACAGCCGGTTCTGGACCCATCCCAAGGTGCTGCTGACCCCGCACAACGCCGCCGACACCGACGCCGATGCGATCTCGGCCTATGTCGCCGAGCAGATCGCGCGGTTCGAGGCGGGTGGTGTGCTGGAGAACGTGGTGGACCGGGCGCGGGGATACTGAGACCTCATGTGCCACCCGAGCCCGTAAAATCACTGATCGCCGGCCGGTATCCCGTTCACCCTCTCTTAGCGAGAAGTTGATACGCGTTGTTAATCAACGCTCAACGAACGAGTCGCACATGCGCTTTACGCTCGGCCTCAGGATGCGGATCACGGTTGCGCTGGCGGTAACGGCAGCGGCGACCGCGCTGTTTGCGGTGCTCGGTGCAATGTGGATCATCGCGGGGATCATCGACCGCGCCGACCAGCGCGAGCTGCGCAGCCATTACGATGCCCTGCAATCGCGCATCGCCGAGGAGTCCCGCCGCGCCGCCGCCATGAGCGCCGTCGTCGCCGCGATGCCGGCGACGCAGGACGCGATGGCCAAGCAGGATCGCAATGCCTTGGTCAGCCTGTTCGGGCCGGTGTTTGCCGCGACCAAATCGGAGTACGGAGTCGAACAGTTCCAGTTCCACGTGGCGCCCGCGACCTCGTTCCTGCGCGTGCACCAGCCTGCTAAATTCGGCGATGACCTCTCCGGCTTCCGCAAAACCGTGATCATGGCCAATCAGGAGCACAAGGTCGTGGTCGGCCTCGAGGGCGGCCTGGCCGGGCTCGGGATCCGCGGCGTGGTGCCGATCGCGCAAGGCGGCAAGCATCTCGGCTCAGTGGAATTTGGCCTGACCTTCGGCCAGTCCTTCCTCGACGACTTCAAGACCAACCGCCATGTCGACATCGCCTTCCATCTCGCGGACGGCGGCGGCTTCAAGCTGTTCGGCGGCACGCTGAAGGGCAAGAGCTTCTTCGACGCGACCGATTACGGCCGCGCCGCCGGCGGTGACTTCACGATGCGGCAGGCCAAGCTCGACACAACGCCGGTGGCCGCGCTGCTCGGACCGATCAGGGATTTTTCCGGCAAGCCCCTCGGCGCGGTCGAACTGGTGATGGACAATGCCGACTATGTGGCCTCCGCCGACCGAGCCTGGCTGCTGGCATTCGGCATCGCCGCGCTCGGGCTCGTGCTCGCCGCAATCGTCGGCTATCTCATCGCCCGCAGCATCTCGCGTCCGATTATCTCCATCACCACGGTGATGCGCGAGTTGGCCGACGGACATCTCGATGTTGCCGTCCCCGCCAGCAAGGCGAATGACGAGGTCGGCGCGATGGTGAGGGCGGTCGCGGTGTTCCGTGACAATGCGATGAGCTTCAACAAGCTCCAGGCCGATCAGCTCGAGGCCAAGGTGCAGTCCGAAGCGGAGAAGCGACGCGCGTTCGCCGCGCTCGCCGACAATTTCGAAGCCAGCATCCGCGACGTCGTCACCACGGTCTCCTCGGCCGCAGTCGAGATGGAGAACACGGCGCGCTCGATGTCTGATATCGTCGAGCGGTCACGGCAGCAGACCGGCACGGTGTCGTCGGCCTCGGCGCTCGCCTCGGAGAATGTGCAGACGGTTGCTGCCGCCGCGGAGGAGCTGTCGTCGTCGATGACCGAGATCAGCCGGCGCCTTGCGCACGCGACGGCGGTCGTCGGCAAAGCTGCGAGCGACGGGCGACGGTCGAATGAGCGCGTGCAGAGTCTGGCCGACGCCGCGCAGAAAATCGGCGACGTCGTCTCCTTCATCAGCGGTATTGCCGAGCAAACCAATCTGCTGGCACTCAACGCGACGATCGAGGCGGCGCGCGCGGGCGAAGCCGGCCGCGGCTTTGCGGTGGTCGCCTCCGAGGTGAAGGCGCTGGCAACCCAGACCGCCAAGGCGACCGAGGAGATCGGCGCGCAGGTGACGGCGGTACAGGGCGAGACCACCGGCGCAGTCGACGGCATCCAGTCGATCTGCGCAACGATCCAGGAGGTCGACGAGATCTCTGCCGCGATTGCCGCCGCCGTCGGCCAGCAGGGCACCGCGACGCAGGAGATCGCGCAGAACGTCCAGCAGGCAGCCGCCCGCACCGGCGAGGTCTCGCAAAATATCGCGGGTGTCACCGCCGGCATCGCCGCGACGGGAACAGCAGCGGAGGAAGTCCTGGGTTCGGCGATCGAGCTGTCAAAGCAATCGCAGCGGCTGCGCGACGAGGTGGATCGCTTCCTCGCGCATATTCGCGCGGCGTAGCGAGGCTACAAACTCAGTGTCGCCCTGGCGAAAGCCAGGACCCATTACCCAAGGGAGAAGCTGCGGCGCGACGGCGGCAACTCCAAATCTTCGCCAAACCAGATTCGGTGGCTACGGGTCCTGGCTTTCGCCAGGACCACGTTTGGGAGATAGCTCGCGCCACGCACTGCCTAGCTCTTTCCTCCCACTATCACGTCGATCGCCCCCTTTACGATCGCCTCGAGCTCCTTTCGCGACACACGCGCGCGGGAGCGGATGGCGATTGAGTGCACGGTCGCTGAAGCGAGCTGCGCCAGCACGGCGGGATCGGCGCTCTCGGGCAACTCGCCTTTCTCCTTGGCGCGGCGGAAGCAACTCGCAAACGCCTTGTCGAGCTCGTTGAGGCCATCGAGCACCATGGCCCGGATCTCGGGATCGCCGACCGCCTCGGAGGCCGCCGTGACCACGGTGAAGCAGCCGCGCGGGCCGGTCTCGCCGGAGAGATAGATGTTCAGCGCGGAGGCGAAGATGCGCTCCAGCCGCTGGCGCACGGGCATCTCCTGGCGAAAGATCTCCACCATCGATGCGCGCGCTTCCTCGCGGTAGCGCTGATAGCTCTTGATGTAGAGCTCGCGCTTGTCGCCGAACGCGCCATAGAGGCTCGGGCGATTCATGCCGGTGGCTTGGCTGAGATCGTCGAGCGAGGTGGCCGCGAAACCCTGCGTGCGGAACAGGTCGAGCGCCTTGCCAAGCGCGACGTCGGGTTCATAGGCGCGCGGACGGCCACGGCGTTTGGGTGCAGTGGCAGCAGCTGGCGGCTTCTGTTTTTGTACCATTTCGCAATTTAATCCTTGACCGCCGCTATAATATGCAAGACAGTACAAAAATCAATCTGGCCGGTTTGAGCGACACTCCAGAAGTCACATCGAGGAATTGCCCAAGGAGGCTCAAGATGGATCTTTATTTCTCGCCGCTCGCCTGTTCGATGGCGACCCGCGTTGCGCTTTATGAAGCCGGCGCCGAAGCGAATTATCTCGAAGTCGACCCGCCGACCAAGACAGTGCTGAGCGACGGCACTGACTTTCGAACCGTGAACCCGATCGGCCTGGTGCCGACACTGCGGACCGATGAGGGCGTGGTGCTAACTGAGAACGCCGCGATCCTGCAATATATCGCCGACCGCTTCCCGCAATCGGGCCTCGGTGCCGCAGCGGGCATCGATCGCACGCGGCTGCATCAATGGCTCTGCTTCATCGGCACCGAGCTGCACAAGGGCCTGTTCATCCCGGTGCTCGACCGCAAGGCGCCGCAGGAGACGAAAGCCTATGCGCTGGAGAAGAACCTGTCGCGGCTGGACTACCTCGACGATTACCTGAAGGGGCGCGACTTCCTGCTCGACCATTTCAGCGTCGCCGACGCCTATCTCGTCACGGTCATCAACTGGACCATGGCGACGCCGCCGATCGAGCTCGCCAAATGGCCGAACGTGAAGGCCTATTACGAACGCCAGCGTCAACGTCCGTCGATCGCCAAGGCGATCGCTGAAGAGTTCGAGCTGTACAAGGCCGAGCAGGCGCGGAAGAAGGCTGCGGCGTAGCGGCACTCGAAACGACCGTCGTTCCGGCCCATGCGCCGGGACGACCGGTTAAACAGCGCGACAGACCGCGCCCCGGAACAATTGGCTATTTCGGCGCGTGGAGTACGACCCCGTAGCGTCGGTATATCCTATCGATCGTGCCGTCGTTTCGCAGCCGTTCAACCGCTCCATCGATGGTGTCGCGCAATGCATCATCCGGACGGACCATGCCGACCGCGACGTTCCAGTTGAGATCGGCTATGGACTCGTCGCGATCCAGGATGCGGAGTGCCTTGTCCGGATGCGTCAGGTTGAAATAACTCGCCGCGGCGGGTGTGACCGCAGCGGCATCGATCTCATGGTTTGACAGGGCATCGAGGCTGTCGCTCTCGAAGCCGAAAGTCGACGTCGGGACGTGCCGTTGGCTGATGATCATGGCAGCGACGGAGCCGACCTGCACCCCGACCTTGGTATGCTCGTTGAGGCTCTGGAACGAGGCGAGCGCGCTGGATGAGGGGACGGCGAGTGCGACGCCCGTGCGATAATACGGTTTTGAGATTCTCAAGCGGGTTTCACCCTGCGCTTCGCGGTCGGCGATGACATCCAGAACGATATCGCAACCGGCGCTCCGCATCTGGTACTGGGTGATGATCCAATCGAGTCGCAGGGAGACGCCGAGCTCGTGTGCCAGCGCCTGGCCCAATTCGATCTGAAAGCCGGGAGGATCGGCGGCCTTGCTTGCGAACGGAAGCGAGTTCGGATGGGCGCACAATCCGAGCACGCCGGACGCGCGGATCGCGTCCAGGGTTCGCCCCTGCGCAGGATTCAGCAGTGCGATCACGGCGCCGACCACAAGCGGGAGAACTGTCTTCATTCCGCGTCCTCGTATCGACATCGGCCCGATCGATTCAGCCCTCGCGCGGCTTCAGGGCGCGGATATATTTGACGATCTGGTCGATCTGCGCGTCGGTGAAGGCCCCGCCGAATGCCGGCATCGCACCAGACTTGCCGTTCTTGATGCGGCTGTGCAGATAGTCGTCGTCGCGCGGGGAATCCATCAGCTGCGGTCCCTTGCCGGCGGCCCGGCCGCCAGCGGAATGACAAAAGCCGCAAGTCCCCGCGAATAGCTGTTCGACGTCGAACGTCCCGTTGTCGGGTACAGGAGTGACAGACTGCGCCTGAACCGGTGCGGCATACAGCGACGAGGCGCCCAGCACCGCCGATAGCAGCGCGGTGATCTTCTTCACATGCAAGTTCAAGGTATCCAGCTCCATATCCTGAAGCGCCACGCCCCGAAGCACGAGTCCTGAAGCACACCCGAAAATTCCAATGCACGGGAAGCAAGCTTGCGCCTGCTCCCCGGCAATCTGCGATGATTTATTTCAAGCTGAAGACGACGAGCGCCCCGTCATCACGCGGCATGCTCTTGTAGACGCCGCCGAAGTTTGGCGCGTATTCGTCCGCCAGCATCCCGCCAAAGCCAGCGGCCACGGCAATGTACTGCTTGCCATTGACGGAATAGCTGACGATGCCGCCCTGGTGGCCCGTGCCGTTGTTGTGGCTCCACAGCTCGGCCCCGGTTTCGGCATCGTAAGCATGAAGGATGCCGCGGGAGTCGGGCACGAATACGAGATTGCCCGCAGTCGACAGCACGCTTCCGAGCGGAGGCTCGGGATAGCGAACCTCCCACTTCTTGGCGCCGGTGATGGGGTCGCGCGCGTCGAGATGTCCATAAATCTCTCCGCCCGGAGGGGGTACCATCTTGAAATCGGCGCCGATGTTGAGCTGAACCTGGGGCGCTGTGACCGGCGTCGTCTTCTGGACGTCGAGCGTCATGCACCATTCCTGGCCGATCTTGTAGTACAGGCCGGTCTTCGGGTTGTAGGAGCCGGCATTCCAGCTGACGCCGCCGCCAATGAAGGGGCACAGCGGCGGTTCGGTAACCTTCCCGGCCGTGAAGTCGCGACGGCCGATCAAGGCACCCGTCTTGGGATCGATATCCTTGACGAAATTGATGTTCTCAACGAGCCGCCAGACATTCTTCACGGCGAGGTTGCGGTCATAGACGAAGACGAAACCGCCCTTGTTCGGGTGAACTACGAACTTCTGACCGTCGCGTTCGAGCATCACAAACTCGCCGACCGCGCTGTCGAAATCCCAGGCGTCGTGCGGCAACTCCTGATGATGGAATTTCAGCCTGCCGGTATCGACGTCGAGACCGATCACCGAACTCGTGTAGAGATTGTCGCCCGGACGCGCGCCTTGCGTCTTGTAATCGGCGCCCGACCAATCGTAGAGCGGCGCCGGGTTTGCGGTGCCCCACAGGATTGTATTGGTCTCGGAATCGTAAGTGCCCGGCATCCAGCCACCGCCCCCGCCCGTGCGCCAGGAATCGTTTCCCCACGTCTTCATGGCCTCGTCGGTGCCGGCGACGGTCAAGAACTCCCACTTCTTCTTCCCGGTGGTGGCATCCAGGCCGAAGATCGGGCCGCGGCCCGGCCATTCACCGCCTTGCGCTCCGATGACCACCGTGCCCTTCGCGTAAAGCGGCGCACCGGTGAAACCGACCGTGAGCTTCTGCGAGTCGATCAGCCTGGTTTCCCAGAGGACCTTCCCCGACTTCATATCCAGGCCAAGAACCCTGCCATCCATGGTGCCGACGAAAACCTTGCCCTCGCCGAGCGCTACGCCGCGATTGTAGGGGGAATGGGTCTGACGGGAGATCAGGGCCTCGTCGAGCTCCGGAAAATGGGACCAGATCACCTCGCCTGTCGCGCCGTTGAGCGCAAAGACCCGGCTGTAAGAACCCGAGTAATAGAGCACGCCATCCGCCGCGAGCGGCATCGACTGCAGGCCGCGGGTCGAGCGTCCTGGAATATGGGTCCAGGCAACGTTCAGATTACCGACGTTGTTTGCATTGATCTGCGCCAGCGGGCTGTAGTGATAGGATTTGTATGAACCGTGATAGGTCAGCCAATCGTTCTGACCGCCGTTCTCGATCCGCGCAGTATCCACGGACTGGGCAAAGGCTGACGACACCATCAGCGTCGCGCCGGCAACAAGAGGTAGACCAGACTTACACCAACGCTTCTTCATCCGTTCCTCCCGCTTTTATGTTTGTTTAACGTGCGTCTCACAGATGCCGCCGCGAGGGATGCTGCAGTCCGCTATCTGTCGGTTCTTCTCCATCCGATACGAGCCATCAACGGCTCTCGGTCTCTCTCGGCGGACATCGCCAAAAGGTGCTACGTTCTCTGGACTGGTTGCAGTTGCGCTTATCCTCGCTCCGGCAGCGTACGCCGGATGACGAGGAGCGCAAAGATACAATACGTGCACGGAGCGAATTTGACGCGCGGCGCGGATTGGAAACGTCAGGTGCGCTGACGGTTTGTCTCGGCTCGCAGATCTCAGACTGCTGCGTGCGGGGGCGGTAACGCCAAGGCCCCAAGACGGATTTATCCGTACAGCACCCTCGGGAGGATCGTGACGATGCCTGGCCAGAGCGTCAGCAGCAGAACGAAGCCGACCATGATGAGGAGATAGGGCATCGTGACGCGCGCGATGTAGCCGAGGCCGTCGTCGGTCAGACCCTGGATCACGAACAGGTTGAAGCCGACCGGCGGCGTGATCTGAGCCATCTCGACCGCGAGCACCAGGAAGATGCCGAACCAGATCTCGTCGAAACCCGCGCCCTTCACGATCGGCAGCACGATCGGCAGCGTCATCACGATCATCGAGAAGCCATCGAGGAAGCAGCCGAGGATCAGATAGAATAAAATCAACACCACGATCAGCATGAAGGGCGACAGCCCGAGCCCCTTCACGAAGGCGGCGACTGTTTGCGGGATGCCGAGGAAGGCCGCAGCGTTGCCGAGGATCGAGGCGCCGAGCACGATCAGCGCGATCATCGAGCAGGTCACGACCGAGCCGATCAGCACGTCACGCATCACCTGCTGCGACATCGAGCCTTGCGCCCAGGCGACCAGCGCCGCGCCGAACACGCCGACAGCTGCGGCCTCCGACGGCGTCGCCAGTCCGCCATACATCGAGCCGAGCACGCAGGCGATCAGGAACAGCGCCGGCGCGAGGTCCTTCAGCGCCGCAAAACGTTCGCGCCAAGGCACCTGCGAGAGTTTGGCTTCCGTTTCCGGCACCATGCCGGGGTTGAGGGTCGTGTGCAGCATCACCCAGCCCATGAAGGTGGCGGCCAGCAGCAGGCCGGGCAGCACGCCGGCCGTGAACAGTTTCAGGATCGAGACGTCGCCCAGCACGCCATAGATGATCATGATATTGGACGGCGGGATCAGGAAGCCGAGCGTGCCGGCGCCGGCGAGCGAGCCGATCGCGATGTCGCGAGAATAGCCGCGGCGTGTGAGTTCGTTGAGCGACATGCGGCCGATCACCTGCGTCGTCGCCGCCGACGAGCCGGAGATCGCCGCGAAGATGGTGCAGCCGATCACGTTCACATGCAGAAGACGACCCGGCAGCAGCCCCGCCCAGGGCGCGAGCCCCTGGAACAGCGAACGTGACAGACGGGTGCGAAACAGCAACTCGCCCATCAGGATGAACAGCGGCAGCGCCAGCAGCTCCTGCGTCGTCAAAATGTTCCAGGCGTATTGCGGCAGCAGCTTGTCGAGCGGGATCGAGCGGAACATCGCCAGCAGCAGCGTCGCGGTGAGCGCAAGCGTTAGGCCAATCCATACGCCGCACGCCAGAAGCGCAAACAGCATCGCGAAGAGAGCGACGACTTCAATGGTCATGGAATCCGGTGTCCGCTGGCTGGCGCGAGGGCGATCATTCGACGGGCGAGGCCTTCATGCGGTGATCCTCCAGCGGCAGGCCGAGCACGGCCTGGATCGCGCGCGCCAGGAACTGGAGCGTCAGCAGCAGCATGCCGAAGGTGACGACGGCCTGCGGAAACCACAGCGGAGTGTCGCTCGAGGTCGAAACCTGGCCGCGCACATAGGCGCCGAAGGCGAACTTCGCCATCGACGATGTCAGGAAGGCCATGAAGGCGAAGCCGGCGGCGGCCGACAGGATTTCGAGCGCGCGCTGAAACGGGGCCGGGACGTTCTTCAGGAGCAACACGACACGGATATGGCCGCCGACGCGCAATGTCATGGCAGCGCCGAATGTGAAGGACGCCGCCATCAGATAGGAGGAATATTCCCACGCAATCGAGATCGTGGGCGGAAAGAACGGCAGGAAGTTCGAGAGGAAGCGCGTTGCGACCTCGCACAGCATCAGCAACGTCAGCATCAGCAGGCAGCCGCCACCGATCCAGCCGTCCAGCCGGCCAAGACGGTCAATGCCGTCGAGCAGGATGCGCAGCGGCGCCGGCGCCGCTGCGTTGAGACTCTGCGGAGCTGCCGGCGAAACGCTGACCACGGCCCGGCCTCAGCGCTTCATTTCGGCGAGATAGGCCCGCACCGGCTTGTCGGCCGCCGGCACGCGCTTGACGAAAGCGTCGAGCTGCGGCGCGGTCTTGGCGCGAATGTCCGTGATCATGGCCTCCGAGACCGGCACCACCTCCATGCCACCCTCTTTGAGGCGATTGAGGCTGTCGACGTCCGCCTTGAGCGAGTTCGCCCAGAAGCCCGGCTCCATCTTGGCGGCAATACCGGCGACGAGCTGCTGCTGATCGGCGCTCAGTGCCTTCCAGGAATCGAGGTTGACGGTGAGCATCTGCGACGACCAGACGTGGTTGGTCGGGTAGATGTATTTCAGGAATTCCCAGAATTTTCCGTCGACGCCCGACACCGCCGAGGTGGATACGCCGGAGACCGCGCCCGAGGCCAGCGCCGGGATGGTCTCGCCCCACGGAATCATCACCGGCGCCATGCCGACCACGGCCAGCATATCGACGGCATTCTTGTCGGGCACGCGGATCTTGATGTTCTTCAACCCGTCGACATCGGCAACCTTGACCTTGAGATGCAGATATTGCGTCGGCCACGGCACGATGTAGAGGATCTTCTGGTTGTTGCGCGCGGCGACCTTCTCGTATTCAGGCCGCACATATTTGTGCAACACCTTCAATTCGTCCATCGAGCCGCAGAGAAAGGGAATGCTCTCGACGCCCATGAAGGGCTCGTCGCCGACCTGCTGAATATTGAGGACGTCGGCGAGCGGCACCAGGCCGTCGCGCACGGCGCGCAGATGCTCGGGGCCCTTGAAGCCGAGCTGGCCACCGGCCTTCACGGTGATCGCGACCGAGCCGCCGCTCTGCTTCTTCACCTCCTCCGCGAAGGCAAACGCGTTCTGGGTGTGGAAATTGCCGTCGGGCCATACCGTCGACATGTCCCAGCTCACCGTCGCCGCCCGCGCGCGGGTCGAGATGTGGCCGGCTGCGAGCAGCGTTGCTGCGCCCGCTGTAAAATTCCGTCGCGTGATCATTGAGCCCCTCCGTTTGCTACGCGCACGACGCCTGAGGCGTCATCGCGTATGCCCATAAACTGCAACCGCGTTGTCGGCAGACACGAGGCCGCTTTCGATGTCGTCGTTGACGGCTCTCGGCGCGCGCTCCCGGGGATCGCCGATGCCGGCACCGCCTGGTGTCAGCACCACCAGCCGGTCGTCCGGCGGCACTTGTTGAAAGCCCTTTCCACGCAGCTTCTTGCCGGACTTCAGGCCGACATAGCCGGCCTCGCCGTTCTTGCCGCCATCGCGGCCCCGCGGCGGATGATCGATGCGGTCGAACGCCGCCAGGATGTCGAACGGCGCATCGACGCCGCTGCCGACCTCGATGATCTGGCCGAGGCCACCGCGGGTGCGCCCTGCTCCCCCGGAATCCGGACGCAGTTCCTTGCGCCAGAAGATCAGCGGCGTCTGCGTCTCGGCGATCTCGACCGGCGTGCCGCGCACGCCGCTAGGATAGGCGGTCGCCGACAGCCCGTCCTTCACGAAGCGCGCGCCGGTGCCGCCATTGGAGGTCACCGCCATCGAGAATCCGTAATTGCCGCCGGCGCCCGAGCGGGTCTGGCCACGCACATTGAGATTCCACAGGCACGAGGTGCCTTCCGCGGGCACGCGCTCCGGAATGATCTGGCGCAGGCAGCCGAACACGACGTCGGGCAGCATCTGGCCGATGATGTGACGCGAGGCGACCGGCGCCGGCTTCGGCGCATTGAGGATCGCGCCTGGCGGAGCCGACACCGTCAGCGGCGAGAGCGAGCCGGCATTGTTCGGGATCTGCGAGGCGACGACGCAGCCGAGACCGAACACGGTGTAGGCGATGGTGTAGGACAGAGGCACGTTGATGCCGAACCTGGACGCGGCCGAGGTGCCGTCGAAATCGACGTGAATGCCTTCGTCCGAGATCGTCAGCGTCGCCTCAAGCGAGACCGGCGCGTCATAGCCGTCGACCACCATGGTGTTGCGCCAGGTGCCCTTCGGCAGTTTGGCGATCTCGGCCAGCACGGCCTCGCGCGAGCGGTCGCAAATGTAGTCGCCGAGCGCATCGAGCGAGTCGATGCCGAACTCGGTCATCATCTCGACCAGGCGCTCGCAGCCGACGTCGTTGCAGCCGGCGAGCGAGTAGGTGTCGCCCTCGGTGTCGATCGGCAGCCGCGTGTTGGTGCGGATCATCGCCATCAGCGTCTCGTTGACGACGCCCTGGTCGATCAGCTTCAGCATGGGGATGTAGAGCCCCTCCATGAACACGTCGGTGGCGTCGGGTCCGAAGCCGATGCCGCCGATGTCCATGAGATGGCTGGTGCAGGAAAACAGCGCGACCGGCTTGCCGTCCTTGAAGCAGGGCGTGGTGACGACGAAATCGTTGAGATGACCGGTGCCCATCCAGGGATCGTTGGTGATGTAGGCGTCGCCCTCCTTCATCGTCTCGACCGGAAAGTGGGTGATGAAGTGCTTGACGGATTCCGCCATCGAGTTGACGTGGCCGGGCGTGCCGGTCACCGCCTGCGCCAGCATTCGTCCCTTGAGGTCGAAGACGCCGGCCGAGAGGTCGCCGCATTCGCGCACGATCGGGCTGAAGGCGGTGCGGAGCAGCACCTGCGCCTGCTCCTCGACCACGGCGATCAGCCGGTGCCACATGATCTGAAGGTCGATCAGGCTCGCGCCGCTTGCCTTGCTCATGATCAGGCCGCCTTCCGTTCCATGACGATGCTGCCGGCACCGTCGATATGCGCGTCAAAACTGTTGGAGACGAAGGTGGACGTTTCGTCCTCCGCAATCACGGCGGGACCTGCAATCGTCGCGCCTGGCGCCATATCCTCGCGGCGGTAGAGCGGGATCTCGATCACCTCCCCCGCCCGGCCATCGAAGAACTTGCGGCTTCCGGTCGCCTTCCCGGCGGGCTTGCGCGTAACGGCCGCGACCGTAGCCGGATTGCGCGCTTCGGTCGTCGCAAGCACGGACCAGCTCAACACCTCGATCGCCGCACCCGGGATCGATCGCTCGAACATCGCCGCATAATCCGTTTCGAACTTCTGGCGCAGGCCGGCCAGATCGGTCGCCGTCAACCGCCGGTTCGGCAACTCGATCGAGATCTCATGGCCCTGGCCGACATAGCGCATGAAGGCGGCGCGGCGCTCGCGCACCGGCGCACCGGCCGCCCCGGTCTCGACCAGCGCACGCGCTTCGGTAACCATCTCCTGGAGCAGGTCGGAAACACCATCGGTGTCGAAATCGTCGAGCCGGACATGACGGCTGCGCACCAGCTCATAGGCGATCGGAGCCGCAAGGAAGCCGACGGCCGAACCGACGCCGGCATTGGAAGGGACAATCACGCGGGAGACGCCGATCTTCTCGGCGACGCGCGCTGCATGCAGCGGTGCCGCGCCGCCGAAGGCGATCAGCGTATGCTGACCGACAATCTCCCCGCGCTCGACCGCATGCACGCGCGCCGCACTCGCCATGTTCTCGCAGACGACCTCGTGCACGGCATAGGCCGCAGTCTCCGCCGACAAACCCAGCGGCTCGCCCACGGCGCGCAGCAGCGCCTGCTTCGAGAGTTCAGGGTCGAGCTTGATTGTTCCACCCGCGAAATCGTCGGGGTCGATCATGCCGAGCGCAACGTCGGCATCCGTCACGGCCGGGCGCAGGCCGCCGCGGCCGTAGCAGGCGGGCCCGGGCTCCGACGAGGCACTCTCGGGGCCGACCGTGACGCGCTTCATCGCATCGACATGGGCGATCGAGCCGCCGCCGGCGCCGATCTCGACCATCTCGATGACGGGAATCCGCACCGGCAGACCCGAACCTTTCAGGAAGCGTGCAGCGCGATCGACCTCAAACACGCGCGAGGTCTCGGGCTGGAATTTTTCGATCAGGCAGATCTTTGCCGTGGTGCCGCCCATGTCGAAGGACAGCACCTTGCTCTCGCCGAGACGCGCCGCGATCTGCGCCGCGAAAATGGCGCCGCCGGCAGGACCGGATTCGACGAGGCGCACCGGAAAGCGCCGTGCCGTCTCGATCGAGGTGACGCCGCCGCCGGAGGTGACGAGATAGATCGCACCGCGGTACTGCTCGACCTGCAAGGCGTCGGACATGCGGGCGAGATAACCGTCGATCAGCGGTTGCACATAGGCGTTGGCCACCGCAGTCGATGTGCGCTCATATTCGCGGATCTCCGGGCACACCGCGGACGATACGGTCACGGAAATGCCGGGCATCTCCTCGCTGATGATTGCGGCCGTGCGGCGCTCGTGCTCGGGATTGGCGTAGGAGTGCAGGAACGCGATCGCGACACTCTCGACGTTCAGCGCACGCAATCTTGGCGCGAGCGCGCGCACCGCAGCTTCGTCCAGCGGGAGGCGGACGCCACCGTGGGCGTCGATACGCTCCGGCACGGTGAAGCGCAGGGATCGCGGCGCCAGCGGCTTCGGCTTGTCGATGGTGAGGTCATACTGGTCGTAGCGGCTCTCGGTGCCGATATCGAGCACGTCGCGAAAGCCCTCGGTCGCGATCAGCGCCGTCTTGGCGCCGCGACGTTCGATGATGGCGTTGGTCGCGAGCGTCGTGCCGTGAATGAAGACGTCGATGTCGCTGATATGGGCACGCGCATCAGCGAGAATGAGCCGCATGCCATCGAGCACCGCCTGTTCGGGCCGCTGCGGCGTCGTCAGCAGTTTGCGCGTCTTGCGATCCTGCCCCACGTCCAGCACGATGTCGGTGAACGTGCCACCGATATCGACGGCAAGCCGCACCTCGGCTCCCTCAAGCATTCCAAATTCTCCGTGCTGATCGTCGAGACTGAGGACAAAAGCGCAGCAATTTCCATGCCATGGACGACAGGAACATGCTGTGTCCAGCTATTCTGCTTGGCACCTATGCAATAGGCAAGGCGTGCTCGCAGCCCGCGCGATCAGAGCAGGAATGCAAGCGCCGCTTCACAGCGCTCCTCGACCTTCAGAGTGAGGAGATCATCGGCCCGGGTACGTCCGAGATTGACCGCAGCGATCGGGATTTGCCGCTGCGCGGCAGCCTGCACGAACCGAAAACCGGAATAGACCATCAGTGACGAGCCGACGATGAGCATGGCGTCGGCCTGCGCCAGATGATCCTGCGCGGTAGCGACCACGTCGCGCGGGACGTTCTCGCCGAAGAACACGACATCGGGCTTGAGGATGCCGCCGCAGGCTTCGCAGGCCGGCACCTTGAACGACGAAAAATCCGCATGCTCCAGGTCGGCATCGCCATCGGGTGCATCGGCGGCATCAAGCGTCAACCATTCCGCATTGGCGTGGCTGAGCGTCTCCTGGAATTCGCTCCGCGGGGTCTTTTGGCCGCAGCCCATGCAGCGGACCAGATCGAGCCTTCCGTGCAGGTCGATCACCTGGCGGTGGCCCGCGGATTGATGCAGCCGGTCGACGTTCTGGGTCAGCAGCATTCCGCAACGCCCGCTCGTCTCGAGCCGGGCGAGCGCGTGATGCGCATCGTTCGGCCTCGCCTGGCCGAACCGCCGCCAGCCGATCAGGCTGCGCGCCCAATAGCGCCGGCGCGTATGCTCTTCAGACATGAACGCCTGGAAGTTCACCGGCTGGGTCCGCTTCCAGTTGCCGTGACTGTCGCGATAATCGGGAATGCCCGAATTGGTGCTGCAGCCAGCACCGGTCAGCACGAACAGATTTTCGTGCTGGCCGACGAAATCCCGGAGCGGATGGTTTGTCATGGCGCAGATGTAGTCTGCCCAGGCCGGTTTCGCCAGATGGCGAGGAAGCCCGCTAGCTTGCCCAGTTCTCGCGGAATTCGGGAAACAGCGTCAGGCCTCCGCAGGCATAGATGGTCTGCCCCGTGATATAACTGGCATCATCCGAGGCGAGGAAGGCGAACACCGCAGCGATCTCTTCCGGCGTGCCGACGCGACCCAGCGGAATGTGGCTGGAGACCACGCCGCGCTTTTCCGGATCGCCGGTCCAGGCCGCGTTGATCGGCGTATCGATCGCACCGGGGCCAACCGCATTGACGCGAATGCCACGGCCGGCGAATTCCAGCGCCAGCGTGCGCGTCAGATTGGCCATGCCGCCCTTGCTGATGGAATAAGCGAGGTAGCCGGGTTTCGGAATGATCTGGTGCACGCTGGAGCAGTTGATGATGCTGCCGCCTCCGCCGCGCGCGACGAAATGCGCGAGCGCCTTCTGGGCGCAGAACACGGCGCCGTTGAGATTGACGTCGATGATGCGGCGATAGGTTTCGATGTCGAGCGACTCGCTCGGCGATTCCCGCTGGAAGCCGGCATTGTTGACGAGGCAGTCGAGGCGCTTCCAGCGCGGCAGAATGGTCTCGAACATCGCGGCGACCTCTTGCTCATTACCGACATCGGCCTTGACGATGATGTGATCGAGCCTGCCGTGGCCGCGGTCACCCGATGCCGTCCGCGCGAGCGCGAGTGTCTCCTCGGCCCCTTCAGGGTGACCGAAATAGTTGATGGCGACGGTCGCGCCTTCCTGGGCAAGCCGGATGGCGACGGCACGGCCGATGCCTTGGGAGGCGCCGGTCACCAGCGCGTACTGGCCGACAAGACGCGAGTGAAACGAGGTCGAGCGATCGGTTTGTGGCATGGGTTCTCTCCGGGATGCCTGATCAGCGACGGAACCGGCTTTTTGTTCCATCCCTCAGCGCATCGCTGCGATTCATTCGGCGCGGCGCGCGAATGGCGAGGTCAGTATCTGATACAGGATGATAGCGCCAAAGGTTGCGGTGCCGATCCCGCCGATCGTGAAGGCGCCGAATTTGAGCGTGAGATCGCCGGCGCCTGCGGTGAGCGCGACCGCGACGGTGATCAGGTTTGCCGGACTTGAGAAGTCGACCTTGTTCTCGACCCAGATCCGGCCGGCCATCGCGGCGATCAATCCGAACAGCACGATCGAGAGCCCACCGATGACGGGACCCGGGATCGAGAGGATCAGCGCGCCGAATTTCGGCGAGAAGCCGAGCACGATCGACACCAGGGCCGCGAAGGCAAACAGCAAGGTCGAATAGACCTTCGTCGCCGCCATGACGCCGATGTTTTCGGCATAGGTGGTAACGCCGGTGCCGCCGCCGCTTGCCGCCACGATGGTCGCGAGGCTGTCGGCGAGCAAGGCGCGGCCGAGATAGTCATCGAGGCTCCGGCCCGTCATGGCGCCGACGGCCTTGATGTGACCGAGGTTCTCGGCGACGAGGATGATCGCAACCGGCGCGATCAGGACGATCGCATCGGCCTGGAAGGTCGGCGTGGTAAAACCCGGCAGTCCAATCCACGGCGCGGCCGCAAGCGGGGTGAAGTCAATCGGCTTGCCGAAGCCGAGGCCGTTCGCGAACAGCAAGTACAAAAGATATCCGCCGATCGCGCCGAGAATGATCGGCAGGCGGCGCCACAAGCCAGGTGAGCCAACGGCAACCACGCCAATGATCAGAACGGTCGCAAGCCCGATTCCTGTGTCGAACGCATTGGCGCTCACTGCCTTCACCGCCACCGGTGCGAGGTTGAGGCCGATCGCGGCGACCACGGCGCCGGTGACGGCCGGCGGCAACAGCCTCTCGACCCAGCCGACCCCCGACCACATCACGATCAGCGCGATCACGCCGTAGAGGACGCCGGCCCCGACGATGCCGCCAAGCGCAACCGACAGGTTCGGGTTCGGCCCGTGCCCGGCATAGCCTGTGGCGGCGATAACGACCGCGATGAACGCGAAGCTCGAGCCGAGATAGCTCGGCACACGCCCCGCGACGATGACGAAGAAGATCAGCGTGCCGATGCCGGAAAACAGCACCGCAACATTGGGATCGAATCCCATCAGCAACGGCGCGATGATCGTCGAGCCCGACATTGCGACGCAATGCTGGAGACCGGAGACGACGGTCTGCCCAAGCGGCAGCCGCTCCTCAGGCATGATCACGCCGGAGGACTTCAAAGTCCAACGCGGGAAATAGCCTTGCGCTCGCTGTGCGGAGCCCGTTGCAATCGGCATGTTCCCCCCAGTTGCGGTGCAGCGACCGATCTTCGTGCGAACAGACAAAAATGTGATTGTCGCTTCTGCGGCGGCCATCACATGATGCAAATCAAACAAGATCAATACGTTCCGGGGCCTATTCTATGACACAGATTGCGATCCAGCCAGCCATCCACCGGCGGCACCAGCCTTGGTACAAGATCCTCTACATCCAGGTGCTGATCGCGATCGCACTCGGGGTGCTCGTCGGCTATTTCTATCCCGATCTCGGCAAGGCCCTGAAGCCGCTCGGCGACGGCTTCATCGCGCTGATCAAGATGATGATCGCGCCGGTGATCTTCTGCACCGTGGTGCACGGCATCTCCTCGATGGGCGACCTTAAGCGCGTCGGCCGGGTCGGTCTGAAGTCACTAATCTATTTCGAGACGGTCTCGACCGTCGCGCTCGCGGTCGGCCTGCTGGTCGGTGAGGTGCTCCAGCCCGGGCACGGCTTCAATATCGATCCCGCCACGATCGACCCGAAGTCGGTGGCAACCTACGTCACCAAGGCCAAGGAAGAAGGCATCGTCGCCCATCTGTTGGCGATCATTCCCGACAGCTATCTGGGCGCCATCGCGCGCGGCGATCTGTTGCAGGTGCTGTTGATCTCGATCCTGTCGGGCTTCGCCATCGCGTTCCTCGGCAAGGCCGGCGAGCCCATTGCGGAGGCGATCGACAAGGCCGCGAAGATGTTCTTCGGCATCATCCGCATCATCGTGCGCGTCGCCCCGATCGGGGCGTTCGGCGCAATGGCCTTCACCGTCGGTGCCTACGGCCTCGGCTCGCTGCTCAACCTCGCGGCCCTGATCGGCACGTTCTATCTCACCAGCATCCTGTTCGTTGTGGTCGTGCTCGGCGCAATCGCGCGGCTCGCCGGCTTCTCGATCCTGCGTTTCATCGCCTACATCAAGGACGAGCTGCTGATCGTGCTCGGCACCTCGTCATCAGAGACGGTGCTGCCGCAGATGATCCAGAAGATGGAGCATCTCGGCGCCTCGCGTTCGGTGGTCGGGCTCGTCATTCCGACCGGTTACAGCTTCAACCTCGACGGCACCAACATCTACATGACGCTGGCGACGCTGTTCCTGGCGCAGGCGACCAATACCCATCTGACCATCTGGCAGGAGCTCGGCATTCTCGGCATCGCCATGATCACCTCGAAGGGCGCCTCGGGCGTGACCGGGGCGGGCTTCATCACGCTCGCAGCAACGCTCTCGATCGTGCCTGACATCCCGATCCAATCGATCGCGATCCTGGTCGGCATCGACAAGTTCATGAGCGAGTGCCGCGCGCTGACCAATCTGATCGGCAATGGCGTCGCCTGCGTCGTCATCAGCATCTCCGAGGGCGAGCTCGACCGCGATGCGCTGCACGAGACCATGGCCCATCCGCTGGAGATGGGTGAGGCGCTTGAACCGGGCGGCAGCGCCGCCTCCTAGGCCGCGCGCAGGTTGGCGGAGCCCGGTTCCAACGCGGTAGTTTCCCGGAGTGGTCAATTGGCGCGCCGCGAGTCACAACTATCGCGTTGGGATCACGGATTGATACTCATGTTTTCCACCCGACGCGCTGGGGGCAGGGCGTCGGGTTTTTGAAAATCACTGCAAGGGGCGACGCGCCGGGACCGGCGCGCCGTCGACGGCCTGGATTGGCATCGTCGTTCCTGCGGCTGGACGCCGGGCTTCAGTCCACATCGGCAGACGCCGTTAGCCTTTGAGCGCGGTGACCACGACCTCGATCTGCGCGC
Organism: Bradyrhizobium sp. WSM4874; assembly: GCF_055811835.1. Lineage (NCBI taxonomy): Bacteria > Pseudomonadati > Pseudomonadota > Alphaproteobacteria > Hyphomicrobiales > Nitrobacteraceae > Bradyrhizobium > Bradyrhizobium sp. WSM4874. The sequence continues at coordinate 54,685 of NZ_JBVVPR010000038.1, forward strand.
TGCCGCCGAGATCGGCAACGCCGACGGTGGCACGGGTCGGCAGATTGTCGCCGAAGAACTCGGTCCAGACCGCGTCCATCTCCTTCTTCTTCGAAAGATCCGTGACGAAGATCGAGGTGCTCACGACGCGCGACTTGTCGGTGCCCGCTTCCTTCAGATAGCCGGCGATCTTGCCGAGGATGTTGCGGGTCTGCTCGCCCATCGACACCGAAGTGTCGTCGGCGATGGTGCCGCCAATGAAGACGAACCCGTTGGCTTCGACGGCGCGGTGCATGATGGGGGTGCGGATGCTGCGGCTAATGCTCATGATGTCCTCTTGATGCTAGAGCGTGGAAGGATGGAAACGGTCGATGCCGAGATCGCCGATGCGGGTTTGGGTGCCGCCGTTGACGATCAGCTCCGCCATGACGGCGCCCGCGCCGGGGCCGAGCTGGAAACCGTGCAGCGAGAAGCCGAACTGGTGATAGAGGCCCTTGTGGCGGCTGCTCGGTCCGAACACCGGGATGTCGTCCTTCATCTTCGCCTCGATACCGGCCCAGGCCCGCATGATCGTCGCGTCGCGCATCACCGGGAACAGCTCGAACACTGTGCGGGCGCTGGTCGCGAGGCTCTTCCAGTCCAGCACCGTCTCGTTTCGATCCTGATAGGGCGTGGCCAGATGGCCGCCGCCGATCAGCACCGTGCCGTTCTTGAATTGCTTGAAGGACAGTTTGCGCCCCCGCAGGATCACGACGGGATCGATGAAGTGCGGCACGCGCGAGGTGATCATCAGCATCGGCGCCACGGTCTCGACCGGAACGGGCTCACCGAGCGCGGCTGCGATGGTCCCGGCCCAGGCGCCGGCGGCGTTCACGAGCACCGGCGCGGCAAAGCTCTCAGCGCCGACATCGACATGCCAGAGGCCATCGGTGTACCTGATGTTCGTGGCGGCAATGCCCTCGCGCACGGTCGCACCGAGCTGCCCGGCCTTGCGCCGGAACGCCGTCGTCGTCTGCGCCGGATTGGCCGCGCCGTCGCGGCGCGAGACCACGCCGCCGGGACAGGTCTCGGCGACCGCAGGCACGAGGCGCCGCAGCTCGGCCGCATCGATCAGCTCCTCGTGGGTGAAGCCGAGCGCGTTGAGCTCGGCCACACGTGCACGGCAGACCGCGAGTTCCTCCTCGTTCTCTGCGACGAGAACCTGACCATAGCTCTCAAAGCTGCAATCGTCGTCGAGGAGGTCGGTGATCTTCTCCCAGATTCCCATCGAGCGGATCGAAAGCGGGATTTCCGGGATGTGCCGCGCAAGCTGGCGCACGCCTCCGGCATTGACGCCGGAGGCGTGGCGGCCGGCATAATCCTTCTCGATCAGCACCGGCTTCAGGCCGGCGAGACACAGATGCAGCGCAGTCGAGCATCCGTGGATGCCGCCGCCGACGACGATCGCATCCACGTTTTTCGTCATCCGCGCACCACCGCCTTGATGTCGTCTTCGCTCTTCGGAACCGCGGCAAGCTCGGCGAGCGTGATCGGCTTGACCGGCGCGCGCAGCCGGTAATAGCCGATCTCCTGCGGGCTCTTGCCCCGCGCCTGCGCCATCAGCTCGGTCACGGTGAGGCCGCAGAGCCGGCCCTGGCACGGACCCATGCCGGTGCGGCGATAGGCCTTGAGCTGGTTCGGCCCGGTCGCGCCGATCGCGACGGCGTCGAGAATATCCTTGGCAGTGACCTCCTCGCAGCGACAGACGATGGTGTCGCCCGCGGGAATGCGAAACTGCGGCGCCGGACGGAACAGCTTATCGAGGAAAACGCGGCCACGGTCGGCCTTGGCGAGATCTGCGCGGAGGCCCGCCATTGCCGGGAGCTTTGCGGCAGCCGCAGGCGCCAACGCCTCCACGGCCGCGCGTGCCGCGATGCGGCCGCGCACCACGGCTGCGTTCGCACCGCCGATGCCGGCGCCGTCGCCAGCAATCGCAATGCCGGCGACCGATGAATTTCCGCTGGCATCGAGCACCGGAGACCAGCACAATTGCAAATCGTCCCAGCGGTGCTCGATTCCGGCCGCCATCGCCAGATTGACGTTGGGCACGACGCCCTGATGCAGCAGCAAGAGATCCGCAGGTATGGTCTCGCGCTTGCCGCCGGCGACATAGCTCACGCTCGCGATCTGGCCGTCGCCGGATGCCGAAAGTTCGGTGACGCCGGAGACGACCTGCACCTTCGCCTTCACCTCGCGCATCATTGACAGGCCCTTGGTGAAATAGGGCGAGGTCAGAAACGCGAAGGCGTGGGGAAGAGCCGCAAAATAATTGCCGCGCTCGGTGGTGTCGAGAATGCGATCGATGCGGCCGCCGAGACGCAAAATCTGCGCGGCGAGCAGCCAGAGCAACGGCCCCTGCCCCGCGATCACCGTGCGGCCGTCCGGCACCAGGGCCGATGATTTCAACATCGTCTGCGCCGCGCCCGCGGTCATCACGCCCGGCAGCGTCCAGCCCGGAATCGGGAACGGCCGTTCCAGCGCACCGGTCGCGAGGATCACCCGCTTCGCATTGACGAACGCAGAGGCGCCGCCGACCGAGACGGCGATATCAAGATTGCGGTCGAGGCTCCAGACGGTGGCACGGTGGATGACCTCGGCGTCGCTCGCGCGCAGCGCCTGCACGAGATCGGCGCCGACCCAGTAGCCTGCGCCCAGCTGATTGCGCTCGGTCACCGGCGTCGAGGCGATGGCGCGGAACACCTGGCCGCCGGGCCCGACATTCTCGTCAAGCAGCAGCGTCGACAGGCCGGCTTCGGCGGACGCCGTAGCAGCGGCGAGGCCGGCGGGGCCGGCACCGATCACTACGACATCGTATTCTTCGCGCTTGGGAGCCACAGTCATTTTCCGATCTCCCGCTTGCCCTTCTGAATCTCGATCTGCATGCCCTCAGTGACTGGCACCAGGCAGCCCTGCCGGTTGCCGACGCCATCGATGGTGACGAGGCAATCGAAGCACACGCCCATCATGCAATAGGGCAGACGCAGCGCGCCGCTCACCGCGGTCGAACGGCGCGCATCGCAGTTCGAGGCCAGCAGTGCCGCGGAGACGGTGTCGCCCTGCCGCGCCGCGACGGCGACGCCATCGACGAAGATTTGCACCGGCGGCCGCTTGTCCTGTTCGGATCGTTTGAACATCTGGGTTCCTTCAATGTCCTTAGTAGCCGCTGTTGTTCGCAGCACCGGCGGCGCCAAAACGGCTAGCCGAGAACGCGCCGACCAGCTCCGGCTCGAGCGCGCCCTGCGCGACCATCCGCGCGATCTCGAAAGCGTGGTTGGAGGCGAGCGTCACGCCGGAATGGCAGCAGGCGACGAAGGCGCCGGGATGCGTCTCCGACTGGTCGTAGATCGGAAAGCCGTCCTGCGGCATGACGCGGATGCCGGCCCAGCTCCTGACCACGTTGAGCCGCGCGAGATGCGGAAACATCCGCTGGGCGCGATCGGTCATCACGGCGCTGATCGAATGCTTCATCGCGCGATCGTCGAGCTCGTCTTCCTTGCTGTCGCCGATCATCACCGTACCTTCGTCGGTCTGGCGGATCGTGGTCAGCGGATGCGGCAGGAACGGCATGGTGCGTTCGGTCACCACGATCTGGCCACGGGTCGGGCCCATCGGGGCGTAGAGACCGACCATCGGCGCCAGCGTCTGGTTGGCATTGCCGGCGGCGAGCACGACCTTGGCGGCACGGAGCTCGCCCTGCGGCGTGGTCAGGCGGAATTCGTCGCCACTCTTGCTGATCGCCGAGACCGGACGCTCCGGAAGATAATCGATGCCGAATGCCTTGAAGCCGGTGTGGAACGCTCGGAACGTGCGCAGCGAATTGACGTGACCGTCGAGAGGACAATAACTGCCGCCCGAGACCTCGGGCCCGATCAGCGGCAGCGCCTTCTTCACCTCGGATGCCGACAGCATCTCCATCTTGTAGTCGGCGGCGCCAGTCTGGTTGTGCATGCGCTTGACCAGCTCGGCGCGCTGGCCGAATTCGTCTTCGCCGAGCGTGAGATGAAAGCCGCCATTCTGCTGAAGAGAGACATCCAGGCCGGTCTGCTGCTTCAGCTCGGACGCGAGCCGGCTCCATGCCTGTGACGCCTGCACGGTCCACACCGTATAGGCCGGCATGCCGAGACCCTTGCTCTGCACCCACACCAGCGCAAAGTTGGCACGCGAGGCACGCTTGGTGATGTCGCCTTCGTCGAGCACAGCGACGCGCTTGCCGAGCCGGCCGAGGCCCCAAGCGATGGCGGAGCCGAGCAATCCGCCGCCGACGACGGCGACGTCGTAATCTGTTCGCATGGATTTCTCCTATCGCCCTGTATCGCCCTTGCCGGCGAGCACGCGGTCGAGCCCGTAGAAGCGGTCGAGCAGAATGAGGGCGGTCATGGTGATCGCGATCACGCAGGCCGAGACCGACGTCACCAGCGGATCGATGTTGTCCTGGATGTACAGAAACATTCGCACCGGCAGCGTCTCGGTACCGGGTGCCGCGAGGAAGACGGTCATGGTGAGGTCGTCGAAGGACTGGATGAAGGCGAGCGCCCAGCCGCTGATGACACCGGGCAGGATCAACGGCAGAGTCACGCGACGGAACAGCGTCCAGCCGCCGGCGCCGAGCGAGACCGCCGCCATCTCGACCGAGAGGTCCATGCCGGTTGCGGCGGCGAGCGTCAGCCGCAGCGCGAACGGAAACACGATGATGACATGCGCGATGATCAGCGCGGCGAAGCTGCCGCCGAGGCCAGCCGAGGTGAAGAAGCGCAGGAAGGCGATGCCGAGCACGACATGCGGGATCATCAGTGGCGACAGGAACAATGCCGCCAATGTGTCACGACCGCGGAACCGATAGCGCGCGATCGCCAGCGCGGCAGGCACCGCGAACAGCAGCGCCACGAAGGAGGACAGTGCGCCAAGGCCAAGACTGACCCAGAAAGCATGGACGAATTCGGGATAGTTGGCGATCGCCCTGAACCAGCGCAACGAAAAGCCGTTTGTCGGCAGCGACAGGAAGCCTTCAGGCGTGAACGCAACGAGGCAGACGACGAGGATCGGCGCCACCATGACGATGACAAAGATGGTGTGGAAGATCAGCGCGAGCGGCCCGTTCCGGCTCATCGGAACACCTCCGCGTAACGACGCTCGATCAGTGCGTTGCTGCCGACGACGATCAAGACCAGCGCGGCCAGCAGCAGCGTGGCGACCGCCGCACCCAGCGGCCAGTTCAGCGTGTTGAGGAATTCGTCATAGGCGAGCGTCGCCGCGACCTTGAGCCTGCGGCCGCCGATGATCGCGGGCGTCGCAAACGCACTGGCCGAGAGCGAAAACACGATGATCGCCCCCGACAGCACACCCGGCATGATCTGCGGCATGATGATGCGGCGGATGATGGTCACAGGGCCGGCGCCGAGCGACATCGCGGCATTCTCGATCTGCGGATCGAGACGCTGCAGCGCCGCCCACACCGACAGCACCATGAACGGCATCATCACATGCGCAAGCGCGACCACCATGCCGGTTTCGGTGAACATGAAGGGGATAGGCGCGCGGATCACCCCGGCCGACATCAGCAGCTTGTTGACGAGCCCGTTGTTGCCGCCGAACAGCAGCGCCCAGCCGAGCGTCCGCGCCACCACGGAAATCAGCAGCGGCCCCAGGATGACCAGCAGGAAAACGCTCTTCCAGCGGCCGCTCATGCGGTTGAGGATGTAGGCTTCGGGCGCACCAAGCACGGCGGTGAGCAGCGTGGTCAGGATCGCGATGCGAAACGTCCGCCAGAACATCTCGGCGTAATAGGGATCGGTTACGATCTCATGCCAGTTCTTGAGGATGAAGACCGACTCGATGCCCTTGTACTGGCCCCAGTCGTGGAACGACAGCATCACAGTCATGGCCAGCGGGATCAGGAGCACACCGACGAACAGCATCAAAGCGGGCGCGGTCAGCGCCCAGGGCGTGCGTGCGTTTCGTTCCTCGGCGGAAGCGCTCATGCGACGCCCCTCACGCCCATGTCCTCCGGCCGCCAAGTGAGGTGAACTGCCTCGCCTTCGACCGGCTGCGACTGGCCGTCATTCTGGCGGATCACGGTCGCCGGGCCACATTCGCTCTCGCACTGGAACAGCCAGTGATTACCCTGGAAGATGCGCGTGACGATCTTTGCGCTGAGGCCTGCGTCGCCAAAGTCGATCCGCTCGGGGCGAATGCTGATGGTGACGGCACCGCTGCGCCCGGCAGGCGCGGGCGCGCTCCACGAGCCCGCGATCAATCGCGCAGGCGCACTCGTTCGATCGATCGTCGCGGCAAAGTCGTTGGTCTTGCCCAAAAACTGCGAGACGAAGGCCGAGGCCGGCTTCTCATAGGTCTCCTGCGGCGTGCCGATCTGCTCGATCCGGCCCTGGCTCATCACCACGATGCGGTCGGACAGCGACATCGCCTCGTTCTGGTCGTGGGTGACGAGGATCGTGGTGGTGCCGATGGTGCGCTGGATCTGGCGCAGCTCGATCTGCATCTCCTCGCGCAGCTTGGCGTCGAGATTGGATAGCGGCTCGTCGAGCAGCAGCACGCTCGGCTTGATCACCAGCGCGCGCGCCAGCGCCACGCGCTGTTGCTGGCCGCCGGACATGCGGCGCGGATGACGCTCCTCGTAGCCGGCAAGCCCGACCATCGCAAGCGCGGCGCGGACACGCTCGGTCCGTTCACCGCGCGGCACATTGCGCATCTCGAGGCCGAAGGCGACATTCTCGGCCGCGGTCATGTGCGGAAACAGCGCGTAGCTCTGGAATACGATCCCGAGCCCGCGTTTGGCCGGATGGATCGCGGTCAGGTCCTTGCCTTCCAGCCGGATTGCGCCGCGGGTGGGGTCGAGGAAGCCCGCGATCATCTGCAGCGTCGTGGTCTTGCCGCAGCCGGAGGGGCCGAGGAAGGAGATGAACTCCCCCTTCCCGACCGCGAGACTGAAGTCATCGACGACAGTCTGCGCTCCGAATTGCTTGGCGACCCCTTCGAGCTCGAGATAGGCCATCGCACTGTCTCCGGTATGACCGATCAGCGCTCGACCTCGCGATTCCAGCGCTTGGTCCATTCCTCGCGCTTCTCGTTGATGACGGTCCAGTCCGGATTGTACAGCTTTGCGGCACGCTCGCCGATCGGCGCCATCTTGCCGAGCTCGGGCGGGATCACCAGCGATTTCAGCACTGGGCCATAGCCATAGTCCTTCAGCAAAACCAGCTGGGTTTTCGGGTCGAGCAGCTTCTTGATGAAGCTCGCCGCGAGCGGCGAGACATTCGGCTTGGTGATGGGACAGGCGGTGGTCAGCAATGTCGCGGCGCCTTCCTTGGGATAGACGAAGTCGACGGGGAAGCCGGTATTGGCAAAGCTCTGCACGCGGCCCGTGCCCCACACCGCGATCACGGCCTGGCCGGACTGGAACAGCTCGGTCATCTTGCCCGGCGACGGCTCATAGGCGAGCACGTTCGGATTGATCTGCTCCTTGAAGATCTTGAAGCCGGAATCGACATTGGACTCGCCGCCGCCGTTCATCTTCGACAGCATCACCAGCGCTTCGAGGCCATAGGTGTTGTTGATCGGCGGGATCACGAGCTGCTTGGCGTATTTCGTGTCCTTCAAATCGTTCCAGGAGCTCGGCGGCGCCCAGCCCTTCTCTGCAAACACCTTGGTGTTGTACATCAGGCCGGTCGCGACGATGCCGATTGCGACCGCGTGATCGTCCTTGAAGCGCGCGGTGTCGTAGAGGTCGGCCGGCAGTCCGTCGAGCTTGCCGCAGAAGCCGAGCTGGATCGCCTGGTACATCGGGCCGTCGTCGACGATGGCGACGTCGATCTGCTGGTTGCCCTTTTGCGCCTGTAGCTTTGCCAGCGTGTCGGTGGAGTTGCCGGCGACGTACTCGACCTTGACGCCGTTCTCCTTCTCGAAGGTCGGGATCACCTCGTCGCGGATGGTCTTTTCGAACGAGCCGCCATAGCCGGCGACATAGAGCGTCTTTTGCTGGGCCGTGGCGACCGACGGGGCGGCGATGAGAGCCGCGATGCTGACCGCTGTCAGAAGGCGAAAAGTCTTCATGTGGTCCGATCTCCATACCGGGATGAGGTGACGTGCCGACGAGTCTCGTTGGCTGAACCTTCCGCATTTCCTTCCGCGCAAATCCCTCTCCGACCAGGGCTCCGGCCCCTGGTGGACGGGTTTTGGCGCGATCCGGAGGTTTGAACCCCTCCAATCTGCCGAAAAAGCGGGCCGTCTCCAGCTCTGATGAAAAAGATCGCAAACTCTGGCTTCCATCGTCCAATGAATAATGGCAGCCTCTGCATGCCGAAATGTTATGAATGGAAATCGGGATGGCGCGGATCAATTCGCGGCAGGTGGAGGCCTTCCGAGCGACGATGCTGACCGGCAGCGTGACCGAGGCGGCGGCGCTGATGACCGTGACGCAGCCGGCGGTCAGCCGGTTGCTGCGCGACCTCCAGGCGCTGTTGAAGATGGAGTTGTTCGAACGGCGCGGCACCGGCCTGGTGCCGACCGCTGCGGCAATGGCACTCTACACCGAAGTCGAGCGCTCCTTCGTCGGCCTCGAACGCATCACCGCGGCAGCCGAGGAAATCCGCGGCCGCCGCACCGGCTCACTGCGGATCGCAGCACTTCCAGCGCTGTCGAATGGCTATCTGCCCCGACTGGCCGGGCATTTTCTGAAAGAGCGGCCCAACCTCAACCTCGCCTTCTTCGGTGTGATCTCGCCGATCGTGGTCGACTGGGTGCTGAACAATCAATGCGACATCGGCTTTGCCGAGGTGCCGATCGCGCATTCCGGCCTTCCGAGCCAGAAGCTGCCGGCGCCGGCGCGCGTTGCCGTGCTGCCGACAGGTCATCGCCTCGCGGAAAAGGAAGTTTTGGAGCCGCACGACTTCGAGGGCGAGACCTTCATCTCGTTATCAGCGGGCTCGTCGAGCCGTCATCTCGTCGATCAGATATTCCACCGTCACGATGTCCGCCGCGTGCTGCGGGTGGAGACCGCGCTGTCCGAGATCATGTGCGGCATGGTGTCGTCGGGGCTCGGGGTCGCGATCTGCGATCCCTTCACCGCGCAGGAATTTTCCACCCGCGGCGTCGTCGTGCGCCGCTTTCTGCCGCGCATCGATTTCGAATTCTCGGCGGTCTTTCCGGCGCAGCGCAGCCCCTCGCCGGTGGCGCTGGATCTGGTCGAGACCATGCGCAAGTCGCTCGCGGAATTCGAGGAGGCAGCTCTCAGCCGTTGAACGCCGCCTGCGCCTCCGGCAGGTCCCAGATCTTGCCGATCGCAGCCGTCCCCGCCGCCGTGATCGCCGCTTCGTCGGCGCCAAGATAGCGGCCGGCATCGACCAGCATACGGCCGTCGACCATGACCTGATCGATATTGGCGCGATTGGCGAGCGCGATCAGCGCGCGGCGCGGGTCGAACAGCGGCTGAAGATGCGGATGGGTGAGATCGACGATGGTGAGGTCGGCGGTCGCGCCGGGCTCGATGCGGCCGAGGTCAGGTCGCTTGATGACATCGGCGGCGATCGCCGTGTTCGCCTCGATCAACTCGGGCGAGTTCGCGACATCGGCGCGCGCTGAGGTGATCTTGGAGATCAACGAGGCGGCATTGAGCTCGCCGAGCAGGTCCATGTTGTAGCCGTCGGTGCCGACCACGGTGCGAACGCCGTGCTCCGCAAACCGGCTGAACGCGGCGGTGACGCCGGCGCGCGCGAACACGCGCGGGCAGTTGAGAACCGTCATGCCGCGCGCGGCCATCAGCCTGAGATCGTCGTCGGTGCTGAACATGCAGTGCGCCGCCATCAGATCGGGCGCCAGCAGGCCGAGCCAGTCGAGATATTGCGCCGGCGTGCGGCCGCCATAGCGCTTGCCGATGGTTTCGACCTCGGCGCGGCTCTGCGCCATATGCATCGTGATGGGCACGCCAAGCTCGCGCGCCCGCGCGGCACAGGCCTTCAACAAATCGGGGCCGCAGGTGTCGGTGGCGTGTGGGCTCATCGCAAGGCCGATGCGGCCGTCGCCGCGATTGTTCCAGCGCTGGTAGAGCGAATCCCAGGTCGCCATGTCGGCGGTGCCGTCATCGCCGGAGTAGCGAACCACGCCGTCGGGACCGGCCTTGGCGTCGGACGTCGAGAACAGATAGGGCGCACCGTAGAAGCGGATGCCCATCTCTTCCGCCGCGCCGAACATCTCCGGGATCGAATTGCGGAACGGCTCCATCACCGTGGTGGCGCCGCCCTTCAGGAGTTGAAGAATGCCGAGCCGCGCGACCGCCATGCGCTCTTCCGCCGACAAGATATCAGCGCCGCGCTTGGTCAGCGGCAAAAGCACCGTGTAGACGATGCTCTGGTTGTTCTTGCGGCCATTGCCGTCCTCGGTGTGGCTGCGCGCCACCGCTTCCGAGAAGCAGTGATTGTGTAGGTTGAGGAGGCCGGGCAGAACGAAACGGCCGGGGCGGTCATGCACCTCGTCCGCGCGCGGCTTATCGCGCGTGACCGCGGCGATCGTCTTGCCTTCGATCAGCACCCAGTGGTCGCGCAACACGTCCTGCGCGCCGTCCTTGCGTGACAGCACATAGCTGCCGAAAATTGCTGAGGTGCTCATGCGGGGCGTACGTTCCAGAAGACGGCGGTGCCGTCGAGAATGCCGGTGATGGCTTTGCGATAGGCGGTCGGCTGCTTGTACAGGCCGATCGGAATATAGGGGATTTCCTGGAAGGCCACCGCCTGGATCTCACGGCAGATGCGCTGCTGCTCCGCGAGCTCGGAGGCCGCGAGCCATTGGCTGCGCAAGGCTCCCATCTTCTCGCTCGCATACCAGCCGGCGACCTTGCCCTCACCCCGGATGTTGGTGTTGCCGGCCGGATTGAGCCAGTCGATGCCCTGCCAGTTGCCCACTGCGGCGCTCCAGCCGCCCTGCGGAAGCGGATCTTTCTTGAGCTGGCGCTGCAACACCACGGCGAAATCGAGCCCGGCATATTCGACGTTATGCCCGCCTTGCGCAAGGAGTCGACGGCGATCTCGCCAAGCGGCTTCTGCGCCAGCGAGTTGGTGGGCACGAGCACCACGATCTTCTCACCATTGTAGCCCGCGGCCTTGAGATCGGCCTTCACCTTGGCGTAGTCACGCGGGCCGCGGAACACGTCGAGGCCGACCTCGCTCGCCATCGGCGTATTCGGCGCGAAATAGCCGATCGGGGAGACCTGGAAGTTCGGATCGGTACCGGCCACCGCGGTCATGAAGGCGGATTGATCGATCGCCCCCAGGAGCGCGCGGCGAACGGCAGGGTTGTCGAACGGCGGCTGAAGATGATTGAGGCGCAGCATGCAGGCATAACCCCGGGGATCGAGGATGCGCGTCTCGATGTCGCCGGCAGCCTTGATGATCGGCAGCAGGTCGTGCGGCGTGGTCTCCTGCCAGTCCTGCTCGCCGGTCTGCAGCGCGGCGACGCCGGTACCGGCATCCGGCGTGGTGGTCCAGACCACCCGATCGTAATGCACGATCTTCGGACCCGCGGTCCAATCCGGCTTGCCGTCGCTGCGCGGCTGATAGCGCTCGAACCTGGCATAGGCATTGCGCGCACCCTGCACGCGCTCGTCGGCGAGATAGCGGAACGGACCGCTGCCGATCACTTCGGTCAGGGGCTTGAACGGATCCTGGCTCGCCAACCGCTCCGGCATCATGAAGCACGCATTGATCGCGGCCTTGCCGAGCGCCTGCGGCAGTAGCGGGAACGGACGCTTGAGGCGGAAGCGGATGGTGCGGTCGTCAGTGGCCGACAGTTCGTCAGTCGCCTCCATCAGCTCACCGCCAAAGCCGTCGCGTGCGGCCCAGCGGCGGATGCTCGCGACGCAGTCGCGGGCAAGCACGCGCTCGCCGTCGTGCCAGAACAGGCCGTCGCGCAAGCTGAGGTCCCATTGCAGCCCATCACCGGAGACGACATGGCCCGACAGCATCTGCGGCGAGACCTGGAGCGAAGAGCTGATGCCATAGAGCGTGTCGTAGACCATGAAGCCATGGTTTCGCGACACCTGTGCCGTCGAATAGGTGGGATCGACGAAGGCGAGGTCGATGACGGGAATGAAGCGCAGCGTGGTCTGGGATTCGGCGCGCAGGATGCCCGGGAATGACAGCGCCGGCACAGCGGCTGCGGCCTTGAGGAGCGAACGGCGAGAGAGGGGCATTACAAGAGGCTCCTGAAGGATCTTACGTGTTCAGCAAGACGGCACCGATCGCAGCGGCCACCGCCTGCTGCGCCGGCTCGACCACGGGAACGCCGATGGCATCCGCAATCGCCGCGCGATGCGAGGCCATGCCGGCGCATCCCATCACCACGACATCGGCACGGCATTGCGAGACCAGCGCGCGGCCGGCTTCGATCAATCGTCCCCGGATGTCCGCGCCTGCCGTCTCCGCCGCGCTCGCGCCGACCGACCAGCTGCCGGCATAGCGGCTATCGACGCCCATCAATCGCACCATCCGCTGCTGACGGCGGATGCTCGACGGCGACAGCGCGATAATTCCAAAACGTTCACCCAGCATCAGCGCGCGAAAGATGCCGCACTCGGCGATGCCCATCACCGGGCGCCCGCCAGCGGCCTCGCGCACCGCATGCAGGCCGGGATCGCTGAAGCAGGCGAGCACGAAGGCATCCGCATCGTCGCGCGTGACGCGGTTGACCAGCGGCATCACAACGCTGTCGGCATCGCGCTGCGAGCTGATGCCGGGCGGCCCCTCGGCAAGGCCGACGACCTCGATTTCAGGCCCGCCGGCGATGCGCAGCGGCGCGACCGCGTCATCGATCGCCGCAGTCACCGACGCGGAGGAGTTGGGGTTGATGACAAGGATGCGGGTCATGACCTAGCTCAATTTTTGCCGGCCTCGTGGCGCAGGAAGTTGGCCGCGATCTTCTCGCCGGTCGTGATCCAGACATCCGGGCACGACTTTGCGTAAGTCAGGAACTCACGCAGCAGGCGCAGCCGCATCGGTCGGCCGCTGCATTGCGGATGCAGCACGGTCGTCACCATCGCGCCCCAGTCGCGGACTTCGTCGAGCTCGTCCTTCCAGATCGAAAGCACATGCTCCTTCGGGAAAATCGAGCGCGGACTGAAGCGCGCGGACAGGCCGTGCATCCAGTCGTCATAGCTTGCGGTCACCGGCAGCTCGATCGTGCCGGGCTTGCCGTCGGCGAGACGATGCCGATAGGGCCGCACGTCGTCGCGAAACGAGGAGGTGTAGACGATGCCGTGGCGCACCAGCGCCACCCGCAGCTCCTCGGTGAACTCGCCGTAAGGCGCGCGATAGCCGGTCGGCCTGACGCCAAGCCGGCGCTTGAGCGCATCAAAGCCGCGCTCCAGCTCCTCCTCGATCCAGGGATCGCCGGGATCCGGAAGGAGATGGTGATAGCCGTGGTGGCCGATCTCGTGGCCGGCCTTGAGAATGGACTCGGCCATCGCCGGATGCGCGTCGACCGACCATCCCGTGACGAAGAAGGTCGCCTTGAGATCGAGCTGATCGAGCAGCTCCAGGAGTTTCGGCGTGCCGACGCGCGCCTCATAGCCGCCATAACTCATGGTGATGAGCCGCTGCGCGTGCACCGCGTCCTTGCTGGTCCATGCGCTCTCCGCGTCGACGTCGAACGACAGGAACATCGCCGAATTGTACGGCTTCGGCCAGGGGTATTCCGGCGCAGGATCTGCGGTGTTGGCTGGGGTGAGCGGAATGCTCTGGAGCGCCTTACTGTCCAGCATTGATGGTCGCCTTTTCGAGTGCGTTGTCGGTCAGTTTCCACTTGGCAAGCAGCGTACGATAGGTGCCGTCCGCGATCAGCGCATCGACCGCCTCCAGAATGGCTTGCTGCAGCGCCTTTTCCTTGACCGGCAGGGCGATGCCGGTGAATTGCTGCGCGATGGGCTCGCCCACAGTCGCATAGGTGCCGGGCTCGAGGTCCATGATGTAGGGCAGCGTCTCGTTGCCCTGGGCGGCGGCATCGATGCGGCCCTGCCTGAGCTGGGTGCGGGCGTCGGCCGAGCCGTCGGTGCCGACGAACTGGATCGGATTGGTGCCGCAATTCTTCTCGCTCCAAGCCGCGATCTGCGCCGGGAACATGGTACGGCGGCTGGCGCCGACCTTCTTGCCGCAGAGTGCGGCTGCGTCCTTGAACTCCGCCTTGCGCGACTGCTGCACGAAGAACTGCGGACCGCTGCGCAGATAATCGACGAAGGACGCGATCTCGTGCCGGCTGGCATAGTCCGTGAAGCCGGACAGGATGGCGTCCACCCGACCGGTCGAGATCGACGGCATGAACTCGGCAAAGCTGGTCTCCTGCCATTCGATCTTGACGCCGAGCTTGCGGCCGATGGCTTCGCCGAGATCGATGTCGAAGCCGGACAGCGCGTTGGTGGCGGGATCGCGGAACTCCATCGGCGGATAGTTCGGCACCAGCGCGACCTTGATGCTGCCGCGCTTGGCGATCTCCGCCGGCAGCTCGATTGCCATGACCGGAGCGCTCATGGCGCCAACGAGTGCTGCCGTAACCAGAAGTCTCTTCATCAATACGCCCCCATGCTAGATCACTGCCGAAAGAAATGCCCTGGTGCGCTCCTCGCGCGGCGCGCCCAAGACATCGGATGCACGCCCCTGCTCGACGATCGCGCCCTGGTCCATGTAGACGACGCGGTCGGCGACCTCGCGCGCGAAGCCGAGTTCGTGCGTCACGACCATCATGGTCATGCCGCTCCGCGCCAACTCCTTCATGACCGCCAAGACCTCGCCGACGAGCTCGGGATCGAGCGCGCTGGTCGGCTCGTCGAACAGCATCAGCATCGGCTTCATGGCAAGCGCGCGGGCAATCGCGACCCGCTGCTGCTGGCCGCCGGAGAGCTGGGCGGGATACGAGTCCGCTTTGGCCGACAATCCAACGCGCCGCAGCAGCTCGATCGCCTCCGCACGCACCTCGTCGGGTTTTCGGCCCTGCACCTGGAGCGGACCTTCGGTGATGTTTTCGAGCGCGGTCTTGTGCGGAAACAGGTTGAAGCGCTGGAACACCATGCCGGTTTTCAGCCGCTGCCGCCCGATTTCGCGCTCGGTGAGGCGATGCAGCCGCGCGCCCTGCTCGCGCACGCCCAAGAGCTCGCCATCGAGCCAGATGCCGCCACTGTCGATCGCGGCGAGCTGGTTGATGCAGCGGAGCAGTGTGGTCTTGCCCGAGCCGGAGGCGCCGATCAGACACATCACCTCGCCGGGCCGGATGTCGAGCGAGACATTCTTGAGAGCCTGAAACTCGCCAAAACTCTTGCTGACGGAGCGGATCGCGACGAGGGGTTTTGTCATCGTGCGAGCCGCAATGTGCCACGCGCAAAACGGCGCTCGAGCAGCATCTGGAGCGGCGTCAGGACCGAGACGGCGAGGAGGTACCAGAGCCCGGCCACGATCAGGAGTTCGATCACGCGCGAATTGGCGTAGTAGATGTTTTCGGCGTTGTGCAGCAGTTCCGGATACTGGATGACGCTGGCGAGCGAGGTCGCCTTCACCATGCCGATGAACTCGTTGCCGAGCGGCGGGATCACCACCCGCATCGCCTGCGGCAGCACGATCCGGCGCAGCGCACGCAAGCGTCCCATGCCGATCGCCTGCGCCGCCTCATATTGCCCGATATCGACCGACAGCATGCCGGCGCGCATCACTTCCGACGTATAGGCGCCCTGGTTGATGCCGAGCCCAAGCAGCGCGGCAAGGAACGGCGTCATGACGTCGACGGCGCGCGCGCTCCAAAGGCCGGGAATGCCGATGGTCGGAAACACCAGCGCGAGATTGAACCACAGCAGCAGTTGCAGGATCAGCGGTGTGCCGCGGAAAAACCAGGTGTAGCCAGCTGCGACGGTCTTCAGCACCGGATTGGGCGACAGCCGCATGATCGCGACCACCACGCCGAGGAAGATGCCGAGCGCCATCGCCAGCACCGCCATCACCATGGTGTTGACGATGCCTTCCAGGATCACCTTTACGGTCAGGAAGCGGCTGACATATGACCATTCGATCTGGCCGCTGGCAAAGGCGCGAACGATCAATGCAAGCACAGCAACGATCAGCGCTGCGCTGATCCAGCGAAACCAATGCGGCTTGCGCGCGATCCGCATCCCCGATAGGTCGGGAAAACCCTCCGCGAGTGCCGGTGCCATCTTCATTGCGGCGCTGCGTTCAGCATGGGCTGGGCGACCGCGTTGGCGCCGAGACCCCATTTGTCGAGAACGGCCTTGTAGGAGCCGTCGGCGATCATCGCGCTGAGCTTCTCGGTCACCACCTCACGAAGCGCCGCATCGTCCTTGCGGAACATGATGCCCTGATAGCCTTTGGCAAAGGGCTCGCCGATCACGCGGTATTTGCCGGATTCTTGCGTCTGCGCATAAGGCAGCGTCTCGCTGCCCTGCACGGCGGCGTCGATGCGGCCCTGCTTGAGCTGGTTGCGAACGTCGATCGAGTTCTCGCCCGGCACGTACTGGATCGCTGGCTTGCCGGCCGGCTCGCAATTCTGTTTGCTCCACTTCTCGATCTCGACCGGGAAGCTGGTGCTGCGGGTGGTCCCGACCTTCTTGCCACAGAGATCGGTCGCAGCCTTGGCTTCGTTCTCCGCCATCACGAAGAACTGCGGGCCGGTTCCCAGATAATCGACGAAATCTGCGGTCTCGCGCCGCGAGGCGCGATCGGAGATACCGGAGATGATGAAGTCGGCGCGCTTGGTCTGAAGCGACGGGATCAATTCGGCAAACGGCGTCTCGCTCCAGACGATCTTCACGCCGAGGCGCTTCGCGAGTTCGTTCGCCAGATCGACGTCGAGCCCGACGAGCTCATTCGTCGCGGGATCGCGGTATTCCATCGGCGCGTAGGTCGAGTTGACTGTGAGCTTCAACGCGCCCGCCTGCTTGATCTCCGCCGGAAGCTCGACCGCCTGCGCGGACGTCACGGCAGCCAACGCTGCGAGGCCGAGGAAATACGAGAGGCGCGTCATATCGGCTCCTTTGCCAACGTTGTTGGAACGTCCTGTCAGTCTGCGTCGAGAACCGCGGGCTCGATGACGCCGGCGCGTTCGGTGATCACCCTGTATTGCTCCGGCCGCCGGTGCGCAGCGAAGTTGAACATCTTATCCTTGCCCTGGCGGCAGAGATCGAGATCGATGTCGGCGACGATCACCTCGTCAGTCAGCGTTGCGGCCTGCGCGACAATGCGGCCATTGGGATCGACGATGCAGGAGCCGCCGATCAGCCCGGAGCCGTCCTCCTCGCCTGCCTTCGCCACCGAGATCGCCCAGGTCGCGTTCATGTAGGCGTTGGCCTGCGTCACCAGCGTAGAATGGAAGGTGCGCAACGAGGCGTCTTCCGTGCTGCCGCCATTGGGATCATAGGCCGCCGAATTGTAGCCGATGCAGACAAGCTCGACGCCCTGCAGGCCAAGCACGCGCCAGGATTCCGGCCAGCGGCGATCGTTGCAGATCATCATGCCCATGATGGCGTGGGCCCAGGCCGATCCGGAGCGGAAGGCTGGAAAGCCGAGATCGCCATACTCGAAATAGCGCTTCTCGAGCTGCTGGTAGCGCGCACCTTGTCGCGGCTCGACCGAGCCCGGCAGATGCACCTTGCGATACCGGCCGAGCAGCTCGCCGTCGCGATCGACCAGGATGGCGCAATTGTAGCGGCGTCCATCCGGCGTCCGTTCGGCATAGCCGACATAGAAGCCGACGCGCAGCGCACGCGCACGATCGAACAAGGCGGCGACGTTCGGGTTCGGCATGCCGCGTTCGAAATAATGGTCGAGCGCCTCGCCTTCGAGCAGCCAGCGGGGAAAGAATGTGGTGAAGGCAAGCTCGGGGAACACCACGAGGCTGGCGCCGCGGCCGGCCGCCTCCTCCAGCAGAGCAAGCATCCGCGACAGCGTATGCTCGCGCGTATCGGCTTTTTGCGTCGGCCCCATCTGTGCGGCGGCGGCGCGAAGGACACGAACCAAGATTGCCTCCAATCTGTGCGCAGTGGCGCCTCAATGGGCGGATGAACCCTTTGATGCGACGTGCAAATCCGCTGCCATTACGCGGAAGCGGGGCTGCAAAATCAATTCGTTCTGCTATGATGTTTTGGCCCAGAGTATAATCGGCAGTGATATGAACCTGCGCCAGCTCGAGATTCTCCGCGCCGTCATCCGCCACCGCACCACGGTTGCGGCCGCCGACGAACTGGCGCTGTCGCAGCCTGCAGTCAGCAATGCGCTGAAGACGATGGAGGCGCAGGCGGGTTTTGCGCTGTTCGAACGCGTCAACAACCGGCTGTTTCCGACCACGGAAGCGATGGCGCTCTACAAGGAGAGCGAGGCGATCTTCGCGCTGCACGCAAAGCTCGAGAACCGTATGCGCGATCTGCGCGAGAACCGCTCCGGGCATCTCGCGCTGGTCGCGACGCCGCCGCTCGCCTACAGCATCATCCCTTCGGCTCTGTCGGGCTTCCTGCGTCGCCGCCCGGAGACGCGGGTGTTCTTCGACGTGCGGCGCTATGAGGGCATCATCGAAGGCGTGCTCAACCGCGTCGCCGAGCTCGGCTTCGCGCTCGGGCTGACACATCATCCAGGCATCGCCCATGAAGTGGTGCACACCGGCGAGATGGTGTGCGTGCTGCCGCCGCAGCACCCGCTCGCCGACCGGCCGGTGATCTCGGCCGCGGACCTGTCCGGCCTGCCCTTCATCGGGCTCGAGCGCGGCACGCGACTCGGTGAAGCTGTGCGTGACAGTTTCGCCCGCGTCGGCGCGCCGTTCCAGCCGACCGTCGAGGTACGCTACTGCAACACGGCCTGCGTGCTCGCCGCCGCCGGCGTCGGCGCCGCGGTGGTCGATCCCTTCTCGCCGCGGCAGAACGGCGGGACCGGCCTCGTCGTGCGGCCGTTCGCGCCGACGACGCACGCGGTGGCCTATATGCTATGGTCGGAAGCCGAGCCGCTGTCGCGCCTGGCCAAGGCGTTTCTCGACGAGGTCCGGAAAGAGAGTGCGCTGCTGGAGCGTACAGCGCCACACCAGCAACATGGGGCAGGAAGCGACTAGGATTGACCTTCACCCGAGGGCACATGGCACGCATCACCATCATCGAAACCGGGCAGGTCCCACAAGAATATCGCGAGCGCCACGGCTCGTTCCCCGACATGTTCGAGCGCATGATCCGCGCCGAGGATCCGGCAGCCACGATCGACATCGTCAGCATCCCGAACGGCGACGCGCTTCCCGATCCGCGCAATTTGGAGGCGGTGCTGATCACCGGCGCGGCCGCCGGCGTCTATGACGGGCTCGACTGGATCGCGCCGCTGGAAGATTTCGTGCGCGCGGCCTACGCCAACAGGACACCGATGGTCGGCGTCTGCTTCGGTCATCAATTGATCGCGCAGGCGCTCGGAGGCACCGTGCGCAAGTCGGAGAAGGGCTGGGGCATCGGCCGGCACGTCTATCAGGTGCTGCCGGACAACGGCGTCGTTGACGGCGGAGTGGTCGCCATCGCCTGCTCGCATCAGGACCAGGTGATTGAGCCGCCGAACGATGCGCTGACGATCCTCTCCTCCGAATTCACCCCGCACGCCGGCCTGCTCTACGCCAACGGCGCGACGCTGACTGTGCAGCCGCATCCCGAGTTCGACGTGGAGTTTGCGCAAGTGTGCTGCGAGCTGCGCGACGGCAAGGCGCCGGACGCGGTCGTTGCCACCGCGAGGGAGTCACTGGCGAAGCCGATGGATCACGCCAAGCTTGGTGGCGCGATTACGAGATTTTTGGCGCACAAATCCATCCCCTCATCCTGAGGAGCGCGCGCTCGCGCGCGTCTCGAAGGATAGAGGCCCGGATGCTGCAGCAATCCGGGCCTGCATGGTTCGAGACGCCGCTTCGCGGCTCCTCACCATGAGGGGAGAGAGTTGTTTGCAAGGCTCAGAACGGATCCGTCCCCAACCCCACCACATCCGCAGGCCTCGGCTCGGGCGCGGGCCAGTGAAACCGCCGGTCCTTCTCCGCAATCACGACGTCGTTGATCGAGGCCTCGCGCCGCCGCATCAGGCCGTGCTCGTCGAACTCCCACTGCTCGTTGCCGTAGGAGCGATACCACTGGCCGCTCGCATCGTGCCATTCGTACTGGAAGCGCACGGCGATGCGGTTTTCGTCGAACGCCCAGAGGTCCTTGATCAGGCGGTAGTCGTGCTCCTTCTCCCATTTGCGGGTGAGGAACGCGACGATGGCTTCGCGCCCCTGAAAAACCTCGGAGCGATTGCGCCAGCGGCTGTCCTCGGTGTAGGCGAACGAGACGCGCACCGGGTCGCGCGAATTCCAGGCATCCTCGGCCATGCGGGCCTTTTGCGCGGCGGTCTCACGGGTGAAGGGCGGAAGCGGCGGGCGCGACATGAGGGCCTCATCGGTTGGCGGGAGTGCAATCTATCGCCGCCCGCGGGGGAGTCGAGAGGCCGTCCGCTATCGCCCGATCACGAAATCAGATCAGCTTTCATCAAGGCGCGGATCGATTTCGGGATCGGCTGGGCCCGGCCGCCGCTGATGAAGGCGACGCGCACCTCGGCTTTCACCAGCACGTTTTCCCCGCGCCGCACCTCCTGCGCCAGCACGATGGAGGCGCCCTTCACCGCGACCGGCCAGGTCACGACGTCGAGCACGTCGTCCATCCGCGCGGGCTTGAGGAAATCGAGATGCATCGAGCGCACCACGAAGGCGAAGCTTGCGTCTTCCGTCTCGGCCTGCTCGAACAATGCCTGCTGCTCCGCGCCCATCAGCCGCAGATGGTTGGTCCGCCCGCGCTCCATGAAGCGCAGATAGTTGGCGTGATAGACGATGCCGGAAAACTCTGGTTTGACGATATCGCAACAGGATACGAACTGCTTGATTTCGTTGGGGCGCTGGAGGGCGATAGCGTGAACAAGCGTAGATTTTTCTACGTCCCTTTCATGGCGAGCCGCAGCGCCTTCGGGATCAGCTTCAGTGTTCACCTAGCTCGCCTCGAGAGAAATGTCAGCCCCGCCGCGAGCATAGCGGTCCGAAGGGGCATGCGGGACGAGTGCAGCGACAACACCGGTGTTTGAGCGGCACGCGGGAACGGGGCAGCAATAACGCTCGCCACAGGCGAGCCCGTTTTCCGAGAGCCCTCGACGAGGAGCACTTTATGTCTTGCGCGAGGCATCGTCACCCGAAGGGCCGAGACAGCATGGCTCGGCAGCTGGCTCATAGAGCCCCGTCCGCGGAGCGGACGTGCCCACAACCCTAATCAGATCCGTACTTGTGCCATGGGCGAAAACCGCGCCACTTATGAGCCTGAAATTCGGGAGATCCTATCGCGGACCTCACACGACTGATCCCACATGAAGAACGTCTGCGGTTGTTTGCGTGAGAGTTTCCGGGTTCGTTGCTCCATCGGCGCCGCCTGACCGAAAGCCCAACCGATCGCTCCTGCATTGACGGTTTCATCCGCGGAGCCAGAGCAGGACTGGCGTGTATCGTACTCCGTCAACCAGCTCGTGGCCGGAATAGTCGACGAACAGTTTCTCGCCGGCGACATGGACCTGGCGCCAGGGTGGGCTTGAGGGGGCCGGCCCATTCCTTGTAGCGTTCGCAGAATCACGAATAGCTGAAGCAGTCGGAGTTAGGCAAAAGACCAAGGTAGCCGGGTTGCAGACTGTCAGCGGTGCGCGCCTCCTGGTTACCCCGATCGCAATCGCTAAAATAGCGATCACGATCCGCTGGAAACCGTGATCACGATCGGCTGGAACACGCACTTACCGAGCGCCCCGTCGACCTAACACGCTAGTAGTGCCGCGAGGTGGAGCGATGCCGCCAAGCTCTCTGGTGCGCGACAGGCAGCACACCGCGCCGATCTAAGCTCGCAAGCGAAGGGGCATGCCAAGCAGTTGGAGAGATCTGCAACGCCGCAACCTGACGCGGCGTTTGGTTCACGCATTTCTTCCAGCACCAATGTTGCAGTGCAGTTACAGCAATCTGCGTGCACGTTGTTAAGACGCACGAGGCTCGGGGCACTCAAGACATGAGAATAGAAATGAAGAACTTGTTGTTTACGGCAG
>NZ_JBVVPR010000039.1:0-76465 GCF_055811835.1 Bradyrhizobium sp. WSM4874
ATGGGTCCTGGCTTTCGCCAGGACGACACCGATTATCCAGCGGCATTCCGCCTTTAGTTGCTGGCCGTCGCGATGATGCTCTTGACCTGGCTCAATGTGTAGCTGGCGCCGTCGATGGTCAGCAGCGGCGGCGACTGGGTCAGGTCGACGGACGACACCGTGCCCTGCACCTGCGCGGCGATACCGACATTGTTGTTGGCGACGTCCTTACCCGTGGCCGAGATCGTGTACTTGCCGTCGGGCCATTGCGTGCCGTCATTGCCCATTCCGTTCCAGGTGAACGGCACGTCGGTGCCCGCGCCGGCGGTGTATTTGCCGGTGAACACGGTCTGGCCGCTGGCATTGGCGATGGTGATGTCGACGGTGGCGTCGCTGGGCACGTTGAGATGCCAGGTCGCCGACGAATTCGTCATGGTCCCGGTCGTGCCGTCGACCAGGGCGGTCTTGCCGACGAAGCCGAGCGCCTGGGTCGCCTGCGTGGTCTGTTGCAGGGTGACGAGTTGGGACAGCGAGTCGTTGGTCTTGAGCTGCTGCTCAACGCCGGCGAACTGTACCAGCTGCTGGGTGAACTGGTTGGTGTCGAGCGGATCGAGCGGGTTCTGGTTCTGCAGCTGCGTCGTCAGCAGCGTCAGGAAGGTCTGGAAGTTGCCGGCCAGCGTCGCGCCGGTGTTCGAGCCCAGGCTCGTGTTCGACGAGGATTTCGGCAGGTCGGTCGTGCCCGAGACGACCGAGGGAGCGGTGGTGCCAGTCGTGGTGGTCATGTCTCGATACTCCTCACACTCTGATGTCGACGCCGCTGCTCGATCCGAGCATGCGGCCGTAGCTGCGCCCGACCGGGGCCGCGGGAACTGCGTCCTCGTCGCTGATGATCAGCCGGCGGGCATTGCCGCCATTGTCGTTGTTCTGGCCGGAGTTCTGGCCCGATGAATTCTGGTCGCGCAGGCTGAAGGACAGCCCGTTGCTGCCGGTCTTGAGGCCGGCATCGTCGAGCGCGCGCTGCAATTGCGGCGCGTCCTGCCGCAGCATCTGCAGCGTCTCCGGCTTCTCGACGGTGAGATGCGAGGTGACCTGGCCGTTGCGGTCGACATTGATGCGGACGTCGATGCGGCCGAGGTCGAGCGGATCGAGGCTGATGTCGAACCGGGTCTTGCCCACGCGTGCGGCGGCCGCGATCTCGATCGGCACGCCGCTGAGCGGTATGGCGTTGGCATTTGCCGCGGTCGCCGTGAGCGTCGCGGTCGATGCGGTCGCGGCCGAAGTCGTATTGGTCAGCGGCGCTTGAATGGCGGAGGCCGCCTGCGCGCTGCTGTCGGTGGTGGGGACAGCGGCCTGCGTGCCCGCATGGGCATGCGGTGTTGCCGTCGCCGGTGCCGCATCGGCGGTGCGGTCGGAAGTCCCAGCCTTGGCCTCGGCCTCGGCCGCGTTCGCGTCGATTGTCGGCTTGTCGGCTTGCGGATGCGCCGTGCTGGCGGACGCAGCCGTCGCCGAGGTCTGCGCGGCGTTCGCCTTGCCGGTGTCCTGGCCGATATTGGAGACGTCGCTCCCGCCTTGCGCGAGGGCTGCGGCCTTGAACGAGGTTTTTGGCGTGCCCTGGTCGACGGCGGCGATCAGGCCGCCATTGGTCTTCGCATCCGCCGCGGTCGAATCGGTCGCCCCGGTCGCGGCATCGGCCAGCGTTGCCGAGGTGTCGGCATCGACCTTGGCGCTTGCGGTCTTGGCGCTCTTGTCGCCCGGCGTCGCGGTATCGATCTTGGTGCCGGCGATCTGCGCTGCGATCGACGCACTGGCAGCGATGCCGGCGGCGGCGATCGTCAGCGGCGAGGAGGCGGCGCCGGCGGCCTGGTTCGCAGCCGCGTTCGGATCGACCGGGACGGCCACCACGAGTGCATTCGGATCGGGTAAGGCGGCCAGCGTCGCGTCAATCTGCGCGGCGGCGGCGGTATCGACGGCGGCGGCGGCGAGGCCATCGGTGCCGCCGGCCTCGTCCCCCTTGGTCTCGTCGGACTTGTCCGCAGACTTGTCGGCCGATTTGGCGTCGGACGCCTCCGGCTTGTCCTTGGTCTTGCTATCAGCCTTGGCCGCATCAGCCGTGGCATCGCTCTTGGTGTCGTTTTTGGCGGACGCGGAATTGTCGGCGTCGTCGCTGGCCTTGCTCTGCGAGGACTTGTCGGTCGCCGAACGATCGCGCGGGCCCTTGTCCGAGGCCGAGGACGATGAATCGGTCCGGCGCGGGGAGTCCTGCGCGGCGGACGCCGCGCTGTCGCTGATCGCCTGGGTATTGCTGTCCACTAGCGAGCCGAAGGAATCGTTGGCGGAGCTCTCTTTCGGTGCTTGCGACCGGGCAGGCTTTTGCTGCGCGCTCTGGACTTGCACGCTTGCCACGACATCTGACGTACGACCGACCACAGGCAACCCCTTGGAAACATCTTCGCCATGAGAGGTAGCAAGGAGCGGGCCACCCTCGCGCGCAGCAATTTTATCGAGTAAAATCAAAGTCTTGATGATTTGGCGCTCCGCCGCTGGCCCTTCCCGAGCCCCGCCATTTCTGCCTCCCCGGCAAGAATTGCCGTAAACCTTGCGGGGTCCGTGATTGCTTCACCGGAAGGCCGCCTATATTAAAGAGACAGCTCTCAGCCGCTTTCGACCGGGCAGGCCGCGCCCTTCGGGAACTCTAGGTTCCCGGGGATCGCTTTTGTCCCGCCGGAAGCATCCAAGCGGATCGCCCAACGCGCCGTCCACAACGCTTTAAGGCCCATGCTCAACAGTCTGGATCTCGAAGGCCGTCCTGAGGATACCAGGGTCGTCGTTGCCATGTCGGGCGGCGTCGATTCATCGACGACGGCTGCGCTTTTGAAGGCGGAAGGCTACGACGTCGTCGGCATCACGCTGCAGCTATACGACCATGGTGCTGCGACCCATCGCAAGGGCGCCTGCTGCGCCGGCCAGGACATCCACGACGCCCGCGATGTCGCCGCCAAACTCGGCATTCCCCATTACGTGCTCGACTACGAGGACCGCTTTCGCGAATCCGTCATCGACAATTTCGCCGACAGCTACGCGCTCGGCGAGACGCCGGTGCCGTGCATCGAGTGCAACCGCTCGGTCAAGTTTCGCGACCTCTTGAAGACGGCGCGCGAGCTCGGCGCCACCGCGCTCGCCACCGGCCATTACGTCGCCTCGCGCCGCCGCGACGACGGCTCGCGCGCGCTGGTGTGTGCCGCCGACTCCGATCGCGACCAGAGCTACTTCCTGTTCGCGACCACGCAGGAGCAGCTGGATTATCTGCGCTTTCCGCTCGGCGACATGACCAAGCCCGAGACGCGCGAGCTGGCGCGGCGCTTCGGTCTTGCGGTCGCCGACAAGCACGACAGCCAGGACATCTGCTTCGTGCCCACCGGACGCTACACCGACATCATCACCCGCCTGCGGCCGAACGCGATGGACCCCGGCGACATCGTCGATCTCGACGGCCGCGTGCTCGGCCGTCACAACGGCATCGCCAATTTCACCATCGGCCAGCGCCGCGGCCTCGGCATCGCTGCCGCCGCGCCGCTGTTCGTGGTGCGGCTGGAGGCCGCCAACCGCCGCGTCGTCGTCGGCCCGCGCGAGGCGCTGAAGATGCACCGCATCAGCTTGCGCGACGTCAACTGGATCGGCGGTGGCGACATCGACCGCGCCATCGGCAATGGACTCGAGATGTTCGTGCGCGTGCGCTCGACCCGCGCGCCCCAGCCGGCGTGGCTGCGCGGCCCGAACGGCCATTACGAGGTCGAGCTCGTCGCCGGCGAAGAGGGCGTTTCGCCGGGACAGGCCTGCGTGTTCTACGACGCAGCCGGTGGCCAGGCCCGCGTGCTCGGCGGCGGCTTCATTCAAAGCGCCGCCGCGAAGGCCGCAAGCAGCACGACGAGGCCGCTCGCAGAAGCGGTCCGCGGCTAAAAAATATAATAGGGCAGGGGGCATGGCAGCAGACATCTCGCGGGCCGGGGTCGAGAAGGCCTATGGCCGCTGGGCGCCGGTCTACGATCTCGTGTTCGGCAAGGTGTTCGACGCCGGAAGGCAGTCGACCATCGCGGAGGCCGACCGCATCGGCGGCCGCATCCTCGACGTCGGTGTCGGCACCGGGCTCTCGCTGTCCGATTATGCGCGCACCACCAGGATCTGCGGCGTCGACATCTCCGAGCCGATGCTGCGCAAGGCGCAATCGCGCGTGCGGAGCTTGCGGCTCTCCAATGTCGAAGTGCTCTCGGTGATGGACGCGAAAAACCTCGCCTTCCCCGAAAACTTCTTCGACGCGGTGGTCGCGCAATACGTCATCACCGCCGTGCCCGATCCCGAAGGCACGCTCGACGAGTTCGTGCGCGTTTTGAAGCCCGGCGGCGAGCTGATCCTGGTCAACCACATCGGTGCCGAAAAGGGTTTTCGCAAACTTTCAGAGCTCGCGTTTGCGCCCTTGGCGCGCCGTCTCGGCTGGCGCCCGGAGTTTCCGTGGCAGCGCCTGGTCGACTGGGCCGCCAAACACGGCGGCGTCACGCTGGCCGAGCGCCGCCCGATGCCGCCGATGGGACACTTTTCGCTGATCCGCTACCTCAAATCGTGATCGGGGTCGCGGAACACGCGGCGGCGCCCGCGCGTTTCCCTCCCATGCGCACCACATCAAACATCATTCTGGCCAGCCTCCTGATCGCCGCCTCCGGCAGCGCGATCGCGCAGGCTCCGCCCGCCCCGGCGACGCCGCCGCAACAAACCGCACCGCCGTCCCCGCAACACGCCACCGGTTGCACGCCGCAGGACCGCCCGAACCGCTCCGCCGACGGCACCACCACCGGCCAGTCCCGGGAACCTCTCGGCGACAAACTGGCAAAATCGGACGGCGTGCTTTGCCCGCCCTCCGGCGTCGACCCCGAGATGCACGCCCCGGCGCCTAGCACGAACGGCGCCATGCCCGTGATCCCGCCCCCCGGCAGCCCCGGCGGTGACCCGACGGTGCGGCCGAAATAGCTTGTCGCGCCGAAGCCTTGGCGTAGGCGGAAGCCCTGTTCCGCATCCCCAATCTCGTCGTCATGCCCGGGCTCGTCCCGGGCATCCACGTTCTTGTGGCCGCCTGCAAAGGTCGTGGATGGCCGAGACAAGCCCGGCCATGACGAATGTGGCCCGAGATTCGGCCCAAACACACCCATCCATTCCTGCCCGCGGACTTGTCGCGCCGTAGCCTTGGCGAAGGCGGAAGCTTTAGCCAAAGCGGAAGCAAACTCGGATTGACAGGCCGCCGCCCCCTTCCTTATATGCCGCGCGTTCGCGAGATCGGCTTGTTTCGGCCCTCGCGACCCTGTGGCGGGGTAGCTCAGCTGGTTAGAGCACGGGAATCATAATCCTGGGGTCGGGGGTTCGAGTCCCTCTCCCGCTACCAAAAAATCAGGCACTTCCTGCTAATCTGGGATCCTCGAACTTTCATGGTACCACATTAGTATCAGGAGTTTTTCGCGAAGGCGCGGTGGTACAGCGTTTGACGGTTCGGCGCCCTGAGTTGAAGCGTGGGCGCGCCTCAGCGGGCAGAACCCTTGCGATCTATTCTAAGGATGGGCCAGACCCACCAAGCACCGGGAAGCCAAGCGGGACAGCTATTGGTCCGAGTGTAGGATTTCCGGGAGTTTACGAACTGATCGAAACTTTCCGCGGCCTCTTCGGCCGAGCCGTGCTGCAGCCGAACGCGATCGTGCCAGAGCGCGGAACACGGGACAAACCTCAGCTCTGCCGATTGCGAATCCCTGCTGCGTGCTAACCGCTCGGAACGAGAAGACGGGCAAAAGGATTCGTCCGGGCAGGAGCAGGTTCGATGCTGATGACGAAGGAAAGGCGGCCAGCGATCCGAACGCTGCGCGGATGGGCGCTCAGCGTGCTGCAGGAGGCGGGCGCCATCCACGAATGCGAGGAGCACGGCTGGGCGAAGGACCGGGCCGACCCGCATGCGCGCGAGCACGCATTGGATATCGCCAGGCAGGAACCACCCGAGGGCTTGTCTCCGGATCAGGCCGTCGGGCAAGTGCGCGAGGTTTTGCATTCGATTGGCGATACGTGCCCGGAGTGCCCGCCACGTTCCGATTAGGTCGCCTGCGCTGTCGCGCCGCTCGGATGGCAACGGATGCGTGCGAGCCTCAAAGCCTTCGACGAAGTTGGAGGACGTGAGGGATATCAATTGGCCGCTGCAAAGCCCTTCAAGCGAGCAAGTCTAGTGCGTTCTCGAGTGCTGCCCCGGCGGCGGTGTTGTCGAAGATGCACCAGGTCTCACTCGACAAAGACGCAGCACCGAGCCGCCGCTTCAGGGTTCGAAGGAACGCGCTGTCGTACGCGGAGTAGTAGATGCGCGGCGCTCCATGCAGTCGAAAATAGCACAGGCACGGCCACCCGCCCGGCAGGTCGGCATCGGGCACCCGCGCCGGATCCGCGGCGACGCGGCCAATCTGACGTTCCCTGAGCCAAGCGCCGACCTCGGGCGTGAACCAGCTGACGTGACGCGGCTCGCAAGCGAGAGCGGCTGAGGTCCTTTCCTGCAGTGCGCGGAACAGGAACTCCGCATCGGACTCAACGAACATTCTGCGAGGCGCAAACTGAACGAGCAAAACCCCGAGCTTCGCGCCAAGTCCGGCGCTCTCTTCGATGAATCGATCGAGTTCACCCCGCGCAAGCTGTGACGAATGAGTAACAGACTTCGGCACCTTTACCGAAAAGCGGAAATCATCTGGCGTCGCGTTCGCCCACTTCTCATAGGTCGAACGCCGGTGCGGCTTATGAAATGATGAGTTGATCTCCGTGGCATTCAACACCCGCGCGTAGCGTTCAAGTTGGCTACCTACCCCGCCAACTCTTTCCTTCGAGACTCGCGGAACATTCCATCCCGCTGTGCCGAGCCGCAACTCAGCCCTGACATGCGCGACCTCTTCCATGTCAGTCCGTAACTGCCATCGGGCATCACCGGATGTTCACAAACTCACGCCGACCTCCTCCGCGCGCCTGCTGTCGGCTTCTTCGCCGCTTCCTTACCCGGCTTCTTACCGGCGATCGGCATCAGCATCTCCTTCTGAGCGGCGGCAGCCTTCTTCTTCTTCTTGGCAAACTTTTTCGGAGCCTCGGTCTTGGCTGCTGCCCCGCCGACGCTCTTGCGTAGCGCGTCCATCAGATCGACGACGTTCTCGCCTTTCGGCCGATCCTTCGGCACGATCGGCTTGCCGGCACGCTTCTGGTTTATGAGCTCGATCAGCGCGGTCTCGTAGTGGTCCTCGAACTTCTCCGGCTCGAACGATCCGGCCTTCTGGTTCACGATGTGCTTGGCCAGATCGAGCATGTCCTTGGTGACTTTGACGTCCTGGATCTCTTCGAAGTATTCTTGCTCGCTACGGACCTCGTAGGGATACCGCAGCAAGGTGCCGACCAGGCCCTTGTCCATCGGCTCGAGCGCAATGATGTGCTCTCGGTTGGTGAGCACCACGCGCCCGATCGCAACCTTGTTCATCTCGCGGATGGTCTCGCGGATGACCGCGAAGGCGTCGTGGCCGACTTTTCCGTCCGGACGGATGTAGTAGGGGCGGATTAGGTAGCGCGGATCGATATCGGCCTTGTCCACGAACTCGTCTATCTCGATGGTCCGCGTGGATTCCAGCGCGATCTCCTCAAGCTCCTCCTTGGTCACCTCGATGAACTGGTCCTTCTCGAGCTGGTAGCCCTTGACGATGTCCTCGTTGGACACCTCGTCCCCGGTGTCGGCGTCGACTTTCACGTACTTGATCCGATGACCGGTCTGACGGTTGAGCTGGTTGAAGGAGATCTTCTCACTCTCCGACGTAGCCGGGTAGAGCGCCACGGGACAGGTGACCAACGAGAGACGCAAAAAGCCTTTCCAGTTCGCGCGGGGGGCCATGCTACGCAACACTCCATTACGGGGACTTGGACTCAAGACGAACGGCGCGGCACAGTTCCGACACCGCCCGCAGGTGTCCACCGCAAATTGATGCCACGTCCCGGTCAGGCGCTCGGAATACATGGCGGGCAGCCTTGACCGGCACGAACGAAATAAGAACATACAGCGGTGACCAACCCATGGCAGATCCCTCGGTCATTAGACCTCCGTGGAAATCAGCCAATCCGTTGCTCTAAGGGGAGCGGCACCAGCCCCGTCGGGCAACACACCCCCGTCAACCCCTCTCCATAAAATATTCCACTTTACCGAAATTCGGAATTGGCGTATGTGTCGCTCATCCCGGCTCATTCTTGAGGGGCGATCTTGTGTCGTCACGTTCGCGAGCCGGGCTTGCGGTGGACGCGGCAGCGTTCGGGTGCGAGAGGCGTGGGCAGGGCGGATTGCTCTCCGTGAGCCCAAGGCTTCGTTCCGACGAGCGGCGCTGCTAGGCTTCGTCTCGTCATCAGGTCGGCGGCAACGTGCACAACGTCGTCGAAACCGGTGGCGAAATGACGGGCCGTGCGTACGGCAAAACCGTGTGGTCCTGGCCGTCGTTGCTACGGTCAAGCCCTGGCGAATGCGGCATCCGCGTCAACCGGCGCGATGCCGGTGAATTTCGTTGGGGCGAGGGAGGCCAGCAGGAACTCGGCTCCCGGGAGAGCACGGCATAAGCCGTCCAACCATCGCGCAGGGAAGGCCGAGTGATTGGCTACACCTGTATGCTGCTGTGCGGTTTCCTTGCGCTACATCTTCGCGCAGCGGACCGCGGGTGCCAGCCGGCACCCGGCCTTCCCTGCGCCCTCTTGGCTTTGAGGGCGGAATGACCAGGCAAAGCTCGGGCGAAACGCGCCGCGAGAACGAGAGCTCATGTCCACTGTTGGAAAGGTCGCTCGATCATTTGCAACGTGATTTCCTTTTGGGAAAGTGGTTCGTTCTGCGCCATACCGCTCGTGGATCGCCCCAGCAGCCGGAGACCCGACCAAAGGCGACGGGTGGCCAGGCCAGCAAATTTTCAGATCATTAACAATGTTGAATCACAGGCCGGAGCGGTTGCCCTACCGTGAACCTTTCCGCTGGGGCTTTCCATGATCGATACCGCGACCAAGGCGTTGTTGCGCACCGTTCTCGACGAGGTGTGTGAAGGTGTTCCACGCTGTGAGATTGGCGCCCGGACGCGCGTCGCATCGAAGCTTCTGGAGACTGCAAGCAGGGGTGACATCTGTGCGGATCGCCTCAAACAGGCGGCCCGCAATGCCCTCTCTGAAATCCCGACGATGTGACGATGGTCATGTGGGGGCGGGGGTGAATTTCCACGTGACGGTCCTCAAGATCCTGGTGAGCTACCCGGATGGGTTCGCCGCAATGGAGGATCTCAAGCGGGATATGGCCATTCTGGCGACCAGCGGTCGCGACTGGACGGAGCGTACCCGGCGGCTGGGCGCGCGGGTGCCCGGCCTGGACATCTTTTCGCAAGGGCTGATCGACCGGACAAATGGCGGGTGGCGCATCACGGCCAAGGGCCGCGCGGTGCTCGATCTGATGGAAGCTCGTCCGGACCAAGCCCCTATTGCGGCCGAACAACGCCACTCAGAGCCGGAGCTTGCCCCGGCAATCTCGCGGCACATTCCGGCGGAGAGGGTCCGAGGACGACTCGCGGCGCGCCGTCGCCGACGCAATGCCCGCAAGCAGGCTCGGGCTTCCTAGCGAGGAACGAGCGTCGCTCCCGAAGCTTGAGCAAACGCCTTGTGATGGAAGACGCTCATGCAAAGTTCCGACGCCACCTTGTCGACCGCCCGTCTGTCGCGCGCGACGGACGATATCTGGGTCGTGGACGACGCCCCGATCAGCGCCGCCGGTCTGAAACTCCTGGTGCGCATGACCGTCATTCGGCTGTCGAACGGCGATCTCGTGCTGCATTCGCCGGTGAGATATTCGCCGGCCCTCCGCGGTGAGCTGGAGCGGCTTGGGACGATAAGGTACTTGCTCGCGCCGAATATCGCGCACTGGATGTTCCTGTCCGACTGGCAGAAGGAGCTGCCACAGGTGACGATTTTCGCGGCGCGGGGCCTTTCGGCGCGCAGGCAAGTTCGAGCAGCACGCATCCGCATCGACCGCGAGCTCGGAGACACGACGCCTGAGGAATGGAGGGCCGACCTCGAAGCCGTCTCGGTGAACGCTCCGATGTTCTCCGAGATCGAGCTGTTCGACAAGCGCAGCCGGACACTGATCCTGACGGATCTCGTGCAAAATCTCGATCCCAATGATCTCAGCGCGCCAAACGAGGCCGCGGCGAACCTCCTCGGCATTTCCAAGCCGAACGGCACGGCGCCGGTCTATCTGCGGCTGCTGCTGCGCCTCGGCGGCCGTTCCGTGCGGTCCGCAGCGGAGCGGCTTATTCGGCTGTCTCCGGAGCGGGTGATTTTCGCGCATGGCGACTGGTTCGAAACGCATGGGGGCGAGCGCCTCCGACGATCCCTGAACTGGCTGCTTCCCGCGGGCGGCTCCGGATCTGAGCCGCGCCAAATGACCGGCACGCGCGTCGTCATAACCGGTGCCTCGAGCGGAATCGGGCGTGCTGCGGCCCTGGCCTTCGCCGGCAAGGGCGCAAGCGTGGTCCTGGCGGCACGCCGTGCTGAAGTCCTGACGAGCCTTGCTGCGGAATGCGAGGCGCTCGGAGGCCGCGCGTTGGCGATCGCGACCGATGTCACCGATGCCGAGGCGGTGCAGCGACTGGCCCGAGAGGCCGCCGACGCGTTCGGTGGCATCGACGTCTGGATCAACAACGCCGGTACCGGCGTTTTCGGGGCCTACCAGGATGCGGATATCGCGCTTCATCGCCGAACGATCGAGGTCAATCTCCTCGGCACAATGCATGGCGCTTTCGCGGTGCTTCCGATCTTCCTGCGCCAGAACCGCGGCATCCTGATCAACAACATCTCGCTCGGCGGCTGGGCGCCGACGCCCTTTGCTGCGGCCTATACGGCCAGCAAGTTCGGCCTGCGGGGCTTCACCGCGAGCCTGCGTCAGGAGCTCAGTGCTCACCGCAACATTCACGTCTGCGGCGTCTTCCCGGCCATGGTCGACACGCCGGGCTTCGTCCACGGCGCCAACATGTCCGGCCGGACGCTCGATCCCGGTCCGCTGCTGTATCAGGCGGAGGATGTTGCCGAGACGTTTGTGAGCCTCGTTCGCGCACCCCGAGACGAGGTCGCCGTGGGCTGGCCGGCTCGTGCCGGCCAGATTGCCTATGCGATGGCTCCGCAGATCACCGAGAACATCGTGGGAGCTGCCTTCCGCTACCTGCTGTCGCGCGCGCACCCCGCAAAGAGCAGCGAGGGCACCATGATCGAAGCTGGTCCGCAAGGCACGTCGATCGACGGCGGTTGGCTGTCGCGCAAGCAGCTTCCACCTGCCGGGGTCATCAGTCAGGGGCTCGCGGCGCTGGGACTGGCTGCGGGCGTGGCTCTCCTGGCTTCAGCAGTTGCGCGTCGCGCCGGCAGACCGGGACAAGGCGTGGGCAAGTACAAGCAAGTCCTGCCGAGGCAGATCACGGCAGCGCGTAAGCCCGCACGTAATCGCCGAGTTTAGTTCCGAACGAGCCGTGGCCGCCGTCGACCGTGACGACGTATTGCTTGCCGCCGGCCTCATAGGTCATCGGCGTCGACTGGCCGCCGGCAGGAAGGCGGTCCTGCCAAAGCTGTCGGCCATCGCGAACGTCGAACGCGCGGATGTAGTCGTCCATCGTTCCCGTGATGAAGATGATGCCGCCCGCGGTGACGATCGGACCGCCCAGCATGGGAACGCCGAGCTTGAATGGCAGCGGCAACGGGGCCTGATCGCGGATCGTGCCGATGCGATGCTGCCAGACCACCTTGTGCGTTTTGAGATCGATCGCTGCGATGTTGCCCCATGGCGGCGCAAGGCAGGGGATGCCGAGCGGCGAGAGGAAAATGCCGAGGTCGACGCCGTAGGGCGCGCCGTACATCGGCTGCACGCCAAGCTCGGTTCCCGGCGGATGCGCCGCATTCGGCGCGGTCGGATTGTCCTTCCCGCGCGGCACGAGGCGCGAGACGAAGGGAATCGATTGAGGGTTTGCGATCGCAATCTGGCGCTGCGGATCGACGGCAATGCCGCCCCATTCGAACATGCCGAAGTCTCCGGGAAACACCAGCGTGCCTTGTTCAGACGGCGGCGTGAACGGCCCCTCATAGCGCAGGCGCTTGAACTTGATCCGGCAGGCGAGCTGGTCGAACATCGTGCTGCCCCACATCTGCGCGTCCGTCAGCATGCCGGAGGGGCGGAAGCTCAATTCCGAAAAAGGCTGGGTTGGCGACAGCCGGTCTCCCTTCGCGGCGCCCTGAGGCACCGGCTTCTCCGGTGCGGGCACCAACTGACGCCCATCGCGGCGGTCGAGCACGAAGATGTCGCCGGTCTTTGCGGGGATGTAGATCGCAGGCGTCACGCCGCCGTCAGAGCGCAAATCGACCAGACTGGGCTGCGACGGCATATCCATGTCCCAGAGATCGTGGTGCACGTTCTGGAACGACCAACGCAGTTTTCCGGTCGAGACATCGAGCGCAATCAATGCGGAATCGTAGCGCTCGTTTTCGGGCGAACGGCCGCCGCCCCAGATATCCGGAGAACTCGAGCCGAGCGGCACGTAGACGAGTCCGAGCTTCTCGTCGACCGCCGAAATGCTCCACGAATTGGGTGAACCGGCTGTAAAATAGTGCGAGGCGGATGGCATCTCGTTCGGATCGGAATTGCCGGCATCGAACGCCCAGATCAACCGTCCCGAATAGATATCGAAGCCGCGGATCACGCCCGACGGGACGCGATCGGAATAGTTGTCGATCACCGCTCCGCCGACGATCAGCACCTTATCCGTGACGATGGGCGGCGAGGTGCCCTCGTAGAAGCCGAGTGTCTGGATCTCGCTGCCTTGCTTGAGGTCGATCTGTCCCCGGTTGCCGAAACTCTGGCAAGGCACACCGCTCTGGGCATCGAGCGCGAACATCCGCCCGTCGTTGGTCGGGACGAAGATGCGCCCCGCACAATCGCTCGGCGCCGGCGTGCCGTCGGCAGTGACCGCGCCGGGCCTGGTCGCGTGATAGGACACGCCGCGGCAGGTCATGTGCTGGAACGCCTTGTTGTGCTGGACCTGCGGATCGAACTTCCAGCGCAGCTTTCCGGTCGCAGCTTCGAGCGCGAACACGATCTGGTGCGGCGAGCAAGTGTAGAGCAGATCACCCACCTTGAGCGGCGTTGCCTGGTTGGTGATCTCGTCGGGATCATCAGGGCCCTTGTGGTCGCCGGTGCGGAATTCCCAGGCGAGCTTGAGGTCCTTGACGTTGTCCTTGGTGATCTGGCTCAGCGACGAGAAGCGCGTGCCGAAGCCGCTGCCGCCGTAGGCCGTCCAGTTCTCGCCGGCGTCGGGCCGGGTCGGCTCGGACCAGGCAACAGCGCCCGTCGTTTCGATCTCCGGTATCGTGCCGGCGATATCATGCCGGTCCCTCGTCAGGGAAACGCCGAGCACGACCACGGCTACGATCAGCACGAGGCCGAGCGCCCAACGTGCGGTCCGCATGCGCGGTGCCAGTCGACGCACAATGAAGGGCAACAGCAGCCAGACGCCGAGTGGTGCCAATACGTCGCCCCGCGGGGCGAGCGACCAGAAATCGAATCCGGCTTCCCAGATCGCCCACGCCATCGTCCCGCCCAGCAGCGCCGCATAAATCCAGAGCGCCTCGGCACGACGGCGCGCGAGCAGCCAGCTCGTGAGCAGAAGCATGATGCCCGCGATCAGATAGTAGATGGAGCCACCGAGGGCCACGAGCCAGGCGCCGCCGGCGAGGAGGCCCAGTCCCATGATAGCGACGACCACGACGGTGACGGCCAGCAATGGTGCCTCGCGGAACCAGTTCGTCGAACGGTGTGTCGATGTCATGATGATCACTTCAGCGTATAGAGAAACGCCGCGATGTCCCGCGCGTCCTTCTGCGAAATGCCCATTCGCGGCATGGCATTGCCCGGCAACGCCCGCTGTGGATCCTCGATCCAGTCAGCCATGTTGTCCGGCGAATTGTGGATGTAGCCGGCGATGTAGGTCCGCGTGCCGATCCGATGCAGGGGTGGGCCGACGTTACCTTCGGCGCCGGCAATACCGGGAATATCGTGACAGCCGCCGCACTGGTACTGCTTGACGAGGTCGGCGCCACGACGCGCGTCGCCGATGAAGTTATCCGGGCCCGCAGCCTCGCAGGCGGCGGTAGCGGTAGCCAGGAGTGCGGTGACTAGCAATCTCGTGATCGGATTCACCATCGCTGCTCCGCTCGGCCGATCAGGGCTTCTGGCCGAAATTGAAAGACTTGGTGGCAGACCAGGGATCGGTCGTGGAGACCTGCTCGCTCGGGACCTGCTCGACCTCGGGCGACGGCAGACTCGCCGAAAAGGTGCGGCCCCATTGGTGGCTCGGCTCGTTGCTGATCTTGCCGATATAGGTGACCAGGTCCCAGATCACGCTGTCGGGCAGCACGCCGCCCCAGGCCGGCATTCCGTTTGGCCGCCCCTGGTAGATCGACAGAAAGATGTTCTCGGGCTGCGCGCCGTAAATAAAGATGTTGTTGCTCAGCGCCGGCCCCATGCCGCCACCGCCATTGGGCGCGTGGCAGCCGACGCAGTTGAAGTTGACATAGTAGGTCATCCCACGCTGCTGCGCGTTGGGATCGCCTTGCACGGGATTCTTGATTTGCGGCGGGTCCGGCTGCGCGCCGGGATGGAGGTGGCTGACCGGGACCTGCATGAAGACGCCGGGCCGGCCGTTGCCGACGCTGCCACCGAAATTCAGGCGCGGGGACAGCGTCGGCATCTGCGCCTCCTGGGATTGCGGCAGGGTCTGCTGGGCCAGCGCCGCGCCATTCGGCACGGCCGCCAGCAGCAACGACAGGGCGCTCGCGCGCAGCACTGGAGCAGACATCATTCATGTCCTCCCGACACCGTAACCGGTTGGTCCACCAGCGGAACGCCGTAACTGCGCAGCAGCGACCTGATCTCGGACCGATGCTCGTCGATGAAGGCGTTGAGTCGGTCGCGCAAAACGTCGTCGCCTTTGCGCACGCCCATCGCGATGGCGAACTGGAATTGCTGAGATGGAAAGCGTTCGTAATCCCGGATCGGCGTGACCGTCAGGGGGACGGGAGAGCGCTGGGCGAAATATCCGCCGAGCGGACCCCAGGCTGCGGCGACATCGATCTTGCCGCTTTCGACGGCTTCGATCAGGCGTGCCGGCGGATCGGCCTGGCGATAGTCACCGTAGATGGAGTAGCCGCGGACGTTGTCGACGATGCCTTGGTCGCCGAGCGCCTGCGCGGGCGGCGGATTGTTGCCGTCATCGCCGATCAGATGCACGCCGATCACGAGGTGATGCAAGCGCGGGTCGAGCAGGGACGAAAGCTCGAGGTGCTGGTCCTGCCGCGTGACGAACACGTAGCTCGAGCGATAATAGGGCCTGGTCGTCTCGACGAGTTCATAGCCGGACGGCACGCCCATGACGACGTCGCATCTGCCGGCTTTCAGCGTGTTGCGGATGAAGCCGCGGCGCTGCGCCCACCAGGTGTAGGAGACCTGCTGGCTGAAATGCTCGGCCACCATGGCCGCGAGCCTGTTCTCGAATCCTGCTTCGGCGCTGTTCGAGAACGGCAGATTGTTGGGATCGGCACAGACGCGAAGCTCACCCTCCGACGCCGCCGCTGCTGTTGTCGCGAGCGCGAGGAGAATGCCAAGGGATATGCCGGGACGCTTATTTAGAAGGCGCATGGCTGGTGTCCTCACCATTTGCGCCGCCGAGCTTGAAGACCAGCAGCTCGCTCCCGCCGGCGGTGTAGAACGGCAAATCCTGCGTCGCGCCGGTAAAGCCAAGGGCGCCGTTGCGCACCCGCGGATCGACCTCGGCATTGGCCACCACCCCCGGCCAGCCGCCGACGCCCGACAGGATCGCGATGTATTGCTGTCCGTCGGAGCCGCGATACGAGATCGGCTGGCCGATGAACCCGGATCCGGCGCGGAATTGCCAGAGCACGCGCCCATCCTTGGCGTCGACCACTTTGAAAAGCCGATCCATGGTGCCGTAGAACGCGACGTCGCCAGCCGTCACCAGCGCGCCGCTCCAAACCGGCAGCTTCTCGTGAATCTCCCAGACCTTCTTGCGCGCGATGGGGTCCCACGCCATGAACTCGCCGCGATAGCCGCCGGGGCCGGCATACATGTCGACGTCTGCGCCGACATAGGGCGTGCCGGCGATATAGCCGACTTGAGAAGCCTTGAAGTTCATACAGAGATGCTGATGGGGCACATAGAGGAGTTTTGTGCGCGGTGACCACGCGCTCGGCTGCCAATCCTTGGCGCCCGGCGCGCTCGGGCAGATGTTCTCGACTGTCTTGCCGACAAGCGGAGTCTTCTCCTCGTTCGGGATGATCTTGCCTGTCTTCAGATCGACGCCCTTGTAGCTGTTGACGAAATCATACGCGTCCGCCGAAATCACCTCGCCGGTGGCGCGATCCATCACGTACATGTAGCCGTTGCGGCCGGGGTGGATCAGCACCTTGCGCGGCTGTCCATTCAGCTCGAGGTCGACGAGCACGTTCTCGTTGATCTCGTCGTGGTCGAACAGATCGTGCGGGTTGAGTTGGTAGGCCCATTTCGCCTGGCCTGTGTCTGGATTTCGCGCGAAGATCGACGCGCTCCAGAGATTATCACCGCTGCGCTGGTTCGCGTTCCAGGGACTCGGATTGGCCGTGCCGTAGTAGATCAGGTTCAGATCGGGATCGTAGGAGATCCAGCCCCAAACAGTGCCGCCACCCACTTGCCAGCGATCGGCGGGCCAGCTCTTCACGCCGAGATCCTGGCCTTTGAGATTGTCGTAGAACGGCTTGAAATCGTCGCCGATCAGCACGTCCTTATCGGGCCCTGTTGAATAAGCGCGCCAGGCGATGGCGCCGGTGTTTTCGTCGAGTGCGGTCACCCAGCCGCGCACGCCCAGTTCGCCGCCGCTGTTGCCGACGAGAATTTTCCCCTTCACCACGATGGGAGCCATCGTGATGGTTTCGCCCTTGTTGATCTCCCCGAGCTTCGTGTACCACAGCTCCTTGCCGGACTTGGCGTCTATCGCGACGGTGTGGTTATCGAGCGTGTTGAGGAAGACCTTGCCATTGTCGAAGGCGAGCCCGCGATTGACGACATCGCAGCAGGCGACGCCCGCGGCCGCGGGCTCCGGCTTCGGCGCGTAGGACCATTTCAATTCGCCTGTCGTGGCATCGAG
Source organism: Bradyrhizobium sp. WSM4874 (assembly GCF_055811835.1). Taxonomy (NCBI): domain Bacteria; kingdom Pseudomonadati; phylum Pseudomonadota; class Alphaproteobacteria; order Hyphomicrobiales; family Nitrobacteraceae; genus Bradyrhizobium; species Bradyrhizobium sp. WSM4874. Next base: position 17,268 of record NZ_JBVVPR010000039.1, read on the forward strand.
CGCAAATACACGGTTGGGATAGGGCCCTGCATAGGGGCCGACCACATACATGGTGCCGTCCACCACGAGCGGCGCCGCCTCCTGGCCTCGATCGGCGCCCACCGAGAACGTCCATGCAAGCTGGAGGCGCGATGCGTTGGTCGCGTTGATCTGATCGAGTTCGCTGTAGCGTGTGTTGGCGTAGTCACGCGCGGCCATCGGCCATTGGGCCGGGTCTTTCATGCGGCTGGCCAGATCGGTCTGTGCCGAGGCGGGCGACAGCAACGCGCAGGACGCGCACACCACGCTCAGCAACCGCGTGAAGCTACGCACTAACATATGTAAAGACTCCACGGCAGTGATGGGGCCGTGCCGCGTTCGCAGGCCGGTTTGCGAACGTACAAACGTTCCGTCTTTGCTTAGTTCCAAAAAACGGCGAGGAAGCGCTATCTCACGACGTTGCCGGATACGCCGGCGCCGAGGTCGACTGCGATCTGATCTTCCTTGCCGTTACACTTGGGGTGACCAAATCCAGACGGACTTTTGCCGTCAGGGCCGATGTCATAGATGATCGCGTCCTTCATGTTCGGGCTGACTCCGGCGGGCACCCGGTCGAGCCCGAGCTGGTGGCGCACGCGCCAGGCGACGTTGTGATCGGCGCAGGAACTGTCACCGCTCACACCCAGCGCACCGGCCACGCCGTTGCCGTCATAGAGCGCCAGCCCGCCTCCGAACACGATGGTGCCGCCGATCGGCTTGCCCACCATTGGATCCTGGGCCGTGCCGAAGCTGTCCGGAGATCCGGCGTACAAGGCTTCCGGGGACGGCGGGTTGCCGAGTGCCGCGCCGAACAGGAATCCGCCGGGCTGCGCACCGGCATAGAGATTGGCCGTCGCCATGGCTTTGTCCTTCAGGCTGAATGCATTCGCCGTATTGGCCTTCTCGGCTGCGATGGCCCGGCTGCCAAGCCACTGATCATCGGCCTCACTGCCGCTATAGGCGACGGCGCAGACGACACCCTGTCGATTGACGACGGCAGCCCATTCGTTGTTGTCGAGACCTCCGTTGCTCGGGCCGCCGCCCGGCTTGACACTCTTCTTGAGGATATCGGCGAGCTTGTCATGGTCGACCGGGCACGACATCCCTGGCCGGGGTGGGTCCTGCGCGTTCAAGATTGCAGGCATCAAGAATGCCGCGGTGAAGATAGTCGTTGCCGCCATGACGGATCGTTTTTCCATGTGGCCTCCGTGGAGTGTCGCAGTCGACAGGCGAACGTCCGAACAGAAGTTGCGGTTCCTATGCAGCATCGCTCAGCTCGGATGTTGAAGAGAGCGGCAGGTGGGAATGGCCGCCGTTCGCAGTCAGCCACCGATGAGCGAAGAACAACGCCGCGCCGGTATAGAGTATGCCCATGGGCACCCACATCAGGATGCCGGCGAGCTGCTGGTCCTCCAGTGCCGAGAGGCCAAATTCGCCAGCGAGGGCGCCCTGGCCCGGGATCCACAGCCGCGGCGACACCGTCAGCAGAGCCCCGAGGACACCCGAATGCAAAATCGTGATGAACAGACACGCGACAGCGATGCCGTCACGAATTCGGGTGCTACGGCCCTGACCGCGGCCATGCAGCAGCACCCACCAGAACAACAGCGCGGTCGCAAAGAAGCTGATGTGCTGGAGACGATGGATCGCCGTATTCTCTAGCGCCCATGCATATAGCGGCGGTGCATGCCAGACCCAGAGCGCCGCGCCGTGGAGGATGGTCGCGCACATGGGGTGGCTTACAAAACGCCACGGCCACGCCAGGATCGGCAGATTGAGCATGCGACCCGCTGCCGGGCGAAGCCGGCCTGGCAGGCTCCACAGGATCGGCCCATTGATCCGGGCGAACGCCATCAGCGGGGCCGCGACCACCATCAGCAGTTCGTGCTCGACCATGTGCGCGGTGAACAGACGCTCGCCGAGCCAGTGCAGCGGCGAGGTCACGGCAAGTGCGGCCACCAGCCATCCGGTCCAGAACGCGGCCACCTGGCGGAAGCTGACGCCATGACCGCCGCCCGCATGATGCCAGAGCCGCTGCGTTCCGACATAGAAGCCGATGCCGACGGCATAGAGCGGGGCCATGAGCCAGGGATCGTAGCTCCACAGCGAGCCGGGATCGACATCCGATAGTCCGTGCGCATCGGCCGGCGCCGCGAGCAGCGCGAGCAGCAGTGCTGCAAAGCTCAGCGCAGGCATGGGCTGATCATGAGGAAGGCGGCGAACTGGTTCGCAATCACCAACGCAAACAGCACGCCGGAGCCGACGCCGAGCCAGGCCATGAACGTTCGTGGCCCGCCGCCTTGCGCATCCGTCCATTCAGCCCCAGCGCCGCGTTGAACGGCGCGGGCTGAAATGACAGTGCCTGCGAGAGCGACGATAGCTAGAACCGCACTCATGATCGCGCCACTGATCCTGGTCTGTTCGCAGGAGAAGTGCGCGAGCACGTAGACGCCCTGCAAATTGATACCCCAAGCGATGGGTCCGAGCGCAACGCCGGCCCAGTAGAGCAGTCTGGAATGTCGATCGGCTGCGGTCATAGGCGTGGCACCCAATCGAGCAAGACGTAGAGCGGCAGCCAGGCGAGCACGACGAAGTTCCAGTAGAACACGTTGTCGGTCACATCGCTGAACCGGCGCGGTTTCGCATGACGCGTGAACATCAACACCGCCAGCACGACCGTGTCGCCGAGATCGGTGGCAAGGTGAGTCGTGTGCAGCCCCAGAATGAGCCATACGATCGAGCCGTAGGCAGAATTGTCCCAGCGGGTGTTGAGATGCGCGAATTCGAAGCCGCGCAGCACCAGCAGGGCGATGCCGATCAGGGCCATCACGATCAGGCCGATCCGCACCTTCGCGAGATCCTGCCGGTGTGCGGCGCGGTTCGTGAACTCGTTGGGAATGATGCTCAACACATAGATCACCGTCTCGACCGTCCCCGGCCAGAGATCCGGCGGAGAGGCTCCGATCGGCCAGCTCGGGTTGACTGCGTAGAGATAAAGGTACGCGCCGATGGCAACGGCAAAGCCCATGCCTTCGAGGGCCATGAAACCCATGGCGCCCCACCACGGGCCACTGCGCGGACCGTAGCCGTAAGTCGGCAGGTCCGAGACGTCGCGGACGATAGTCTGTCTCACTCCTCGTCCTCCTTGCTGCCGGTCGGCCAGAACCACCCGATCAAAGTCACGGCCATCGGCGGTGTGCCCCAGAGCACCGCCCAGGGGGTGAAGATCGATCCGATGAAGAAGATCGTCGTTGCGATCGCCGCAAGCAGCGGCCAGATGCTTGGGTCGGGCGATGCCTCGCGGATTTGCGGCTCGGCTTCCGCGAGCGAAGTCAACAGAACTTCGCGCCGCTCTGCACTCAGGCCCGCGACCACGGGCAGGCTCTCGCTATCGGCCCACAGCGGATCGCGGTGCTTGACCACCGGAATGCGGTCGAAATTCTGCGGCGGAGGCGGCGACGAGGTCGCCCATTCCAGCGTCGAGGCATCCCAGGGATTGTCGCCGGCAATTGCGCCCTTGCGCAGGCTGTAGATCACATTGACCAGAAGCAACGCGAAGCTGAGCGCGAAAATCAGCGCACCGCCGCTGGACAAGAGGTTCAGGTGCGCCCAGTCCATGTCGGCCGTGTAGGTGTAGACCCGGCGCGGCATCCCAATCAGCCCGAGGATGTGCATCGGGAAAAACGCGACGTTGAAGCCGATGAAGGCGAGCCAGAAATTCCAGCGCCCAAGTCTTTCGCTCAGCATGCGGCCGGCGATCTTGGGAAACCAGTAGTAGACCGCGCCGACCAGCGGGAACACAGCGCCGCCGATCAGGACATAATGGAAGTGGGCGACGACGAAATAGGTGTCGTGCACCTGGGTATCGATCGGGACCGATGCGACCATGACGCCGGACAACCCGCCGAGCACGAAGATCACGATGAAGCCGATCACGAACAGCAGCGGCGTCCGGTAGACCGGACGTCCGTCCCAGAGCGTTGCCAGCCAGCAGAAGATCTGCAGTCCACTCGGCACCGCGATCAGCATGCTGGAGGCGGTGAACAGGGCCGCGCCGAGTTGGGGCAGGCCCGTGACGAACATGTGGTGGACCCAGAGGCCGAACGACAGGAAGCCGGTCGCGATCAGGGAGAGGATCACCACGGGATAGCCGATCACGGGCCGCCGCGCGAACGTCGCGAGGATGGCCGAGACCATTCCCGTGCCCGGGATGAAGATGATGTAGACCTCGGGATGGCCGAAGAACCAGAACAGGTGCTGCCAGAGCAGGGGATGTCCGCCCGATGACGAATCATAGAAGCGGGTATTGACGAGGCGATCCAGGATCAGTGACGTCGATGCGACCATGATCGACGGCATGGCGAACATCACGAGGAATGCCGTCACCAGCATAGCCCAGACGAACAGGGGAATGCGGTCGAGCGTCATGCCGGGCGCGCGGAGCTTGAACACGGTCACGACGATCTCGACGGCGACTGCGAGCGCCGCGACCTCGGTAAAGGTGATCATCTGCGCCCAGACATCGGCCCGCTTGGTCGGTGTGAACTGCAGGCTGGAGAGCGGAACGTAGGAAAACCAGCCGACATCAGGGCCGACGTTGAACAGGAAGGAGATCCAGAGGAAACAGCCGCCGAACAGAAACATCCAATAACTGAAGGCATTCAGGCGCGGAAAGGCGATGTTCCGTGTGCCGACCATCAACGGCACCAGATAAACGGCGAACGCCTCCATCACGGGCACGGCGAACAGGAACATCATCGTCGAGCCGTGCATCGTAAAGACCTGATTGTACTTGTCGGCCGAGAGAAACGTCTTCTCGGGCCCGGCAAGCTGAACACGCATCAGGATTGCAAGAATGCCGCCGAGGAGCAGGAATACGAACGCCGTTACGATGTAACGGCGGCCGACGACTTTGTGGTCGACTGACATCAGCGCACCCATCCACCCGGACGGCGTGCGCCACACTTTCTCCAGCTGTGTGGAAAGCCGAAGGCCATTCAGGACGTCGTCCCGCAATTCATTTGGTTCAGCGGCCATGCTCACTTGAGCTGCTCCAGATAATGAATGATCGCGATCAGCTCATCGGATTGCAGCGGCATCTTCGGCATCAGATTGCCGGGCTTGATGTGCTGGGGATCGGCGATCCAGGCGCCGAGCGTCGCGGGAGTATTCGGCAGCGTTCCCGCCGCGATGGTCGTGCGGCTGCCGATATGCGTGAGATCCGGGCCGAGCTGCCCGCCGGCCAGCGTGCCGCTGATGTTGTGGCACAAGGCGCATCCGCGGCCCCGGAAGAGAGTCTCGCCCTGTTTGCCGAGCTGATCCGCGGGGCTGTTCGCGCTCTGGTTTTCATGGTCGCGCCAGCGGCCGAACTCGTCGGGCGGCAGCGCGATCACCGCGAACGCCATGTGGGCGTGCTGGATCCCGCAGAACTCGGCGCATTGTCCGCGATAGACGCCGGCATTCTTCGCCGTGAATTGCAGCTCGTTCTTCTGCCCGGGGATCAAGTCCATCTTGCCCGTCAGGCTGGGCACCCAGAAGCTGTGGATCACGTCGGCGGATTCCAGCTCGACCTTCACCGGCTGGCCGGTCGGGATCCGGATCTCGTTGGCGGTCACGAAACTCTGGTGCGGACTGTCGGCCTCGTAGCGGACCTCCCACCACCATTGGTGGCCGATGATCTTGAGGGTGTGGGCTTTCTCGTCCTTGGCGAAGACGGTGCGCTGACCGGCATAGCTGACAAGGGAGAGGCCGAGCACGATGATTGTGGTCGCGATCCCGAGCGCGAGGATGACGCGCCCGGAGCGTTCCTCAAACGCCTGGTGAAGATCGAGCGGCCGTTCGGCCGAACGCTTCCGCCGCAACATTCCGATGCCGAGGACGATCACGACAGCGGTCCAGACCATCGCTGCCACGGCGAGAAAGATGAACAGCGTGTGCAAGATCTGACCGGATTGCGGCCCTTGAGGGTCAAGCGCCGACTGCCGGCCGGCGCACGCAGCAAGCGGCCAGGTCATGCACAACACCAGAACCCTTCGCACCCAGACCCGCATTGACGTTTTGTCGCACTCCGCTTCACAGGCGGAACCGGTCAGGCCTACAAAGGTTCCTATGCGCCAATCGGAGCGATCGGCCCAACAGGGATATGTCCGACATCGATCGTCGGGCTAGAATGGCCAGCCCTTCACGGCGATCAAGATCGCCGCGTCGCCAGCGGCCATCAGCAACAGGACGGCAAGGCTGGCGATGATCGCGCCCGGCTGGGCAAGCACGCGCAACTCTCTGAGCATGTGTCGGCTCCAAAAACGCAGCAATGCCTCTATGACCCTGAGGGTTCCTGCGGACAATGCCGGGAGTTGACGTGCGAGCGCCGGAACGAAGGCTCGAGATCGCGCGTTCCTGCGACGAAATTGAGGGTTCACGTGCCGCGCTATCATTTCGATCTGGTCGATTCGAAGACCGTTGCAGACGAGGGGGGTGCTGAATTGCCTGACGACATCATGGCGCTGGATGTTGCCGAGGAGATCGCGAGGAGACTTCTTGCGGAGCGTCCCGAACTCAGGAACCGTCACTTTTCGATCCTGGTCACGAACCATGAGGGTGAGGAGATCGGGAAGGTACCCCTTGATGTCCTGCACTGAAGCCCTGGTCTGACATGGCATTGAGGATCGGAGTGATCTCCGACACGCACGGCCTTCTCAGGCCGGAGGCCGAACGCTGTCTTGCGGGAGTGTCGCATATCATCCACGCCGGTGATATCGGCGCGCCGGAGGTTCTGGAGAGGCTTTGCCGAATAGCGCCGGTCACCGCCATCAGGGGAAACGTCGACGTCGGCAGTTGGGCGATGCGCTATCCCGAAACCGAAACGGTGCACCTCGGCGCTCGTTGCTTCTACCTCCTGCACGATCTCAAGACGCTCGCCATCGACCCCGCAGCGCACGGTGTGAACGTGGTGATATCAGGACATTCGCATCGGGTGCAGGTCAACACGAGAAACGGAGTGCTTTTCCTGAATCCCGGGAGCGCCGGTCCAAGGCGCTTCAAGCTGCCGATCACGCTGGCAACGCTCGAACTGGATGAGGGCGGCGACCTGCGCCCCACCATCCATGAGCTCGACGGGTGAACGAAGTACGTGCGTGCCAGCTAGTGGGTATTCGATTTTTGCCACCGCTCCAGATCAATCGGGGGACGCTTTGGGTCGATCTGCTCCTTCTCGGGATTTCCCTGCCAAGGCTGGTCCGTCTGCCGGTGGGTTGGCAAATCGGTCTGCTGTCGGGGATCGTCGACCGGTGTTTCTCTCGGGTCGTTTTCAGGCGCTTTCGCTTTCGGCATAAGTTGTCCTCTTGACGATCTGTCGATGCGGCGCACGCGATCAGCGAACGCCCGCGATGATTGCCGCGACGCGGCGCGAATGTTGATCCACGATTACGAGATCATTGCCAGCGATCAGATATTGATCGCCCCAGAACCCGTTCAGCACTTGGGTGACTTCGGGCGGCAGGTTGGCCACCTCGGTCTGGCGCGGCACGGCAGTACCGATCATCATCTCGAAATTTGGGCGATCCATCGTCGGGCCGTGCGCCGACGAGATGATGGCGCGGAGCTGTTCGCGCTGCTGATCGTTGAGGCCAGCCGGCTGGGCGGTCTGTTTGACATCCCGCGCACGGGCGCCGGTCGTATCTTCATTGCCAGCCGGGTTTTCCTTGGCCGCTTTGCTGACGGCTTCCCGCTGCGTCGGAACTCCAGTGCCGACCGTCGTGGCAGGGGCACCTTTGTCGGCGCCTGTTGAGGGGCGGCCCAGATAGTCTGTTGCCCCGAACATCTGGGGCACGGCGAACCAGACGATGAAACCTACAAACAGGACGGCTGCCACCGCCGATCCCACCATCATCAGCTTCCGGGTGCCGTCCTTCTCCGCTTCACGCGATAGATCCTGGACCATGAACAAAAGCCTTCGGTATGAACTGCGGGTCAACCCGCGCGGGAATCGTTCGTTCCTACGGGAATATGCATCAGCATCGATCAGGAACGACCGACGCCGCATCTCATTGCCAGCGCATGAGGTCGCGAGACCAAAACAAGGAGCATGCAATGACCAAAATGCCCCCCGTACCGCCAGAGCAGCGCAGCGACAAGGGACCCGGATCTGATCCAAAGATCGAGACGGACGAAAAGGTGCCCGGCCGCGAGAACTTCGACACGCAGGGACGTCACGGCAACATCAAGCAGAACACGACAAACCAAGGCTACCAGCAGGACCGATGAATGCCACACAAGAACTCAGACACTGAACGCTTCGGTGGTCCGGGCTCCTCGCGGCAGGACCGCAAGCACCCCGAAAAGGGAGGTCGCGAGCATGAGCGCCCGGAACGCCCACCAACGACCGCAAATCACACGTCTCGGGAGGCGGTGGTGAGCGCGATCAACATCACACGCACAATGATCGTGAGAGGAGCTGAGCAATGCGTAGGACAAGTTCGAGCTTGATACTGATCGCCTTCCTGGCGAGCGCGTCGATAGGGGCCGCCTCGGCGCAGACTGGCGGTGGCGGCGGTGGCGGTGGCGGCGGTGGTTCGGGCGGAGCAAGCGCGAGCGGCACGAGCGGCGGCGTCGGCGGTGCCTCAAGCCCTGGGTCGGCCGGCGGTGCCTCGAGCCTTGGGTCGGCAAGCCCTGGATCGGCAAGCGCTGGATCGGCAAGCCCTGGGTCGGCAGGCCTTGGCTCTGCAGGAGCTACAAACCAGACGGGGGATGTATCACCCAACCTGGGTAATCCAGCCGACGCGGCCGCGGCTTCGCGCGGCACGACGGCTACCGGCACGAACACCGCTGGAACGGCCCAATCAACCGGTGGCGGTCCGCGAGGATCGACAACCGTCGGGCGGGCCGGCAATCCCGCAGGAGGCACCAGCAGCGGGCGGATTGACGGAACTGCGACACCCGGTCCGTCGATGCCGGGCGACGCCGAAATACGCTCGGAGAACTCTCAGGACTCCCACGTCGATCGAAAGATCAAGAGCATCTGCAAAGGCTGTTAGATCGATGATCAGGACGCCGGGTTTCCCGGCGTCCAATCGAGGTCGTCTTCGCTTCCAGCTTCGGGGTCCGGCGAGCAGGGCTTGATCTGCAGGTCGTCCTCGAGCCGAGGCTTGCCCCCGCTGCTTTCGACCAGACCGGCGTCGTCGGCCTTTTTCAGCGTTTCCTCTTTCGTTGAAAACGTCCGGCTGAGTTTTTCGTCGTCCTTGAACAGGGCATACGCCATATCGGCTCCTCGCGGTTTGGATCATCGACGACTTTGACGGCGGCCGTCACACACGGCCCCGCCGCTCCTTTGTCGCTGGGCAAAGCTCTAGCCGACTTCCCTGAGATTGCTCAGGATCGCCAGGTGACGCTGAATGATCGGCAGCGACATCTGTGCGACCTGCTGTTCGCCGGGGTTGCCACCGGATCGCAAATACGAATTGTTGAGCGCGAGCAATTCACGGTGCCCGCGGATCTGCCCCTGCACATACATCCGGTCGAAGGGACCCGATGGCGTGGCCTGAAGGCGCTGAAAGAGGGCGGCATGATCCGGCCGCAGCGGTGCCGATCCCGGCGCTGCTCCGAGCGCGCTCGCGACCCGGACCTGTTCGGCAATCTCTGCATTCGCGAAGTTGACGATGTCGGGATTGCCGGTGCGCGTCAGGGCGAGCTGACTCGTCTGCATCGCACACGACCCACCCATGAGGTCGGCCGTTCGAAAATCCCGCTGTGGGACTGGTTTGGATTGCGCAGCGTAGGTCGACAGTCCGAGTCCGCCCAAAGCAAGCAAAAACGATCTTCTCAGCATGATGAATCTCCAATGTTGGATTCACAAGACGCTGCTACCGTTTCGAACGTTCCTATCGTTGGCAAGAGCAGCCGAGCGACGCTCCGCAAAGCGTCTTCGCCGTCATGAGATGAGCAGGCAGCTTAACGCAGGTTATTGGCACGGGAGGTGCGTCATGATCATAGGAACGGCAGCGCTGAGGATGGTTTGTCCATCATCCAGATGCCGATCGGCGCACGAGTCAATTTATGCAAGACAACAATTCATCCAGCTTCCCGATTTCCGCGGGTGTCCTTCTCGGGCTTGGTCTGGGCGGATTTTTCGATGGCATCGTGTTTCATCAGCTGCTGCAATGGCATCATATGTTAAGCGGCTGGTACCCGCTCAACTCCATCGACAACATCAAGCTCAATACGACCTGGGACGGTATCTTCCACAGTGCGACCTATCTGCTTGTGCTGCTCGGCCTGTATGTCCTGTGGCAAAGGGCGCGCAGGTCCGACATTCATTTGTCGGGCAGCCGGTGTCTCGGAGCGGTCTTGCTCGGATGGGGCATCTTCAATCTGGTTGAAGGTGTGGTGGACCATGGGATCTTCAACCTGCATCGGGTGAATGAGACAGTCCCCGACGAACAGCGCATCTTCTGGGATCTCGGCTTCCTGCTATGGGGTGCGGCCATGCTGGTTGTCGGCATCGCCATGACGCGTGCCGGCAAGCAAGGGAGGGTAAATGCGGAAAGCAGTCTACAAGCTCGCTAGAGAGACTCCGCCGGCTCTGGTCTATGCCATTTTCACGGTGCTCCTGGTGCTGGCGACAGCACCAGCCTTTCGCATCGTGCTGTTTGGTGTGTCGGTGGATGATCTTCTGCAACTCCGTTGCTTCAATCTCGGCTGATGCGCGGTTCAGCTGCGCAAGTGGAGTTGAACGTCGCGGCCTTTGTCAACGCCTCATGTCCGCCCGGAGATAACATGGTCGAGTTCAGGCTTCCGAAACACTCCCGCGTGGAAAAGGGAAGGATCTGGCCCAAGCCGGACAGCAAATCGTTGCGCGAATTCCAGGTCTATCGCTGGAATCCCGACGACGGTCGCAATCCCCGGCTCGACACCTACTTCGTCGATATGACCGATTGCGGGCCCATGGTGCTGGATGGTCTGATCTGGATCAAGAACAACATCGATTCCACGCTGACGTTCAGGCGGTCCTGCCGCGAAGGCGTGTGCGGCTCCTGCTCGATGAATATCGCCGGCCAGAACACGCTCGCCTGCACCAAGTCCATGATCGAGGACGTCCCGCAAGGCGAGCCGCTGCGCGTCCTGCCTTTGCCGCACCAGCCCGTGGTGAAGGACCTCGTTCCGGACCTGACGAATTTCTACGCCCAGCTCGCATTGATCGAGCCTTGGCTGCAAACCGTGTCGCCCACGCCGCAGAAGGAATGGCGGCAGAGCCATGAGGATCGGGCCAAGCTCGACGGACTTTACGAATGCATCCTATGCGCCTGCTGCTCGACATCTTGTCCAAGCTACTGGTGGAATTCGGAGCGTTTCCTCGGCCCGGCGGCCCTGATCCAGGCGGCCCGCTGGGTCAATGACAGCCGCGACGAGGCGACGGGCGAGCGCCTCGACAAGCTCGAAGACCCCTTCAGGATCTATCGCTGTCACACCATTCTCAACTGCGCGAAGGCGTGTCCCAAGGGCTTGAATCCGGGCGAAGCCATTTCCGGATTGCGTCTCAAGATGGTCGAACGGAAGTTCTGATCGGGGACGGACGCTACTGCGCAGAAGGAACGATGGCTGCGGCGTTGGCTTATCGACCAGACTGGAGGCTCCTGATGGGTAAGAAACAATTCGCCGCGTTGCCGTTCATGCTGAAAAATTCCGAATTGCGCGTGATGCTGATTACGACCAGACGTAAGGGCAGATGGAGTGTCCCGAAGGGATCGCCGATGCGTAAGACGGAGCCGCATCGTACGGCTGCGCTCGAGGCGTACGAGGAGGCCGGTCTTGTCGGGGTCACCGCAAAGCGCGCGCTGGGCTCCTTCAAGCATCGTAAACGGAAGGGCGATCGCAAGCGGACCATGAACGTCGCCGTCTTTCCCATGAGAGTCCACGGGCAGGAGCGCTGGTGGCCGGAAAAGGGTGAGCGCGAAGCAATCTGGGTCTCGCCGAAAACGGCGGGCCGTCTGGTCCACAAAGCGCAGCTTCGGCGTCTGATCGCCCGCTTCGCGGCGCAGACGGAGAAGACCGCTTCCTTACCGCTGGGCGATGGCCCAGGAACCCGCGTCTCGTCCAGCTATTCAAGGTAGATGAACCAGCAACCGACCGGACTAGCATTCGAGGAGCGACCGCCTCACGAGGTCCTGGCCGCTGCGATCAAGCGGCGCTGCGCCATCCTGTTCGTCGGCGCCGGCGTCTCGATGGCTGTCGGCCTGCCGTCCTGGCAATCTCTGATCGACCATCTGCTGGATGACCTTGGACTTGAGCGCGACGTGATCGATGGAATGCACGGCGGCTACCAGATGCTGGCGGAGTACTACCGGCTGAAGCGCGGCGGAATTGGCCCGCTCCGCAGCTGGCTCGATCGCAACTGGCGCGTCGACCCGGACAGGATCGCGGCCTCGCGCCTCCACAAGCTGATCGTGGAGCTCGATTTTCCGACCATTTACACCACGAACTACGACCGTAACCTCGAGACAGCCTTCGAGGTCCTGAAAAAGCCCTACGCCAAGATCAGCAAACGCAAAGGACATTGCAGGCGCCCGTTCCGGCGTCACGCACATCATCAAATTCCATGGCGACTTCGACGACGATGCCTCGCTCGTCCTGACCGAGACCGACTTCCTCAACCGGCTCGCGTTCGATTCGCCGCTCGACATCCGGTTTCGGGCCGATGCTTTGGGAAGCACGTTGCTTTTCATCGGATACAGCATGTCAGATCCCAACATTCGGCTCCTGCTGCACCGTATTTGGCAGAGTTGGGACGAGTCGGGACACCGCCAGGACCGACCGAGGTCCTTCGTTTTCGTCACCCAGCGCAATCCAGTGCAGGAGGCGGTACGAACTGGGGCATCATCACTGTCGCGCCGCCTGACGGCGTCAGCCCGGATGATGGTGTTACCCGCTTTTTGCTGGACATCCGCGAACGTATCGACCGTAAGAAGTGAGGGCCTCGAACGCGCCGCCATGATACGCGCCAAGACCGAGACCGCCGGCGAACACGACGGCCGTGAGCGTTTGCTCTGATGCCATGGGGCGCTCGGCTCAGCGGCGGGATCGGTCAGAACGGGGGTCGATTGCCAGTCCGCAAGCGGGACTGGTCACCGATATCCTCTATAGCGCCGGGCATAGGCATAGCGCGGATTGACGCCGCAATAGGCGTTCGTTCCCGATGCAGTCGCCATGCACTGAGCGTAACTGGCGAACTGGCAGTTGCCCGGATAACCCCAGACGCGGCCCTGAAGGCAGTAGCGGTCTTGTGCGATGGCGGCCGTCGAGGAGCCGAAGCCCGTCACGAGCGCGAGAGACGCGACAGCCAGGAGCAATCGATGCTTCATGGAAAATCTCCAATTCAACATTGAACGTCCCTCGTGAAGCAGGGTTCCAAAGGGCAACGCTCACGGCTCCTTTTCTCCAGTTCGACGCGATCGTTAACCTGTGTGAAGCCGTTCGACGTCGATCGCGATTAAGGTGACCGATGTCCTCGATCGGAAGCGATATGCTTGACCAGTCTCCCAGCTTGAGAAACTTCACCATCAATTTCGATCCCCTGCATCCCGCCGCGCATGGCGTGCTGAGGCTCGTGCTCGAACTGGACGGCGAAATCGTCGCACGCGTCGATCCGCACATTGGTCTTTTGCACCGGGGCACCGAAAAGCTGATCGAGGCCAAGACCTATCTTCAGGCGATCCCCTATTTCGACTGGCTCGACTATGTCGCTGTCGAGGCTCCGAAGGGCGAGTTCGGTGTGTTCCTCATCGCGGACGGCACGAACCGTCCCTACAAGTGCAAGATCAGGTCGCCGGGGTTCGCCCATTTGCAAGCGATGGACTTTCTCTGCAGGGGGCATTTGCTCGCGGACGTCTCCGCGATTCTCGGGTCGCTCGACATTGTCTTCGGCGACGTTGATCGCTGACTGGAAAACCGCACTGGAGGATCAGCATGGATATCAAAGAAAGCTCCGCCATGACCGAAGCATCCGGCCTCGTGGACGATCAGTTCACTGCGCAGAGCGGCTCGCACGCGCCGCACGGTAATACAACAACAGGACTCGATGCGCCTTCCCAAGCGCCCTCGGCGCAATTGGCCGACCAGTTGCGGAAGATGACCAGAGCAGCACCGCTGCAAGCGGTCTTTGCGGCGTTTCTGTTGGGCGTTCTGGTGGCTCGGCGTCGCTAGACGCCGGCCAAGGCCGTCCCTTTATCGGACGACCCCGGCCGGTGCACGAGTATCAAGCCAGCGCGTTCGTCACCGGCGGCTCGTTCATCTGCTCGACCTGTGCGCCGCTATCCGGCCGCGCTGGTCCGAGCAAAGGCTCCTCGCCCAAAGGCTCGAACCCGGCGCGGAAGCTGAACGACCCCTGGCCGTCGAGCGAAGGACCTTCGCAGTAGCGCCCCGGCTGTAGCGGTGCCGCATTGCGTTCGGTGCCCATGAACATGTAGCTGAATTCGGTCGCCTCCTTGCTGCGGTCGAAGCTGTTCGGAATGGGCAGGGCGGCATCCGCGCCCATCTCCTCGATCACCGCGAGCCATTGCTGTTGATGCATGGTGTCGCGCGCAATCAGGTAGCTCAGCATGTCCTGCATGCCGGGATCGCTGGTGGAATTGAAGAGACGCACGGCGAGAGTCCGGCCGGTGGATTCAGCCGCGACGTTGCAATACATGTCGGCGGCCAGATTGCCGCTGGCATAGACATGCGAACAATCGAACGGGACGCCGTCGCAATTGGCAGGGAAGGCGGCCATGCCGGTCGAGAGCAGATGCCGGTGCAGCATGCCCTCGATCACATGCCGCGGCCGCTCGCCGCCGTTCATCACCGCGCCGACGACCGGGTTGGCCTGCAGGCTGGTCTCCTGCATCGTTGCCGGCGCATTCTCCAGGTTCAACGCGACCGCGGTCGCGAGCATCTCGATGTGGCTGATCTCTTCGGTCGCGGTATTGAGCAGGACGTCGCGATATTTGGCCGGCCCCCGCGCGCCCCAGGCCTGGAAGAAATACTGAAGGCAGACGCGGATCTCGCCTTCGACGCCGCCGATGGCTTGCTGCAGTTGGCGGGCGAAGATGGGATCCGGCTTCTCGACCCTGACCGGATATTGCAGTCGTTTGTCGAAATAGTACATGCGCAGCTCCTTTTGTGTTCACGCTATTGCGCAATGAGTGCTGCCGGGTTGCGTTCCTATGGAGTTTCTAGCGACTATTTTGAAAGCCTTTAAATTGAGACGTGAACGCGATGCGGCCCCGGCGAGGAGAGGATCTCGCCGGGGCCGCTCTCATGCACGCAACAGCAAGGAGCGCGCTTTAGAAATTGCGAACCGTGAACCGCTAGCGGCGCGGCATGGTGCCGTTGGACGGTGGGGTCGTCTCGTTGCGCATGCCGGAAGGACTGGAGGCACCTTGTCCGCCCCGCTCGACATGCGTGATGCCGCCGCCACCCGATCCGCCGGCTCCGCCCGAGCCGGCTCCTGCACCGCCAGCTCCAGCACCGCCAGCTCCAGCACCGCCGGCACCTGCGCCGTCGGCACCAGCGCCCGCGCCGCCTCCGGCGCCACCCGCGCCAGCACCGGCGCCGCCGCCTGCGCCACCACCAGCGCCGCCGCCAGCACCTTGCGCGTATGCTGCGCCCACTGAAGCGCCTGCAAGCATCGCGGCCGTGAAGATCGTCAGGATTGTCTTACGCATGTTATTTCTCCTTGAGGTTTCGATGTCGGACAATCACGTGAAGCATCGACCGTTCCTCGCCGTGCCGTGTGATTAAGCTCCACGTCGATATTGCGAAGGCACGGCAACTTCGTCGAACCGTTGGGCGAGAGCATCGAGAGCCGCGCGCATCTGCGGCCCCTGCATGGCCGCGCCGTGCCCGGTGACGACGATCTCCGGGGCGAGCGCGGCAAGTGCGCGCACCGATCTCTTCGCGCTTTCCCAATCGGGCGTGAAATACATCGGGGGCCCGTGCATCTCCGGCGTTTGGGTCACTGCGGCGTAAGCGGATTCCTGCCGCGTCGTGATGAAGGCGTCGCCGGCGATCAGCACGCGATCGCCTTTGCGCCAGAGCGAGATATGTCCTGGGGTATGGCCGGGCGTATGGATCCACTGCCATTCCGGCATGAAGGGTACGCTGTGATCACAGGGAAGATCATAGAGGCGCGATGCGACGTTGACCGGCTTGGTCGGGAATAGCGGAGAGAGCCGAGCGAGCAGCCCGCCACCGACGCTGGGATCGGCCGACGGGTAGGATTGGCTTCCGTCAAGATAGGGATGCTCGGCCGCATGGGCATAAACCGGCACCTCCCACTCACTCGCCAGCGTTTCGAGCACGCCGACGTGATCGAAATGCCCATGCGTCATGATGATGCAGGCGGGCCGGCCGTTTCCTCCAAATCTGGCTTTCGCGGCGGAGCGGATGGCGCCAGCCGATCCGGGAATGCCGGCGTCCACAAGCACCCAATTGCCGTCGCCGGCGTTCTCGAAACCCACGAAAATGACGTTGACGATCGCAAGCTGACGATAGGCGACGTCAGCGACGATCTGCCGCGTGTTGTCGTTGCGGTCGAGGTCGGATTGCGGATGCTCCGCGTCGGCGGAAGAGGGAAGCGAGATCTGCGTCATGTCCATTCGGGTCCGATTTGGTCAGCTCACTAGCGCTCGATCGTGCCGATGCGCCGGATCTTCTTCTGAAGCAGCATCACGCCGTACAGCAGCGCCTCCGCGGTCGGCGGGCAGCCGGGCACGTAGATGTCGACCGGCACGACGCGGTCGCAGCCGCGCACGACCGAATAGGAATAGTGATAATAGCCGCCGCCGTTGGCGCACGACCCCATCGAGATCACGTAGCGCGGCTCAGGCATCTGATCGTAGATTTTGCGGAACGCCGGCGCCATCTTGTTGGTCAGCGTGCCCGCGACGATGATCACGTCGGATTGGCGTGGCGATGCGCGCGGAGCGAATCCGAACCGTTCGGCGTCGTAGCGCGGCATCGACATCTGCATCATCTCGACCGCGCAGCAGGCGAGCCCGAACGTCATCCACATCAGCGATCCGGTCCGCGCCCAGGTGATCAGCTCCTCCGCGGTCGCCGTGAAGAAGCCCTTGTCCGCAAGATCGTCGCGGATACTCATGAAGAACGGATCGGAAGTGTTGTCCGGTC
Source organism: Bradyrhizobium sp. WSM4874 (assembly GCF_055811835.1). Classification (NCBI taxonomy): domain Bacteria; kingdom Pseudomonadati; phylum Pseudomonadota; class Alphaproteobacteria; order Hyphomicrobiales; family Nitrobacteraceae; genus Bradyrhizobium; species Bradyrhizobium sp. WSM4874. Next base: position 34,443 of record NZ_JBVVPR010000039.1, read on the forward strand.
GTCCCTCACCCGGCCGGCCAAGTCCAGGCCTGCCAAGCGAAGGGCCTGAGTTGCTGGCATGCGGAAAGCTGCCTGTCATTCTGGTCCCTGAACGCTGCGGTCGTTTGGAGATGCGACCACATGCTTCGGGAAACAGTCATTTGCATGCCGCGTTCCTGCGGCGGTAGGTGGATTTGTGTTCTGTTATCGCAGGTTAGCTTCGGGTCCGGCCGCCGGAACCCAGCGTTCGCGTCACGGATCACCCTAGGAACGATCCACCAAAACTGCGGTTGGCGGCAACAAGGCCCGTGAAATGGAGAACATGAGATGACGAACGCAGCCCGCGATACATTCGTGATTGGACTACGCAATGCGCATGCGATGGAAGTGCAGGCGCGAGAGTTGATGGAACGTCAGTCGGAACGACTGGACGAATATCCTGAGGTCAAGGCCAAGGTCGCCGCCCACCTTCAGGAGACCAACGAGCAGCTGAAGCGCTTGGAGAGATGCCTGGAAGCCTGCGGCGAGAGTACCTCCAGCCTCAAGGATACGACGCAATCCATGATGGCGAACATGCAAGCCATGGCACACTCGGTGGCCGGCGACGAGATTCTCAAGAATACGTTCGCCAACAATGCCTTCGAGAATTTCGAGATCGCTGCCTACAAGTCTCTGCTCGCCCTCTGCGGCGCCGCCGGGCTTGCGGAGGCCAAGGAGCCGCTCGAGACGTCCCTGAAGGAGGAGCAGCGCATGGCCGCCTGGATCGACTCGAACGTCGAGAAGGTGACGATGGAATATCTGGCGCATCAGCGCCAGGCGGCCTGATCGCACTCCATCCCCACCACGGCGAGATCGCCGGTCCCGCCCGGTGCGAGACCGGCGGGTTCGGCCGCTGAGTCTGCCTGCGCTCTCATATGGGCCCGCAGGACCGAAACCCTCTCATCCGCGTTTTGCTGTCATGGCGCACATCATCTTCAGCGACTACCGCAGTCCTGCTGCCGAACAAGCCTATGAGATCGCATGGGACTTTCTGGCCCGCAGCGGGGCGATCCACGATGAGTTCGATGCGTGCGTATTTCTGGCTCAACGCATCACCATGATGGTCGAGGAAGGCCAGGCAAACCGGATCCGGATGGCCAACCGGGCGATCTCCGAATACGAGTACCATCTCGAAAACCTCTGCAAGCGGGCCCGTGGCGCGGCCGCTTCACGGGCTTGAGGGCTCGCCCGGGTTCCTCGGGCTCGTGGGCTCTTTCTGCCGCTTACTGCCGATCGGCAATTGTCAGCTGGCCGCGTGCCCCGGTACGTCCGTTCCTGCGCGGTGCAATGGCCGGAACGAGTGCCGGCGCTTCCCCGGCGATGCGCATGGCGAAATAGGCGATCGTCGCCTTGAGACCGTCTTTGAGCGCCACGCGCGGGCGCCATCCCAGCGCTCGAACGGCTGTGTCGATCACCGGTTTGCGGCGCTTTGGATCGTCCTTGGGCAACTCCTCGAACCGGAGCGGGGAAACTGACTCCGTGTACGCCAGCACGTCACGCGCAATAGCCTCGATGGTGACCTCGTGGGGGTTGCCCAGATTGCACGGACCGGTAATCGAGGATGGACTCTCCATGAGCAGCTGGAGGCCGCGCACGAGATCGTCGACGAAGCAGAAGCTCCTGGTCTGCGTGCCACCTCCATAAATCGTGATCGGCTCTCCGCGAAGCGCCTGCACAATGAAGTTGGAGACCACGCGCCCGTCGTTCTCCAGCATCCGGGGTCCGTAGGTGTTGAAGATGCGCGCAACCTTGATTTCAACCCCGTACATGCGATGGTAATCGAACATCAGCGTTTCCGCGGCCCGCTTACCCTCGTCGTAGCAGGCCCGGGGCCCGATCGGATTGACGTTGCCGAGATAGGTTTCCGGCTGGGGATGGACCTCCGGATCGCCGTAGACCTCGCTGGTCGATGCCTGCAGCACCCGGGCGCCTTTCCGTTGCGCGAGCTCCAGCATGTTGATGGTGCCGAGCACGCAGGTCTTCATCGTGCCGACCGGATCCTTCTGATAATGACGCGGCGACGCCGGGCAGGCGAGGCTGTAGATCCGGTCGATGTCGCCCTCGATCTCGACGGGATCGCGCACGTCGTGTTCGATGAAGCGAAAATTCGGATGATTGAGCAGCGGCCGGATGTTGTCGATCGTTCCCGTGAACAGGTTGTCGAGGCAGATCACGGTGTGGCCGCGTTGCAAAAGCGCGTCGCAGAGGTGCGATCCGATGAAGCCGGCGCCGCCGGCCACCAGAACGGTGGGAGAGCGGCGGGACGCGTTGATGCGGGTCTGAACTGTCATGGTGCTGCCTTTCAGATTTGAGCGACCTGCATGGGACGCGAGGCGGGAAGTTGCGGGGCTTTCCGGCGGCGACGGACCGATGCCTCGGCGTAGTAGGTCTCCACTTGCCGGGCGCGATGGTCGGAGGTGTGGTCGGCCAGAACGCGGCGCCGTGCGTTTTCCGCGATCGTGCGCCGTCGCTCCTCGGGCATGTCGCGCAGGATCTCCACGACGTCGCGGGGGCTCGATGCGAGCAGGATCTCCCGGGAAGGTTCGAAGACGGTCTCGATGCCAGGCCACCGGTCCGAGATGACGGGCGTGCCGCACGCGGCCGCTTCGAACAGCCGAACGCTGGGAGAGAAGCCGAGCGCGCGCATGTCGGCACGGGTGGCGTTCAGCGTAAAGCGTTGCTCCGCGTAAAATCCCGGATGATGTTTGGGCGTAAGGTGCTCGATCCGGGCGACATTGACGGGCCAGACCACCTCATCGGGATATTGCGCGCCGGCGACGACGAATTGCTCGCGCGACAGAGTGCGAGCGGGGGCGAGCAGCAACTGCTCTAGAACCGGCTGCCGGTCCTCGCTGTAGGTTCCGAGATAGCCTAGTGCCCATTTCTTCGGCGCGCGTTGCGGCGCATAGGTGTCGGTGTCGGCACTGCAATACAGCACCCGAGCCAGCGGACTGCCATAGTTCTCCTCGATCATGCCGGGCACCGGGCCGCCGGCAAAGGACAAATAAAGGTCGAAGCGAGGGATCATCGCCGCGGAAAGGTAGTCCAGGCCCTGCTCGAGCTTGGCAAGCGTGACCGGCGTGTCGATGTCGTAGAAGGCGGTAATCCCCCGGGCGTGGGTCGTGATCCATTCGGAGATCGCGATGCCGTCGGGCACGTAGGAGCCGATGACCACCAGATCGGCATCGCGGATCATCTTTCCAAAACGCTGCGGGATGTCCTTCAAGGATTGATAAAGCTCGACGGTCCAAGCGGAAGGCTTGGCAAGATCACGATGCTCGCGATACCAGGGAACGTCGCGTTCCAGAAACGTGACGTGGTGACCTCGTCGTGCCAGGGCTTCGATCAGGGCGCGATAGGTCGTGGCATGACCGTTGCCCCAGGACGAAGTGACCGAAAGACCGACGACGACGATATTGAGGTTCATTCTGCTGCCTCGATTCGCGAACTGCTTGCGGCAAAGAGATCGTTGAACTGGCGCGCGCGCTGCCGGTAGGTGTGGTGGCTCAGAACGCGCGCACGAGCGCGCGCTGCGATCGCCTGAGCCCGGTCGGGGCGCAGTGCAGCAAGATGCTCTGCGACCTCCGCCCCGGTCGCGGCCACCAGCACCTCGCGATCTGGCTCGAGAAAATGATCGATGCCGTCCCACTGGTCGGTGATCAGGCAGGCTCCGGCACCGATGGCTTCGAACACGCGTGTTGGCGGCGAGAAGCCGTAGCGCGCCATGCTGTCGCGATTGACATTCAGCGTAGCCAGACCGGAGCCGAAGAACGCGTTGTGGTCGCCGGTCCCGACATGCCCGACCTTGTGCAGATTGGCTGGCGTGTCTTTGGAGTCCCACCCCGATCCGCCGAGCACGAACGTCTTGTCCGGCAATTGGCGTGCGACGTCGAGAAAGAACCGCTCGACGCGCTGCTCGCGATCGGGGAGGCGATTTGCCAGCAGGCTCAGGTCGCACGTGAAGTGCGCATTGGGCGGCGCAGGAAAGTGCGTGGCGGGGTCGAGCGCATTGTAGATCGGCACGCAGTCTCGCGCACTGATGCCGCGATAGGCGGATACGACGGCATCGCCGCCGCCATAGGTCAAAACCATGTCGTAGGACCGGATCGCATGGCGTAGATGATGGTCTGGATTGTCCGCCACCGATTCCAGCGTCGCGGGGGCATCGACGTCCCAGTAGATGCGCATCGCATTCGACGGAATTTCGGCGACTGCGTTCTCCAGCTCCTGATCGAAGACGCCGACGCCGCTGGCCTTGACCAGCATGTCGGCCGAGCGGGCGGCTTCCTCAAGCGAGCTTCGCCACCCCTCGGGCGTCGCGGCGTAGACCACCACCTTCGCCCAGTCGGGATCGTCGATGTCGCGATGGGCCTGGCGCTCGAAAGCATCGGGCTCGAAGAATGTGACGTCGTGGCCGAGGGCCGCAATCTCCTTCAGCATGCCGCGGTAATAGGTGGCGGCACCGTTCCAGTAGGATGAGACGAGGCTGGACCCGAAGAAGCAGATCTTCATGCGGAGGCTCCGATGTATCGCTTGGGCTGTGTGGAGTGGCCTGTGGCCCGGAGGTCCTGCGCGATGCCGACAAGCTGCTCCGCCCGATGACGGCAGGTGTGACGCTCCTTGATCGTGCGGAGCCCGGTCTCCACCGTGGCGGACCACAACTCCCGGTCATCGAGCAGCGCACGAAGCGCCCGCTTCATTTCGGTGCCGTCGGAAGCGCTGAGATAGGCACCTTCCGGGAACAGGCCTTCCGCATCGGACCAGGGGGCCGAGACCAGTGGAATGCCGCACGCCATCGCTTCGAAGACGCGAATGGTCGGAATGCCCGGAAGCAAGCGGACATAGGGGCCGCGGGGAACGTGGACAGTCGCGCGTGCGCCGGCGAAAGCAATGGGAGCCCAGTGTGCGGGCAGCCAGCCGCCATACCGAATGCCTGCCGCCTGAATGGTCGCGAGCGCCGCATCTGAATAGCGGACGCCATAGACCCCCGCGCTCAGCTTCAGCTCGGCCACGGGTTCGACCAGAAATTCGTTGAGCTCGGCGCTGCGTTCGCCGTCGCCCCAATTGCCGATCCAGACGACATCGTCGGTGCGCTCGATATCTGGCAGCTGATGGTACAGGGCGATGTCGGCTGCCTCGTGCCAGGTGAAGGCCCGGTCGGCCCAGCCGAGCTTCAGATAGATTTGACGAAGGACCTCGCCGAAGGCGAGCACACCGTCGAAGCCGTCGAGGTCGAACTGCGCAAGCTCGTCCGGCGCGCTGACGGCGCGATGATGGGTGTCGTGGAACAGCAGCGTGAAGGGAGCGCCATGAGCCCGTCTCGATCCGATGTCTGCGATCAGATCAGGCGAATTCCATTCGTGGACGACGACGAGATCGGCACCGTGCAAGGCTTCATCGAGATCAAGGGAGGCGTCGTAGCGGCGGATGCCGATGCCGGGAAACAGCGTTGGAATATCCTCCATCGTCTGACTGCCACCCTCGCGGATCGCATTCAATCGGCTCCAGCCGTCGATCGGCTCGAACACGACGACCTCATGACCGAGCGCGTGAAGTTCGCGGGCATAGCCGCGCAGGAAATGGGCATTGCCGTTGTTCCAGCAGGAGGTGAACGCATGGTAGAACAGAACGCATTTCATGCGCGTACCTCCATGGGGGCGGGCGCGTGGTGGACGGCAAGCAGCTCCTCGTAGAGGCTGAGATAGGCGCTCGTGGTTCGGGTCAGCGAGTAGGTCAGAGAATGCTCAAAGGCGGCACGTTGCAGCCGCACCCGTTCGCGATCGTCGGTGCACAGACCTGCGAGTGCTCGATGCAGCGCCTTGCTGTCGGTGGGATCGACGAACAGCGCGGCCCCGCTCCACAATTCCCTGAAAGTGGGAATGTCGGACAGGACGAGGGCGCATCCCGCGGCCGCGGCTTCCAGAACGGAGAGGCCGAACGGCTCATAGAGCGCGGGGCTGGCGAAGATGGCCGCGTGCTGCAAGTGCGCGCGCATGGCTTCATGAGGCAAATGCCCAAGCCAGGTGACGGAAGCCGAAGGGCACTCATCCGCCGGCCCGGCGACCTGAACGGGCCAGTCCAGCCCAGGCGCCGCGGCCGCCAAGACCTCGATGTTCTTGGCGCGGTCCCAGAGCCGGCCCGCCGCAAAGATCATGTCTTGCTTCCGTCCCGCAAAGCCCTGAGGGCCAATTCCATTCCAGATCACGATGCCGCGCGAGCGAGGCCGATAGATTTCCGCAATGTCATCGTGGAAGGATTGGCTGGGACAAACCCAAGCCTGTGCGGTGTCGAGTGCGGCGATCACCCGTTCGGTGTAGCCACGCCATTTCGGTTCGCCGAGCCAGCTCGTATCGCGGCAGGCGAGCCCCCAGGAGTTGACGCAGGAATGCGCGACGACCACGACCGGAGCGCGCCACGCGAAGGTCGCCTCGCGAAAACTATTGAGGTGAACGACGTCGGGCCCGATTCCGGCTTCGAGCTTCGCAAGGACGCGCCTGGCCTGGGACAGATCTTGTCCTTCCGGATCCTGCCATTCGAGTGCAAGGTCCGTTTCGATCAGGTGGACCCGCGAGCCACGCAGCATCTCAAGCTGGCCGGCCCGCGCGCGGGGGCCCATCGTCACCAGGGTGACGTCGGCCCCCTGTGCAGCAAGGGACGAAGCAAGTGAGGACGAGTAGGTCCAGACGCCTCCGACGGTATCGGTCGTCATCAGGATCCTGAGCTGCGAGCTGCGGCTCATGATGCCACCTGCAGTTCGAGAGCCTCGAGCGGCACCGGACGATCGTTCTGCACGTCGCTGAACTGATCGAACATCGCGAGATAGTGCCGGTGTGCGCGCTCCCAGGCGTAATCGTCGGGCTCGCCCCACAGCTTCCGGTAATCCGGCGAGCCCGGATAGGGATACAGCGGGACCGGATCGTTGGCCCAGATGCCGGCATCCTGCATGGTGCGGCGCCAGCGCTGCACGATGGGGTCATCGTCCTCGGGGACTTCGATCAAATTGGCCTGCACGAAAGGAACGTGACGGCGCGCCTCGACCAGCCGTTCGGCAAGCTGGTCGGTCGTCATCTTGCAGTTCTTGGCGAGCGCGGCGCGGCCCTCGATCGTGAGGCTTTCGATGCCGGCTTCAATCGAGACGCAGCCGGCGCGGCCGAGCAGAGCCAGCATGTCCGGCTTCCAGAGGTCGATGCGGGTCTGCACCCCGAACTTCAGCCCGCGTGTGGTCAGCCCTTCCAGCAGTTCTGCGTTCGGTAGGAAAATCTCGTCGATGAAATAGACATATTCGATGCCGTGATGACGCAGGCCGTCGATCTCTTCGAGAACGATGGAGGCAGGCCGCTTGCGGTAGGCGTTGCGGAAGTTCTCCTTGGCGCAGAACGTGCAATTGTACGGACATCCCCTGGACGACTCGACCTCGGCGCCAGGTGCCTGTGGCTCGGCTTCGAAACGGTGGTGGTGATGGTGATGCCGCCGGATCATCTCCTCCGGCCAGTCAAGCGGCGGCTGATCCTTGAATGCGACCGCCTGCGGGCCGCCATTGACGCGGAGCGATGCGCCATCGGCGAAGCACAGACCCGGAAAGTCCCGTTCGCCATTGGCAAGACGCAACAAGGAGGCCTCGCACTCGCCCATCACGACGATGTCGGTGCCGAGCTTTCGAAGCGCCGCTTTTGGCACGGTCGAGCCGTGGGGGCCCACCGCGACGAGGATCGGAGCCAAGTCGCGCACCGCCATCGCAAGCGCCTGGGGAACGCGGAGCTCGGGAGGGGCACAGCGCCAGAACAGATAGGTCGGTGCCGTCGTGATGACGATCTGGTCGGGGCCGAACGCGCGCAGCTCGGCATCGATATCGGCGAGCGAAAGATCGAACATGTGGGCATCGAGCAGAAGCGTCTTGTGCCCTGCCGCCTTCAGGTAATGCTCGGAGATCCCGAGTTCGAGCGGAAGGTGAGGGGATCGGCAGCCGAAATAGATGCTGCCGCCAAAATCCCAGTTTGGGTTGATGAGGGCAACACGCGTCATGCCAGCGCCTCGCGGTTGCCTTGTGACGATCCGAACCGGCCGTCCAGCCAGCTGTGAAGGGATCGGAGGCCGTCTGCGAACGAAACCTGAGGGGCCCAGCCGAGCGCGCTGGAGAGGGCGCGCGTGTCGGTCACGTACCAGGGCTGATCCCCGGGCCTCCAATCGGCAAAGCGATAGGCCACCTTGCGGCCGGTCAGATCGGTGATGCGGTCGATCAATTCCAGCAGACTGATCGCGTTGGCCGGACCGCCGCCGAGATTGAATACGCGTCCACGGGCGAGCGCGATGCCATCGAGCACGGCGAGCCAGGCCGAGGCCGCGTCGGAGACGTGAAGCGCATCGCGGACCTGATGGCCGTCGCCATAGATCGTCAGCTCTTTGCTGCGGATGGCGCTCAGCAGGAAATGCGCGATCCAGCCCTGATCCTCGGTGCCGAATTGGCGGGGCCCATAGATGCAGCTCATCCGCATCACCACGGTCTGGAGTCCGTAGACCCGCGCATAGTCGTGGACGTATTGATCCGCCGTTCCCTTGGAGCATCCATAGGGGCTGTAGAAGTCGAGCGGCGCATTTTCCGAGATGCCGGCGGCGAGCAGGCCTCTTGTCGGCGTGTAGCGGCGGCCGGTGAGCGCGATGTCGCCATCGTCGATCAGACGTCCGTAGACCTTGTTGGTCGAGGCGAACACGATCGGCGCGGCGTTGTTGTGGAGCCGCACGGCTTCGAGCACGTTCAATGTGCCCCGCGCGTTGATCTCGAAATCGGCGGCCGGATCGCTCACGCTGTCGGTGACGGCGACTTGGGCCGCCAAGTGCAGCACGGCGCGGGCTTCGCGTACGGCGTCGATCACCGGGATCGGCTCGCGGATGTCGGCGACGGCGATTGTGACCCGGTCGCCATGCCGGGACTTCAGCCACTGCGCATTCTCCCGCACGCCGGCGCGGGCGAGATTATCCAGGATCAGCACCGGCTCGCCGCGCTCCGCGAGGCGGTCGGCGAGGTTGCAGCCGATAAACCCGCAGCCGCCGGTGATCAGGACGGGTCTGTTGTCTCGTTCTCTCATCACGCGACCAATCCTCGTTGCTGCAGCTCCTTGGTGGCTCGCTCCGCCTGATCGTCGGCGATCTGGTCGGCGAGATATTCCGCCAGCTCTTCGAGCCCGTCCCTGAATGCGACGCGCGGCTCGAAGCCGAGCACGTCGCGGGATTTTCCCATGTCGGCGAAACAGTGCCGGATATCCCCGGCGCGATATTTCCGCGTCAGCTCGGGCGCAATGTCGCGGCGCCCCATGACTTCGGCCAGATCCTCGGCGACCGATAGAATGGTGCGACTCTGACCCGAGCCGACGTTGAAGACGTCGTGCGCGTGCTCCGCCTCCAGCGCCATCCGGCAGGCGCGGGCGACGTCATGCACATGGACGAAGTCGCGGCGCTGCCGGCCGTCCTCGAAGACGAGGGGAGGACGGCCGTTGAGCAGCCGGGCGGCAAAGATGGCCAGCACGCCGGTATACGGATTGGACAGGGCCTGACGTGGCCCGAACGCATTGAAGAAGCGTAGCGCCACGGTCGGGATGCCATACGCCTTGCCTGTGATCAGGCACATGCGCTCCTGCGCATATTTGTTGAGCGCATAGATCGAGCTCAGCGAAGGCTGCTTTGTCTCCGGCGTGGGAACGGGATCCAGCGGGTTGCCGGTGGCATCGCGCAGCTCCCAATCACCGCGGCGAAGCTGCTCGACCGCTCGCTCCTCGCAGGCGACCACGCTCTGATCGGCGCTCCGGTAGAGGCCTTCGCCGTAAATACTCATGGACGAGGCCACCACGAGCCGCGCGACCGGGCGCTTGGATAGCGTCTGCAACAGCACGGCGGTACCGAGCTCGTTGGTCCTGACATAGGGTTCGATGTCGTACATGCTCTGGCCGACGCCGACCGCTGATGCGAGATGCAGGACCATGTCGGTGCCGCGCAACGCATGATCGACCGCAAGAGCGTCGGTGACGTCACCGACGACGAGCTCCGCGTCGTTGGCAAGATAGGCGGGACGCTGACGGTTGCCTCCGTGGACCTGCGGCGAGAGATTGTCGAGCAGGCGGACTTCATAGCCGGCCGCCAGCAGCGCGTCGGCCGCATGCGATCCGATGAATCCCGCACCTCCAGTGATCAATACTCGCGTCATTCACCGCTCCGTGCCGCCGTGAGATCGATCCTGCGGGATCAATCCGTGATGAGAATGAAAGCGCGCTGCTGTTCTGGTCGGGCGACCGGCGCGCCAGTCACATTTGAAATTAGAAGCGACGCAAGGAATGTTCGTTCCTGCGAAACCTACAAACGAATATTTCTCTAACTTGGATCAATAACCCAGGTGAATCTGACGAGTGCAGCGAGCTAAAAATACACGCCGTGAACCGGCGCCTGCAGTTCGAGATGGCTCGCGACCGTCGCGCCGATGTCCGCAAATCCGGCGCGCTTGCCGATCGGAGAAGTTGACCGCGCGCTCCACGCTAAGATCGGCACTTGTTCCCGCGTATGATCGGTGCCGCTCCAGGTCGGGTCGCAACCATGATCGGCCGTGATGACCAGGAGATCATCGTCGCGCAGGAGGTTCATCAGATCCGGAACGCGCGCGTCGAAGGTTTCGAGCGCCGCCGCATAGCCCGCGACGTCTCGGCGATGGCCGTACAGCGTGTCGAAATCGATGAAATTGGCGAACAACATTCCGCCCTCCGCCAGGGAGGCCAGCCCATCAAGCGTGGCATCGAACAGCGCCTGGTTGCCATCGCCGCGCAAGTTCCTACCTGTCGCGCGATGGGCGAAGATGTCGTCGATCTTGCCGATGGTGACGATGTCACGGCCTGCGCTGTCGGCAAGATCGAGGATCGTCCGCTCCGGCGGCGGGACGGAAAAGTCCTTCCTGTGGGATGTTCGCTTGAAGTCGCCTGCCGACGTGCCGATGAAGGGACGTGCGATGACGCGCCCGATGTTGAGGGGATCGACCAGTCGGAGGGCAACGCGGCAGACCTCATAGAGGCGTTCGAGTCCGAACGTCTCCTCGTGCGCTGCGATCTGAAACACGCTGTCGGCCGATGTATAGCAGATCGGTTCGCCCGTTCTGATGTGACGCTCGCCGAATTCGGCGATGATCTCGGTGCCGGAGGCGTGACAGTTCCCGAGGATGCCTGGCAATCGAGCCTGTTCGCACAGGCGCTCCGTCAGGTCGCGCGGGAAGCACGGCTTGGCTCTTGGAAAATAGCCCCAGTCGAACGGCACCGGCACGCCGGCGATCTCCCAATGACCGGATGGCGTGTCCTTGCCTTTGGAGATCTCGCTCGCGCAGCCAAATCGTGCGTGCTCGGGCCGGCCATCCAGCCCCGGCGGCACGCGCCCGGTGGCGAGATGGCAAGCCTGGCCAAGTCCGAGCGCAACCAGATTGGGAAGCCGAAGCGGCCCCTCCCGGCGGGGTCCGTCGGCATTGCCGGCCATGCACATTTCGGCAATATGGCCGACGGTGTCGGCGCCCTCGTCGCCGTAATTGATGGCATCGGGCGCGCCGCCGATCCCGACGGAGTCCATCACCAGGATCAGGGCGCGCATGTCGGCTCCGAGATGGCCGGGCGCGAAGACGCTGCGGACAGCGCGAGCCCGGTTTTCGCGCAATAGCGTTCGACCATCTGTGCGCAGAAATCCGCGAACTCGTTCACGTCGAGCGGCGGGCTGGTGTGATGAGGCTCGATGCCCCGATGTTCCGGGGTGAAGCAGAAAGTCACCGTGACCTGAAACTCCGCCAGCGCGTCCATCTGCCGATCGAACCAGGCGAGCGCATTGGGACGGAAGCTGTCGGCCCAGGACAGGCCGGTCCTGAGATGCTGCACGCCGAGCCGGCGCATCCAGCACACGGCGTCATCGAGGCGGTGGTCCTCGAAGTGAAACCACTGGCACAGGCCCATCGCAGCTGCATATTGGCTGAACAGGCCCGCGGCAGCTTTCGGCGTGCCGTCCTCGCGCAGCAGCCCCATGTGGAAGTGCCGGTAGTAGGAGGAGCCTTCAGCTTCCTTGTGCCGCGTGGTCGCCTCCCAACTCGAAGGAAGATCGTAGAGGCTGTACCAGTGAATCCGCGGCGCGCGGCCAGTCAACAGCTCGGCGGTCCGCGTCAGTCCCCAGGCCTGCACCTCCTCGGCACCGAAGGACGAGACTCCCACCTCCGTGACCCAGACCGGCAGCGAGGTGACCGCCTTGATCTCGTCGAGCTTGGCCGGCCATTCCGCGATCTGCCACAAGTTCCAGTCGAGCGGAAAGCCGTGCACGGCCACGGCATCGACATGATCGAGCACGCCGCGCGCCTGCATGTTGCGTATGAAGGACGGGTCGATCGGCGATATGCCGCCAAGCACGCGCGGGAGTGTGGGATGCGCGCTGCGGATCGCCTTTCCGGCAGCGAGCGCCAGGCTCGCGAACATGGTCCAATCCGGATCGATCAGGATGTCCCAGTGCGACTTGTTGTTGGGCTCGTTCCAGATTTTGGCGGCTTCGATCATCGGCCGGTCTCCCGCGACGGATAAACCGGACCTTCCGCCTGCGGCCTTGCCACCCGCTTGCAGAGATAGACTTCCTCTTCCGGATGCGCCGCGATCGCAAAGCCGGCGCTGCGCAGCATGGCTTCGGCGCAGGCGCGGTTCGGTACCCACCAATTGGTGGGGTCGTCGGCATATTTGTTCTCGATGAAGTGCAGCTTTGGATAGCCCGGCGAATCGAACTGATCGGTGGTCCAGAAGTCGTAGTTCTTGTCGAGGGAATCCACGCGGCTGTCGCCGCGCTGCATCGATTGGAACAGCAGGAGATCGCCGGCGACGTGCTCGTGGATCAGGTCGAGGGCCAGCAAAGGGTGCCGCAGGTGGTAGAGCACGCCCATGAAGATCACGAGATCGAACTTTTCGCGCAGCTGTCCGACATCATAGGCTGACATCTTGCGGAATTCGATCCTGAGCCCGTTCACCTCGGCCGCGAAGCGGGCTTGCGCGAGATATTCGTCGTCGGTGTCCAGGCCGAGTACGCGCTCGGCGCCGCGCCGCTTCATCTCCATGGCGTAGAAACCGGCATTGCAGCCGATATCGAGCACGGTCTTGCCTTCGAGGCGGTCCGGAATGATCCCGGAAAAGCGGCGCCATTTCACGTTGGGATAGTCGCCGAGAAAATGTGAAGGCGCTGTCGGCACGCCATTCAGGTCCAGATTGTGAAACCATGGCCCGAGCGCATCGACGCGCTGGCGGATTTCCTCGCGCGAGAGGGCGCCTCTGCTCATGCGGTCACTCCATTGTTCATTGCGTGGGCCGGGCGGGCTGCCTCCGACGAACCGCCGGCCAGCAGTCGAGAGCGTCCGTTCCCGGGGGAGCTTTCCGCGAGCAACGCCATTGCCGTCCGGTAGCCGTCGATGGTGCCGACGTCGACATAGGATTCGCCGGCCTTGACGCCGAGACCCTGGCCGCCGGCCGCGATGTAGGCATTGACCAGCGTCCCGAAATATTCATCGCGGCGCTCGCGCTTTGTCCACAGGGACTGGAGCTCGCGAAATCCGTTGCCGGACATCTTGAAGGCGCCCCATATCCATTTCGACGCCGCATCCGGCTGTTTGACCTGGATCTCCGTGACGCGATCGCCGTCGAGCACGACGGCATCGAAGAACTCGGGATGTTCGACCGGAAACAGCAGAAACGACAGGTCAGCGGCCGGCAATGCCTGCAGGGCCGACTTGGGGAACCAGACGGTATCCGGAAGTCCGACCAGGATATCTTCGTCGTGGCCAACGACCGTGCCCGCCCTGAACACGGCATCGCACAGCCCCGACGCATCGGGCTGCACGACATAGGCGAGCTGGGCGCTGCCATAATGATCGCCGAAATATTCGAGGATGTCCGATTTGCCGGGGGAAATCACGAAGCAGATCTTGTCGGCCCCCCCAAGGATCAGCCGCTCCAGCAGATATTCGGAGACGGCGCACGGACGGTCGATGCCGTCGTCCCGTTGGCTTCCGACCGGAAGCAACTCCTTGGAGAAGGCGAGCGGCTGGATGCGGCTGCCGCGGCCCGCGGCCGGAACGATGCCCCACATGATCAGGCCTCCTCGGGTTGCTGTCGGCGCGCGCCGAGGGATGCCGTCTGCTCGAGCAGCGAAATCAGTTCGGCCGCGCGCTTGTCGGATGTGTGCTGATCCATGGTCCGTTCATAGGCGCGTCCGGCGATGTGCTGAAGCTCGGCGTCGGCCATCGTCAACGCAGCAAGCGTGTCTTTCGCATCGCGTGCGATCAGGATCTCCTGTCCGGGTGCAAAGAATTGATCGATTCCCGGCCAGTCGTCGCTGAGCAGCGGGGCCTTGCAGGCGGCAGCTTCGAACAGGCGGCCGGAGGGGCACCAGCCCATCTCCGCCATGGCACGGCGCGTGACGTTGAGTGTCAGTCGGGACGACGCAAAGAACGACGCGTGCTCCGACGGCGGCAAGTGCTGCACGAAGTAGATGTTTGGCGACCAGGGAAAGTCTTCCGGGTATTGTGCACCCCCGATCAGGAAGCGCCGATCCTGCCTGTTACGTGCGGGTTCGACGAAGAGAGCCTCGAGCGCGTGCTGGCGATCCTGCGAATACGTGCCGAGATAGGACAGATCCGCACGGTAATGCGGCTGCGACGGCACTGGTCGATGGATGTCCGTGTCCACATGGCCGTAGAGCGGACGGACATTGCCGGCGCCGAGCCTGTCGCGAAATTCGTTGCAGATGCGGGGACCGCCAGTGAAGCTCAGGATCAGGGCGAAATCCCGCAAGCCGCGCGGCCCGATATAGGGAACGGCCTCGCCGGCCATCAGCTTCGCCAGCGTGACCGGCGTGTCGAGGTCGTAGAACACGGGCACCGCGCGCCCCTCGGACAGGACAAGCTCCGTCGCGGCGATCGCGTCGGGACAATAAGAGGTCACGATCGCGACATCGGCATCTCGAATGTCGCTGCGCGCTAAAGGAAGCACATCGTCCCAGTTCGAGAACAGTCGCAATTGGCCGCCGGGCAGTTCGTGCAAATCCCGCGCGCCGGCGTAATAGGGCACGTCGCGCTCGAAAAAGACGACGCTGTGGCCGGCTCGCGCGAGATGCTTGCAAAGCCCTCGCCACAAGGTGGCGTGACCGTTGCCCCAGGACGAGGAAATTGTCAGGCCGAAAATGACGATCTTCACGCTGGCACCCGCTGATTGATCCCGGTGATCTTGATTCCGCGATTGTCCACGCTGAGGGTGCTGACGCTGCCGGGGTCGATCTCGATCGAGAGGAAGTCGTCGAGCTCTTTCCGGGAATAGTGCAGCAGCGCCGCGCGGATCGGTTCGGCATGGCTGACGGCGACAACGACGGTGCCGCTACCATGATCATTGCGCACCTGTTCCAGATGGGCGACGACGCGCTTCTGGAGCGACCGCATGCTTTCGCCGCCCGGCGGGCGGTTCGTTCCGCGTTGTTCGTTCCAGCGTGACCATCGGGGGTCCCGGGCGAGCGCTTCGAACGGCAGTCCGGTCCATTCGCCGTAGTCGAGTTCGTCGAGTGCCGGCACGATCTCGACCGGCAAGCCGAACCGTGCCGCCAGGATGCAGGCCGACTGCATGCAGCGCCGCTGCGGGCTCGACTGAACCATGCTCGGTGGCGGCGTGAAGGTATCGGCGCATCGCGCGATTTCCTCACAGCCGAGATCATCGAGTTCTACGCCCTTCATCCGGCCACAGAGCGTGCGGCCGAGCAGGGCATGATGCCCGTGGCGGATCAGATGAATGATCTTCGCCATCAGGTGTACGCCTTGTCGTCAATGAAGGCGCGCGTTCGCCGTCCGGCTTCCTCGTCGGTGAACTGCTGAGGCGGCGACTTCATGAAATAGCTCGAAGGGCCCGTCAGCGCGCCGGCCTGCCCGCGGTCCATGGCAAGCTTGGCGCAGCGGACCGCGTCGATCACGACGCCCGCCGAGTTCGGGGAGTCCCAGACCTCGAGCTTGACTTCCGCGCTCAAGGGAACACCGCCGAACGTCGTGCCCTCCAGGCGGATAAAGGCCAGCTTGCGGTCGGTCAGCCACGGCACATGGTCGCTCGGGCCGACATGGATATTGTCGGCATCCATCGGCACGTCGAACTGGCTAGTCACGGCTTGCGTCTTGGAGATCTTCTTTGACGTCAGCCGCTCGCGCTCGAGCATGTTCTTGAAATCGGTGTTGCCGCCGACATTGAGCTGGTAGGTTCTGTCCAGCCGCACGCCGCGTTCGCGGAAAAGGTTGGCGAGCACACGGTGCAGAATGGTGGCGCCGACCTGGCTCTTGATGTCGTCGCCGACGATCGGCAGGCCTGCATCCTCGAAGCGCCGCCGCCAGTCGGGATTCGAGGCAATGAAGACCGGGATGCAATTGACATAGCCGCAGCCGGCCTCGATCGCGCGCGCGGCGTAAAATTCGCTCGCGCGCTGCGAGCCCACGGGAAGATAGGACACAAGTACGTCCGTGCGCGATGTCGCGAGCACTTCGGAGACGTCGGCTTCCGGAACATCCGCAATCGGAACGTCGTCCTTGAGATATTGGCCGACGCCGTCCATGACCGGGCCGCGTTGGACCATGACGCCGGTGGGCGCGACCTCGGAGAAGCGGTGCGTGTTGTTCGGTGCTGCGAAGATCGCCTCGGCCACGTCGCGTCCGACCTTGCCGGCATGGACGTCGAAGGCCGACGAGACCTGAATGTCGCTAATGTGGTAGCCGCCGAGATCGGCGTTCATCAACCCAGGCACCGGCTCATTCGATTTGGCGTCCCGGTAATAGGAGAGCCCCTGAACGAAGGAGCTCGCACAATTGCCGACACCGACGATGCCGACGCGCACGCGCCGCCTGTCCTGAAGACGAGAATGCATGGATCTAGGCCCTCCGGAAGACGTGCAGCGTTAAGGCATGCAGTGTTGAAGGATATGCAGTGTTGAAGACTTGCAGTGTTGACGTAAGTACGTCGGCGAACGTGAGGAACGTATGTTCGTTCCTGAACTCACGGCACTATGTCCGCCTCACGTCAGATTCCGGCCAAAAAAATTTCGCGCCCTTAACCTGGGATAGAATCCCGGGCAGTTTGGCGGGAACGAAAAGCTTCCATGATGAAGATGAAGAAGATGATGCTCCGAGAGAGCCGACACCGCGAAAGAACAAATCCTTCCGTCCGGCGTTCACGGCGAACAGTCTGACGCGACGACCTATTCGTCGCTCGCTCTTTGTCAGCAGTCGAGGTGTCACATGTCAACCAAATCACAAACCAGCGAAGCCCAGCAGACCACCAGCCATAACGTCATCCGGAAATGGGCGGAGGAGCGCGGTGGAAAGCCCGCGACGGTCAAGGCTACGGAGGAGGACGGACACGCCGGCATCCTGCGCATCGATTTCGATCCGCCCGACGAAGGTCTCGACCGGATCAGTTGGGACGAATTCTTCGCGAAGTTCGACGAGACCGGCATTGCGTTCCTTCACCAGGACCGCACCAAGGACGGCAAGGTGAGTCGCTTTCACAAATTCGTGCGTCGTTGATCGGATCGCCGCGCGTGTCGGGCGGTTGGACGGAGGCGATGCGCGCAGGCGATTTCGAACGCGCCTGGGCGATCAGCGACCGCGATCTGATGATGCTTGCCTATCCACCAAAGCACACCGGGCCGCGTCACCTCCAGCGGATCTGGCGCGGCGAGGCCCTGGTGGGCAAGCATGTGCTCGTCCGTTGCTACCATGGGCTTGGCGATACCATCCAGTTCCTGCGCTTCATGCGACCGCTCCGTGATCTCGCGCGCAGCGTCACTGTGTGGTGCCAAGGCGAACTTCTGCCGCTGGTGGAGCGTGTGGCGGGCGTCGATCGTGCGTTTTCGATCCATGATGGTACGCCTGAGATCGACTTCGAGGTCGATATCGAGATTATGGAGGTGCCGCATGCCATAAGGGCGAAACGGGAGCAGGTCGAGATGCGTGCACCTTACGTATCGCTGCCGCCGGTGCTCGAGCTACCACTGCCACAAGGTCTTGCCGTCGGCCTGGTTTGGGAAGTCGGCAATTGGGACAAGCGAAGGACCATCCCGCCGTCCCTGCTAGGGCATCTTGCCGTTCCCGGCGTGACGCTCTGCTCGCTGCAACGAGGGGTCCGAACGTGCGAACTGGCCGAGATCGGCGCGAGGGACGTCAGCACGCCTGACATTACGGTTCTCGGTCATCTGCTCCAGCGGCTCGATCTCCTCATTTGCGTTGACACCATGGTGGCTCATCTTGCGGGCGCACTCGGCTGTGACGCGTGGGTCTTGTTGCATGCGGATTGCGACTGGCGCTGGCCGTCGTCCGAGTCCCATTCCCCTTGGTATCCGAGCCTACGGCTGTTTCATCAGAGGGCACCAGGCAATTGGGATGATGTCATTGGAGAGGCGCGGGAGGCCCTGATTGCACGCTCCGCAAGTCTCCAAGGTGTCGTCGGAAACGGGCTCAAGCGAGCGCAAGATCCGCCGCGAGTGGTCTGAGACGCGAGGACGACGACTCGTCGCGGCTGGACGGAATGCCCAGGTAGGTCGGATCGAATCTTGCGAGCCGCACGAGTCCCGGCCAGTCCGTGATCGTTACCGTCTTACCCTGCCATCGCAGGAGGTTGCATCGTCGCAGTTCCTGAATTGTTCGGTTGGCGTGGACTGGGGAAATGCTGCACGCTGCAGCAAGGTCCGATTGGGTGAAGGGTGATGGCAGCCTGAGATCTCTCGCCAAGCCGACGCTTTGCAGGCGGGTGGTGATCTCGCACAGCAGATGCGCAACACGCGTCAAGGCATCGCGGCTACCCAGGTTCACTGTCCAGTTGCGCTGAATGGCGTGGCTGGTGAGCAGCATCAGCAGCAATGCGCGAGACATGGCGGGCGAACGCGCGGACAAATCGTGAAAGAAGCGGTGTGGCACGAGTGCGACGATGGCAGGGCCGAGCGCGATCAGGTTGCCGTCAACGCGAGGACGATACAGCGTGTGTAGATCGGCGATGTCACCGGGAACATGGAGCGACGTGATCTGCCCGTCCACGCTCTCGGCATCCTGCCAGGACAGATATCCCTGAAGCAGGAGACAGCAGTGGGTGGCATCGTCGCCATGCCGCAAAACGGCCTGACGCGAACTGAGATGCGCGATTGTGCTTGCCATGTCCGCAAGCAGGTGGAGATCGTCGGCCGTTACGGGAGTGAGGCTCGCCAACCGGTCGGCGAGCTTGGAGAACGCAAATCCTGCCTGCATTGGTCGCCTAATAACTCAGAGCCCGTCCCCAATCTGATCGATGAGAACGACCGAACGCATTAAACTTTGATACTTTCGCTCCACGCAGATCGTTGTCGGTCTCGGACGATCCGGGAACCGGAAGCGCGAGAGGCGCTCGAGTGGGCGAACGGCCTACCATCTGCGCCGAACCACGATTTAGTATACTTACTTTCATATACTTAACTCTCGAGCCATCGCGTTTGTTCTGACTCCAAGGCTTTGACGGATGTGATGGCTGCCTGTCGGGCAACACACCCGCAATCCCGTCAACCCCTCCTCACAAAATATTCCGCTTTACCGAAATTCGGAAATGGCGTATGTGTCGCCTATCCCGGCTCATTCTTGAGGGGCGATCTTGTGGTCGTCACGTTCGCGAGCCGGGCTTGCGGTGGACGCGGCAGCGTTCGGGTGCGAGAGGCGTGGGCAGGGCGGATTGCTCTCCGTGAGCCCAAGGCTTCGTTCCGACGAGCGGCGCTGTCAGGCTTCGTCTCGTCATCAGGTCGGCGGCAACGTGCACAACGTCGTCGAAACCGGTGGCGAAATGGCGGGCCGTGCGTACGGCAAAACCGTGTGGTCCTGGCCGTCGTTGCTACGGTCAAGCTCTTGCGAATGCGGCATCCGCGTCAACCGGCGCGGTGCCGGCGACTTTCGCGAGGACGAGGGAGGCCAAAAGGAACTCGGCTCGCGGGAGAGCACGGCATAAGCCGTCCAACCATCGCGCAGGGAAGGCCGAGTGATTGGCTACACCTGTATGCTGCTGTGCGGTTTTTCTGCGTGTGCTTTTCGCGCAGCGGACCGCGGGTGCCAGCCGGCACCCGGCCTTCCCTGCGCCCTCTTGGATAAGAGGGTGGAGTGACGAAGCAAAACTCGGGCGAATTGCGCCGCGAGAACGAGAGCTCATGTCCGCTGTTGAAAGATCAGCCCGGGATATGTCGAACGTTGCTCGCGCCACGCCGCCATCTCACGCGGCGCTGCGCTGGGTCTTTGACTTTGTCTCTCGCTTTGCCTTCTTCTCCGGCGCCGCCGATACCGGGGTGCCTCGAGCACCGGGACCGGGGTGGGTATGAACCTCCTTGGCCGAAAGCGGTTCGCCACATTCGGAGCAAACCATGACCGGATCGAAGTCCTTGCCGCATTTGCGGTGTTGATGCAGCAAAGGTCGTCCGCGCGCGTCGACCATATGAGTGTCGCCCCAGTGCACGATCGCCATCATGATCGGATGGAGATCGAGCCCCTTTTGGGTGAGGATGTATTCGTGCCGCTTGGGCGAGTCCTGATAGGGAATACGACGCAGCACGCCCTGCCGGACCAGCTTCTTCAGCCGTTCGGCGAGCAGGTGACGCGTGATTCCGAGCGAAGACTGAAACCCCTCGAAACGGCGTGTGCGCAGGAAGCATTCACGCAGGATCAGAAGGGTCCAGCGGTCGCCGATCACGCCGATGGTTCGGGCCATCGAACACGGCTCGTCCTCCAGCTCATCCCATTTCATTCCAGATCTCCACTCTGCCCGCGGCTTCTGCGCAAATCGTCCAGGAATCCTTTGGTCCGAGGACCATTCTAAATCGGCACTTACTGCGAGACAATGTTTCTCTGATACCGAATTCAGCAGTAAATCGACCAGGATTGACAGTTCTGTTTTAGAACTGTAGAAATAGTCTGCGGCTTGGATAATGGTCCGACGACCGGATTCGGACCTGACCGGGAGAAGACCCTTGCAAAAGAGAAATGCGACCGTGGCCGTGATCGGCGCCGGTGATTTTATCGGCAGCGAGATTGCAAAGAAGTTCGCCTCCGAGGGCTTTACGGTGTTCGCGGGGCGCCGCGACGGCGCCAAGCTCGAACCACTCGTCAAGGAGATCGAGCAGGCCGGCGGCGAAATTCACGCGCGCGCGCTCGATGCGCGCAAGGAAGACCAGATCATCTCGTTTCTCGGCGATGCCGACAAGCACGCCCCGCTCGAGGTTTGCATCTTCAACGTCGGCGCCAACGTCAACTTTCCGCTTCTGGACACGACCGAACGGGTGTTCCGCAAGGTCTGGGAAATGGCTTGCTATTCCGGCTTCCTCGCCGGCCGCGAGGCCGCGCGCCTGATGCTGCCCCGTGGCCAGGGCAACATCTTCTTCACCGGTGCGACGGCGAGCTTGCGCGGCGGCAGCGGCTATGCGGCCTTTGCCAGCGCCAAGTTCGGCCTGCGCGCGGTCGCGCAAGCCGCGGCGCGTGAATTGGGCCCGAAGAACATTCACGTGGCGCATCTGATCATCGATTCCGGCGTCGACACCGAATGGGTCCGGCAACGGCGGATCGAGGCGCTTGGTCCGAACGCGCTGGATAATCCCGACCTCCTGATGCCGCCATCGTCGGTCGCCGAATCCTATTGGATGCTCTATCAGCAACCCAAGAGTGCCTGGACCTTCGAGCTGGAGATTCGTCCCTTCGGCGAGAAATGGTAGCGAAGCCGGTTCACGATGGCCCGTGCAAGGGTTCAGACTGAAAAGGGTTCAGAATGAATTGCCGAAGCGGTGCTCTGGAAGTCCCTGTGCGATGCCATCAATGGCCAGAACATGACCCGCTCGGGGTTCGCGGCTCAATTGCTCGCGATCCAGAAATTTTCTGGCCGTCGTCACGAACAGTGTCTTCAGATCGGTTCCGCCGAAGCACACGCAGGTCGGATTGGTCGCGGGCACTGGAATGACGGTGTCGATCCGGCCGTCCGGCCGATAGCGTATCACCCGGCCGCCGGAGAAGAAGGCGGTCCACAGTCCGCCGGCAACGTCGATACACGCGCCGTCGGGCCGCTCACCGGAGGCGCTGTAATCCGCGAACAACCGTCTGTTGCGGATCGCGCCGTCATCGAGATCGAAGTCGAACTGCCAAGTGCGGTAACGCCTCGTATCCGAGAAATAGAGCGTGCGATTGTCGGGTGAGAACGCGATGCCGTTCGTCACGACATCGCCGAACATGCGCGCCGTCCGGCCGTCGGCGTCCACGCGATACAGCGCCCCGTTCGGCCGATGCAGCTGGTTGTCCATGGTGCCGATCCATAGCCGGCCCCGGGCGTCGACGCGTCCGTCGTTCAGGCGGTTGTCGAGGCCGCTTTCGATTTCGCAGAGCTGACCTGGAGCACCGTCACCGGACGCGCGGCGATAAAGGCCCAGATCCTGCGCGAGCAGGTGGGAGCCATCCGCCGTCAGAGCCTGACTGCCGAGGAAGTTGCATGCGTACGGAGCAACCTGATGAGCGCCTGTTGCCGGATCGAACGATTGATGCAACCGCCGGTCGATGTCGACCCACCACAGCTTGCGGGATCGATCGCACCACAATGGCGTCTCGCCGAGGGTATCGCCTGCGGCGACCGCCGTTTCGACGCGATGCGCGGGGACCATGTGGGGAGTCATTCCGCTATCCGATTGCAGCCACGAGCGCTGGCGATCAGCCCTCGTTCCAGGAGGCGAGGGCGTGCGCGACGCAGCCGTTGATGTGCTCGGTGAGCACGGCCTTGGCGCTTTTGATGTCGCGCTTGAGGGCGCAGTCCAGCAGCGCCTTGTGCTGATTGATCGTCTCCGCGCCGCGGTAGCGCAGCGCATAGCGGAAATATTTGTCGAACACGACCGCGTGCGTCTGCATCAGCTCGCGCGAACCGCAACTCGAGATCAGCGCCTGGTGGAATTCGCCGTCATAGCGTTTGCGCAGCTCGGGATCGTCGCCTTCGCTCAGCACGGTGCGTTCGGTCGCCGCCAGCTTGTGATGCGCCGACACCACGCGGCCTTCCCACTCCACGTCGCCGGCGCGGAACGACTCGGCCATTGCATGATGCTCCAGCAGGATGCGGAGACCAGCGAGCTCACGCAGGTTCTGGATGGATATCGGCGCCACCTCGAAGCCCCGCTGGCCCTCGGCAACCACGAATCCCTCGGACGTCAGACGATTGAGGATCTCGCGCAGTGTGCTGACGCTGAGGCCGTAATCTTCCTTCATGGCATCGAGCTTGAGGCGTCCGGATGGCGTGAGCACTCCGAAAATGATGTCGGCCCGGATGCGCTGATAGCCGCTGTCGCCTGCCGACAGGGGCCGTTCCTCGAGTGACGTCATGCCTTCTGATCCCGCCTGTCCCGATCGCCGGCCACTTCGGAGGGCGGCCGAACCATCAATGTTGCCAGCACTATAGCAGATTTTCGGTGTATGACGTACTGCAAATCATCATATGAAATAGGTATCATCATTTGACATGGAAATATATGTGTGGTGTCTAAATAGGCTGAGGGTACGAAAAATAATGGCTTAAGCCGTCGTTCGTGCCCGTCCGAACAGGGAGGAAACGATGAGCTTGTTGGTACGGGCGCTGTCTGCGACGGCGATCTGCGTGGCGCTGACGGTCGGTGCATCCGCTCAGGAGATTCAGGAGCGGACGATCAGGTGGGGACACCTGAACAACACCGATCACCCCGTCAGCGCGGGGGTGCAGAAATTTGCGGAGATCCTGCTGGCGAAGAGCGGGGGCAAGATGAAGGTCCGTGAGTTCGCGGCCTCGCAGCTCGGCAACGAGCTGCAGCAGCAATCGGCACTGCGCGGCGGTACCCAGGAAATGCTGTCGGCCTCGACGACGTCGCTCGCAACCGTAGTGCCGGAGTTCGGCCTCATCGACTTTCCATTCATCGTGAAGACCATCGAGCAGGCCGACGCGCTCGGGACCGGCAAATTCGGCACGTCAATGCTTGATACGTTGCCGTCGAAGGGGCTGATCGGTCTGGGATATTGGGGCCTCGGCTTCCGCAACGTCACCAACAGCACGCGGCCGATCACCAAGGTCGAGGATTTCAACGGCCTCAAGCTTCGCGTCATTCCGAATCCGGTCTACCTCGAGACCTTCGGATCCTTCAAGGCCAATCCCGTTCCGATGGCCTTCGGCGAACTTTATTCGGCGCTGGAGACGCGCACCGTCGATGGCGAGGAGAACCCCTTCACGGTCATTCTCTCCAACAAGTTCTACGAAGTGCAAAAATACGTTTCCGCCACCAATCACACCTTCACCCTGAACATCATCCTGGTGAGCAAGGCCTTCTGGGACAAGCTTTCGCCGACCGAGCAGCGCCTGATGCGCGAGGCGTACGAGGAAAGTCGAGGCTATCAGAAGGAGCAGACGCGCCTTCAGACCGAAAAGGCCCTGTCGGAACTGCAGGCGAAGGGCATGCAGTACAACACCGTCGCGCCGGAAGAGCTCGATCGGATGCGCAAGACGGCGCAGCCGGTGGTCGACAAGATTGCCGCCAATCTCAAGCCGGAGGCGGTCAAGCTGTTCAACGACGAACTCGAGCGCATCCGCAAGGACGTGAAGTAGTCGATCTCGTCAGTATGCAAGAGGCGGAGCCGACCGGTCGGCCGGCTCTCGAATTGACTTTGCCTGGACGGCCCGTATGGCACGATTGCTCGACCTCTATTGCACCCTGCTGAAGGGCACCATCGCCGCATTTCTTGCGGTGATGGTGGTGCTGGTGTTCGGCAACGTAGTTCTGCGCTACGGCTTCAACTCCGGTATCGCGATTTCCGAGGAGCTGTCACGCTGGCTCCTGGTCTGGCTGACTTTCCTCGGTGCGGTCGTGGCAATGCGTGAGCACGCCCATCTGGGAGTCGACGCCATCGTGCGGATGCTGCCGGCCGTCGGCAAGCGCTTCTGCTTCATCATCAATTACTGCCTGATGCTGTTCGCCGATTGGCTTCTGCTCTCGGGAAGTTGGCGGCAGACGATCATCAATATCGACGACCGCGCGCCGGCGACCGGCCTGTCGCTTGGCATCTTCTATGGCGTCGGCGTGATCTTCGGCGTTTCGGCCGGAGTGATCCTTCTCTACGACCTGTTCCGTGTCATCTCCGGACAGGCCAGCGAAGCCGACATGGTTGCCGTCAGGGAATCGGAGGAGCACTGATGCTGTCTCCCCGTATCGTGCCGCCCGGCGCTCACATCCTGAAAATCACCGGGATCACGCCATGACGATTGCCGTCTTCACCTTCTCGCTGCTCGGCGCCATGGCGCTGGGCATGCCGATCGCCTTTGCGCTGATCGTCTGCGGCGTGGCCTTGATGAGCACGATCGACATGTTCGACGCCCAGATCGTGGCGCAGAACGTCATCAACGGCGCGGACAGCTTTCCGCTGATGGCCATTCCCTTCTTCATGCTGGCCGGCGAGGTCATGAACAAGGGCGGTCTGGCCAAGCGAATCGTCAACGTTGCGCTCGTCGCCGTCGGACACTTTCGGGGCGGACTCGGTTACGTCACGATCCTCGCGTCCTGCATCCTCGCGTCGCTCTCGGGCTCTGCGGCGGCCGATGCCGCGGCGCTCGCCGCCCTGCTGGTGCCGATGATGGTGGCGGCGGGCCACAAGAAGTCCTATGCGGCGGGCCTGGTGGCGGCCGGCGGCATCATCGCGCCCGTGATTCCGCCCAGCATCGGATTCGTCATCTTCGGTGTCGCCGCGGGCGTGTCGATCTCAAAACTGTTTCTGGCCGGGATCGTCCCGGGGATGTTGCTCGGGGCAGGGCTCTGCCTGGCCTGGTGGTGGGTGGTGCGCCGGGAGAACCTGACGCCCCCGCCAAGAGCATCGCTCTCGGAAATGGTGAAAGCAGTGGTCGACGGCTTCTGGGCGCTGATGCTGCCGGTGATCATCGTCGTCGGCCTGCGCTTCGGCATCTTCACGCCCACGGAAGCCGCAGTGGTCGTCGCCGTCTATTCGCTGTTCGTCGCGACCTGCATCTATCGGGAATTGAAGCTGTCGCAGCTTTATCAGGTCTTCGTCTCCTCGGCCCTGACGACGAGCATCGTGATGTTTCTCGTGGCAGCGGCGCTGGTGTCGTCCTGGCTGATCACCGTGTCCGAGATTTCGACACAGATCGTCGCCCTGCTGAAGCCTTTCATGGGCAACAACACGCTCCTGATGCTGGCGATCATGGTCGTGGTGGTGATCGTGGGAACGGCCCTCGACATGACACCGACCATCCTCATCCTCACGCCGATCCTGATGCCGATCGTCAAGGCGGCGGGAATCGATCCCGTTTATTTCGGCGTCCTCTTCATCATCAACAATGCGATCGGCCTGATCACGCCGCCGGTCGGCATCGTGCTCAATGTGGTTTGCGGTGTCTCCAGGATCAGCATGGAGGACATCGTCAAGGGCGTCTGGCCCTTCTTGATTGCACAATTGATCGTCCTGTTCGCGATGGTGCTATTCCCGGGACTGGTGACGATCCCGGCCAAATGGTTTGCCGGCTAGACGCGTCGGCAGCAAACGAAGGAAGAACGAAAATGGCCGCAAGGATCATGATCCTCAACGGACCCAATCTCAATTTCCTCGGCATCCGCGAGCCCCACATCTACGGCTCGACGACGCTTAGGGAGATCGAGGCGAGCTGCCAGGCGCTGGCTGATCAGCTCGGAGTTTCGATGTCGTTCCATCAATCGAACATGGAGGGCGAACTCGTCACCCTGATCCAGTCCGCTCAGGGCAACGCGGACGCCCTCATCATGAACCCCGCGGCCTATTCATTCACCTCGATCGCGCTGATCGATGCGCTGAAGATTTTCGAGGGTGTGAAGATCGAGGTGCATATCTCCAACATTCACGCGCGGGATGAGCTGCACCGCCACTCGATCACGTCGAGCGCCTGCACGGCGGTCATTTGCGGACTGGGTTCGTATGGCTATCTCGCCGCGATGCTCGCGGCCGTCCAACGGCTGGGGCAATTGCCTGAGACCATTGCACCGGCTCTGCACGGGCTTGCGGCCGGCGGCAAGGCGTAGGCATGGAGGGCGGGATGCGCGGCACGGGATTTCTGGCCATCTGGAGCGACGTCGAGGCTCACGACCTGACCGACTACCGGCACTGGCTGACGCGTGAGCACACGACCGAGCGCGTGACGACGAGGGGCTTCCTGGCATCGCGTGTCTTCCGCGTGGCAAGGGACGACATCAACCGCTTCTTCATTCTGTATGAGCTGGAGACGCCGGAGGTCCTCGACGGCGAGGCCTATCTGGCGCGCCTCAACGCACCGACGCCGTGGTCACAGCGCATCATGCCGAAGCTCGGCAATTTCATGCGCGGCGGCGGCGTCATGATCGCGCGGGGAGGGCGAGGCGAGGGCGCCTCGGTCGTGGCGCTCCGGATCGAGACATTGCCGAAAGATCCTCGGGGTCTGGCTCAGGCGCTTGTTGGGTGCGACGGGGTTGCCGCCGTGCAGATCGGCGCGACCGACGAGGCGCGGACGTCGGTGCGGACGACCGAGAAGGGCATGCGGAAGAACGAGGGCTTTTTCGCCGGGCTGTTGCTGATCGAGGCGCTCGACGTCGCGTCGTTGCGGGCTGCCTTGCAGCGGGCGAGCGAGCTTGCGCCCGACGCCATGGCCGGGGCGAGCGAGCCGGAAGTTTATCAAAGCATGTTTGCGCTCGACGCCCGTATCGCGGGTTTCGGCTGATGACGTTCTCGCTCGCCGCGTTGACCGTGCTCGAGCTTGCGCCGCCCGAGATGATCGAATTGGCGGCGCATTGCGGCTACGAAAAAGTCGGGCTCAGGCTGTTGCCTGCCACGCCTGGCGGTGTTGCCTATCGCCTGATGGACGATGCGCCGCTCCTGCGGGAGACGCTCCGGCGATTGGAGTTGACGGGGGTGACTGTCGCCGATCTCGAGGTCGTTGCGTTCAGACCGGAAACCGAGATGGCCTCGTTTACGCCCTTCTTCGAGGTAGGTGCGCGCCTCGGCGCCAAACACATCCTCGTCGCGGCCTATGATCCGGATCTGGCGCGGTTTTCGGATCGCTACCAGCAATTTTGTGAGGCGGCAGCAAGCTACGGCCTCACCTCCGACCTCGAATTCATGCCCTGGACGAGCGTTCCAGACCTGAAGACCGCGATCCGGATCGTCGGCGACGTCGATCGTCCCGGAGCCGGCATTCTGGTCGATGCGCTGCATTTCGATCGGTCGCAGAGCTCGCTTGCGGACCTCCGCGCCATCCCGGCGCAACGCTTTCACTATTGGCAATTATGCGATGGCCCCGCCGAACGCCCATCGACCACTGAGCAGCTCATCCATGCCGCTCGCGAGGAGCGGATGTTTCCGGGCGAGGGTGGAATAGACTTGATGGGGCTTGCAAGCGCGATGCCGCATGACCTGACCATCAGCATCGAGGTTCCGACCGTTCAACTGGCAAAGAGCGTCGACGCCGCGTCGCGAGCACGCCGGGCGTTGGCGGCGGGCAAAGCCGTCGTGGAGCGGGCGCGCAGCCAGAGGTGAGAATTCGGGACGGAAGGGTAGTTCGGGATGCCGCAAGCCGATCGCTCCTGGGACGTCGAGACCGATCTCCTGGTCGTCGGGGCGGGTGCCGCCGGCATGACGACATCGCTGGTGGCTGCCCTTGAGGGGCTCGACGTGATCCTTTGCGAGAAGTCGGACACGGTCGGCGGTACGACTGCGACCTCCGCCGGCACCGTCTGGATTCCAGGCAATCGGCAGGGACTGCTTGCAGGGATCTCAGACTCCACCGAGGCGGCGCGGGTCTATCTTGAAGCATTGCTCGGCGAACACGCCGCGGACCCGCGCGTGGATGCGTTCCTCCAGATGGGTCCAATGATGCTCGATTATCTCGAGCAGAAGACGAGGGTACGGTTTGCAGCGCCGCCGGCACATCCCGACTACAAGAATCTCCCTGGGGCAGCGATCGGTGGTCGTGCTCTCGGCGCCGTTCCGTTCGACGGCCGCAAGCTTGGCAAGGACTTCGAGCGCATTAGGCCCCCGCGGCGAGAGTTCATGGTCCTCGGCGGCATGATGGTCGGGAAGGCGGACATTCCGGCGTTGCTGGCGCCATTCCGCAACTGGACGAACTTCAGGCATGTCGTTGGTCTTCTCGGTCGGCATTTGCTCGATCGACTTCGCTACAACCGCGGAACACGTCTGATCATGGGCAACGCTCTCGTCGCGAGGCTGTTTGACAGTCTCCGTCGTTCCGGCGTGGATCTGCGATATGAGACCGAGCTCACTGAGCTCATCCGTAACGGCGACGCAGTCGTCGGGGCCGTTTTGTCATCGCCCTCAGGAGCATTGGCAATACGTGCCCGCAAAGGCGTGGTGCTGGCAACGGGAGGCATCGGCTGGAGCCGCGAACTCCGCGAAAGGTTTTTCCCCGAGGCCGCGCACCGATTTTCACTCGCGCCTTCGTGCAATACCGGGGACGGCCTGCTCGCGGCCGAACGCGTCGACGCGGTCATCGAGCGCGATTTCGACAGCCCCGCCTTGTGGATGCCGAGTTCGGTCATGACGCAAGCGGACGGCCACGTCTCGGTATTCCCGCACATTATGCTGGATCGTGCCAAGCCGGGACTGCTTGCGGTGAACAAGTCAGGCCGCCGTTTCGTCAATGAAGCCGACTCCTATCACGACTTCGTGGAAGCGATGTTGCGATCGGACTCCTCTTCCGTATTGGCTACGCCGGCTTTCCTGATTTGCGATCGCGCCTTTATCGGCGACTATGGCATTGGTCTCGTTCATCCCGGGACGAGGGATTTGGATAAATATCTGAAGGCTAAATATCTGCTGGCAGGCGAAACGATCGAAGCACTGGCCGAAAACATCGGCGTCGATGGCGGCGAGCTTGCTCAAACGATCGAGCGATACAATCGCTATGCCGAGAGCGGTGTGGACGAAGAGTTCGGCCGCGGTTCAAGCGAGTTGAACCGGTTCAATGGTGATCCCCGGACCATGCCAAACCCGTGCCTGCGGCGGGTCGGTCCCGGGCCATACTATGCCGTCGCAGTATGGCCGACGGATCTCGCTAGCAGCGCCGGCTTGTGCACGGATTCAACCGCCCGCGTCTTGTCTAGCCGTGGGACGGCCATACCCGGACTCTACGCCGTCGGTACTGATTCATCCTCCATCTTTCGAGGCACTTATCCGGGTCCGGGCACGATGATCGGGCCTGCGATGGTATTCGGATGGTGCGCGGCAATGCACGCCGCGGGGGCTTCAGCTCAGGAAGAAGGCAACTGAAAGCCGGTCGTTCGCTGCGCCGAGCTAGGAACTCTTGCGCACCATCGAGGCTTGACTCAGCGGGCCAGCGTCGCCGCCGATTTGCTGGCCTGCACGGCCCCGCCTCCAAGCCCCCATACCCCCCAGGGTGGGGCCGTGTCTCTTCACAGGAGATGCAATGCCGGAGCCGACCGATCACGACATCAGAGAACGCGCGCACCGCTTATGGGAACAGGCGGGCAAACCGGAAGGCCGCGAGCAAGAGTTCTGGCACGCGGCCGAGCAGGAGTTGCGCAACGAGGACAAGTCGAACCCCATGCGGACGCCGGATACGCTGTGACCAACAAGAGCTGCCCATTCTGCCGCGGTCTGGGATGGGTCTGCGAAAACCATCCGCTCCGGGCCTGGAGCGACCAATTGGGTGGCTGCCGGTGCGGTGAGGGCATGCCCTGCACCTGCAACGCGACGGAAGATCCCGAAACAAGGGCGGTGATCGTCGAAGCGGACACGACGTGGCATTGAAGGCGGAACAGAGTCTTCCAGCAGGAATTGAGGTTGTGAGCAGCACGGGCTGCGACGCAGGCCCGTGCCTACGGCGGGGTTTGCGGTGGACGAGCGGCAAAAGATAGAGCACCAGATCGAACTCGCAACGCGAGCGGCAGCCCTTGTCAAAGACGAAACCACTGTCCAGCGATTCAGGACGTTCGCCGAGGAGCTGAAGCAAAAGCTCCTTCGCATGATGCGGCGCGGCAAGGTGCGAGCGCGTGCGTACGAGCTCTGGGAGCAAGCCGGTCGTCCGGCCGATCGGGACGTGGAGTTCTGGGTCGAAGCGGAACGGCAGATCGAAGAAGAGCGCGATCAGCGGAGGCTCTCGGATCCCTCAGACGAACAATAGAAAGCGAAGCGATAGGACGAAACGATACACAAAGAAAAAACCGCCGAGTTCTTCACCCTGGCGGTTTCAAAAGTCCGTAGCTGTTGGTCGCCTCTCCAGCCTCGTGCGTACCGCCGTTACCTTGTTTGCGGCCATGCAAGTTCATTCTAGGCCAAGGCGCTGGATTCTGCTGTGACCTGAAGCACACATTGGAAGGACGATGTCGGGAAGCTTGGGAGGGCAGCGACTTTGATAGACCTGCTCCGTCATCGTCCTACGCGCCGGCCGCGACGCCCAGGCGGCCTATGCCTGGAAGCTTCAGCGCGGGGCGGCGGATGTCGAGGCCGAGCACCGCGCCGAGGAAATTGATCTCGACCCCTTCGACCCAGCCGACGGTCATGCCGAGATAGCCCGACAGCGAGGCGTAGAGCCCGGTGCCGGACGCCGTGATGCCGGCCCAGCGTCCGCTGTAGGGAAAGTCCTTGCCGATGGCGGTCGGCGGCAGCACAGCGCGCAGCTCGGGAACGGCGTCCAGCGCCGCCTGCACGAAGGTGTTGGAATTCGGTCCCGGCCAGGCGCTGTAGTCGCCATAGGTGCGGAACTTGTAGTTCTCGATGACGGCACGGATCTTCGGAATCAGCGCTTCGGCCCGCGCGCCGTCGACGGCGACGACCGTTTCCGGGAGGGCGCCGAACCAGCGGCCGTCGGGCGCAAAGCCGTTGCTGCGAACAGGGTCGCCCCAGGCCGTGTAGTCGTATCGGCTATAGGTCGCGGCGCCCTTCTCCTTGACGACGATCCAGGTGTGGACAGCAAAGATACTGCGCCAGCGCACCGTGCGCGCGGCGAACACGCGGATCAGCGCGTCCGGATTGGCGGATGCCGGCGGCAGCAGGCCGGCGCTGGAGCGATCCGCTGTCTGCCAGTTGCCGCGGCCGTCGCCGCGCAAATAATAGCGGCCGGCCGACACGGCGATCGGCAGGAAGATCAGCAGCAGGAACAGAATCAAGGATTTCCTCAAGGGCAAACGGCGGTCAGGCGGGACGATGCCACCAATATAGTTCGCAAGGCACGCCGCGCCAGCGCTCTCCTGCTCTTGCATTCGGGTGGTGCGGCCATATGTTGCGTCCATGAGGAAGTTGTCGCTCGTCGAGGACCAGGCCATCCAGGCGCGAATCGCGTACATCGCGGGCGCCGAGATTTTCGATCGCCTGTTCGCCGGCATCCGGTTCGACGAAATCGACGGCAATCTGCTGTTTGCCATTGCCAGCGACGAAGACTGCGCGGCCGAGATCGAGGACGAGTTCTCGCACCAGCTCGCCGTGGTCGCAACGCACATCCTCGCGCAGAGCGTGGACGTGGTCGTGGTGCTGCCGAAGGTCCTGCAATAAACAGCTTGCTGCCCGGCAGCCTTCTGCCCGTTAAGGCCGCTTGCCTTCGCCCTCTGTCTCTGCTTTTCAACGCAATTGCAAAATTGTAATGACGTCATTGGGCGCTCAGGCCCGAGGCGCGTTATCGACGGAGCTCGACGGGAGGGCTCGTCGTCGCTCGCCTCTATTTGCGAAACAAAGTTGGATACACATTGGCGCCCACCAGGAAAGCCCGGGCCACGACCGGCGCGATAAAGACAAAAAGCAAGAGCTCGAAAAGCGTAGGCTCGATAAGCAAGAGCGCGAAAAGCAAGAGTTCGAAAAGTACCAGCTCGACAAGCAAGCGCGCGGACAAGAGCGCCTCGCGCTCCGCGGTCGCCTCCTCATCGCCGCTCGGCATGCTGGCGCTGCATCTGCTCGAGCAGTGGGAGAAGTCCGGCCGCGACGGCCTCGTCTTCCTCTGCGACGACGAGAGCAGGGCGGAGCGACTGGGCGGTGTGATCCACGCCCTCGATCCCTCGGTCGATGTGCTGGTGTTTCCGCGCCTGAACACGCTGCCCTTCGACGGCCTCGAGCCATCCCGCGAGATCGCGGGCCGGCGCAGCTCGGTGCTGCGGCGTCTCGCCAAGGCAAAGAAGCCCGTCTTCCTGGTCTCCACCGCGGAAGCCATCATGGAACGGCTGACGCTGCCGGCGAGCTGGTCGCGGTCCAGCCTCACGCTGAAGGTGGGCGCGCCCTATTCCGGGCCCGAGCTGGAGACGCGGCTGGAAGCTCTCGGCTACGATCTCGACGAAGAGGCGGAGTATCCGGGCGGCGTCCTGTTCCACGGCAAGACGTTCGAAGTGTTTCCCGCCGGCGCGCTTGCGCCCTTCCGGATCGAGCATTCCGGGGACACGATCCGCAAGATCGTCGCGGTCGATCCGATCGAGCACGAGGTCGTCTACGAGACCTCCGAATTGATCATCGATCCCATGTCCGAGCGGATCGCGCTGGGAGCTACGCGCGGACAGCGGGCGACGCTGCCTGATTATTGCAGCCGCGCGCGATGGATCGCGGATGCGGGGGTATCGACACACGCCGAGAGGTGGCTGGGCACGATCGAGGACGCCGCCGGCCGCAGGGATGCGGAGCGCGAGTATCTGGGGCAGGCGGACTGGAAGCAGCTGAAGAGGCGCATCAGCGTGCTGCCGCGCAAGGCCGCCTTCATCTCGACGCCTGAGTTCTCGAAGCTGGCATCGCCGCGCAAGGCGCTTCGCGCCTTCGTCGACGACATGCAGCGCGGCGGATCGCGGCTGCTGTTCGTCGCCGCCGTCGAGGATGACCTTCGCGCGATGGAGCGCATGAGCGGCATCAAGGCGGAGCGCCTGGCCGATTGGAGCGAGGTGGCGAAGGCACGGAGCCGCGAAGGCGCGCTGCTGGCCGATTTCGACGCGGGGTTCATTGGCGCCGGCCGCAAGCCGCTTGTCGTCGTGACCGCGTCCGACGTGCTCGGCAGCCGGGCCCATCATCCCCAGCCGATGGCGCGAGCCTGGAACCCGGCGTTCGATCATCCTGATGTGCCCGAAAAGGGCGCCGCCATCGTCCATCTGCAACGCGGGCTAGCCGTGCTCGATGGCTTACAGACCCTCGACATGGGCAAGGGATCGCGACGCGAGATGATCAGGCTCAAATTCGCGGGGGACAATGCCGTGCTCGTACCGCCGTCCGATCTTGCCGTGATCTGGCCCTATGCCGGCGAACCCGGCAAGCTGACGCTGGACAAGGCGGACGGCAGCAGCTGGTGGGCGCGGCGCACCGAGGCGGAAGCCGAAATCCAGGTCGCCGCCAAGGCACTCGCCAAACACATCAGCCAGCGCCTCCGCCGTCGTGCACCCAAACTGGTGCCGCCGGGGCCGGCTTACGAAAAATTCGTCGCGCGGTTCCCCTATTTCACGACAGTGGACCAGGGCCAGGCGATTCAAGACGTCCTCGACGATCTTGCGGCGGGCCATCCTATGGACAGGGTGATCTGCGGTGACGTCGGCTTCGGCAAGACCGAGGTCGCGCTGCGGGCGGCGGCCGCAGTGGCGCTGTCGGGCAAGCAGGTGGCGATCGCGGCGCCGACCACGGTGCTGTCGCGGCAGCATGTCGAAACCTTCCGCAAACGGTTCGGCCCCCTCGGGATCGAGGTGGGAAGTCTGTCGCGGGCCAGTTCAGGCCCGGAGACGCGAGAGACCAAGGAGGGGCTGCGGCGCGGCACGCTGAAAGTCGTGGTCGGCACGCAGGCGCTTGCGGCAAAGGACGTGAAGTTCGCTGACCTCGGCCTCGTCATCATCGACGAAGAGCAGCATTTCGGCGCGGCGGAGAAGGCGAAGCTTTCAGGCCTCGCCAAGGGCGCCCATTCGCTGTGGATGAGCGCCACGCCGATTCCGCGCACGCTCGCGGCGGGACTTGCCGGCTTCAGGGATCTCAGCGTGATTGCCTCGCCGCCGGTTCATCGCCTTCCCATCGTGACCAGGATCGCGCCGCTGTCCGACGCTGCCATCGCCGCGGCGCTGCTTCGCGAGCGCA
Organism: Bradyrhizobium sp. WSM4874; assembly: GCF_055811835.1. NCBI lineage: Bacteria > Pseudomonadati > Pseudomonadota > Alphaproteobacteria > Hyphomicrobiales > Nitrobacteraceae > Bradyrhizobium > Bradyrhizobium sp. WSM4874. The sequence goes on from NZ_JBVVPR010000039.1 coordinate 69,571, forward strand.
GGCGGCACGGTCAGAGCTTCCTGATCTGCCCGCGCATCCAGGATCTGGAGCCGATGTTGGCCCGTGTGCAATCGGTGGCACCGGAGCTGCGCATCGTCTGTCTTCACGGCAGATTGCCCGTGGACGAGATCGACGACCGCATGATGAGTTTCGTCGATGGCGAAGCGGATGTGCTGCTGGCGACCAATATCGTGGAAAGCGGTCTGGATATTCCGCGCGCGAACACCATCGTGGTGTGCTGGCCCGAAAAATTCGGACTTGCGCAGCTGCATCAGCTCAGAGGGCGGGTGGGACGCGGCGGCACGCGCGCGTTTGCTCATCTTCTGACGGAATCGACCTCGGAGCAGTCCGAGAAGCGGCTGGCCGTGCTGGAGGAGTTCAGCAAGCCGGGTGCCGGCTTTGCGATCAGCGAGCGCGACCTCGACCTCAGGGGCGCCGGCGATCTGTTCTCGGAACAGCAGTCCGGCCACGTCCAGGTGTTCGGACCGGTGCTCTACAGTCACCTGCTGAAGCGGGCGTCCGAGCGTGACAGCGATACCGGCGCCGATCTGTGGGTGCCCGATCTCAATATGCCGTTGGCCGACATGCTGCCTGAAGGCTACGTGCAATCGGAGGCGGTCCGGCTCGAGATCTATGGCCGCGCTGCCAGGTGCCGAAGCGACGACGATCTGGAAGATCTGGAAGAGGAGATCTCGCGCCGGTTCGGCAGGCTGCCGCCGGAGGCCCGCGACTTCTTCGCATCCGCCAGGCTCCGGATCGATTGCAAGCGGCGCGGCATCGTCAGGCTCGATGTCGGGCCGGAGGCCGTCGCCGCGACGTTCCTGCCGGGGCGGCTGCGGAAATCCAGGGGAAAGTCGGAAGGCCGATCGCTACAACGCGACGGCGACCGCGTCGTCTACGCCGGTCGCCGTGATCAGGACCCGTTCAGGCGCGTCGAGGAATTCCTCGAACTCCTCGACGCCTGAGGATCATTCGGTCTGCTCGACTGCCGCGGGCATTTTCGCCACCGACATCAGCGAGCGGGCCACTTGGTTGAGGAGCTGATCGGCGTTCTCCTCCTCGGCGAGCGATTTCGACAGCAGGGCGACGACGGCACTGTGGCGAAGTTGCTGGGCGAGGTTGCGTGCCGTGGTGTAGCCGGCGATCTCGTAGTGCTCGACGCGCTGCGCCGCGCCGATCAGAGCAAGGTCGGCCGCCGCGTCCTCCTTGTCCTCGCCCTCGGCCATGATCTCCTGGCCCTCCTCGACGAGGCCCATCATGCCCTTGCAGGGCTTGGCGCGGGCGGATTTGCCGAGCATTTCGAAGCACTCGTTGATGCGCTCGACCTGCGCTTCGGTCTCTGCGAGGTGCTGCTCGAACAGCTCGCGCAACTGGTCGAAGCGAGCGGCCTCCGCCATCTTGGGAAGCGCTTTGGTCAATTGCTTCTCGGCATGCAGGATATCGCGCAGCTCATTGATGAGCAGATCGCCGAGACCCGCTTCGTCCGCCGGTGGCGAGCTCTCGGTGACGATGGCTGTGGCCGGACCCGGCTCGCCCGCCTGGATCGCCGGCGACTCCGTGAAGACCCAGTCGCCGCCCTCGTTCCAGGGGCCGCGCGTGTCGATCTCGCCATGATCGCCGGCGCCGGTGGAATCGTTGAAGAACTGGTCGACGAGGCCGGGCGTCGGCGCGATGCGGCCGATGCTGAAAGCCGGCTTGCCCATGCTCTCGAGCGCGAGCGCGAACGCCTTCATGTGCGTGATCTCGCGCGTCATCAGGAACTGCAGCGCGTCCTTGCTGCCGGCGTCGTCGCAGAAATTGATCAGCCGCTCGTAGACGATCTTGGCCCGTGCCTCTGCGGCGATGTTGCTGCGCAGATCGACGTCGAGCTCGCCGGTGATCTTCAGATAGTCGGCGGTCCAGGCATTGCCCTGGGAGTTGAAGAGATTGACCCCGCCGCCGCCGGCGATGGCGATGAGGGGATCGGCTTCGGCCGCCTGGCGGTCGAACTTCGACGGCTTGAGATGCATCCGCGCCAGCGTGCCGACCACTTCCAGATGGCTGAGCTCTTCGGTGCCGATGTCCATCAGCAGGTCCTTGCGATCGGGATCCTCGCAGTTCAACCCTTGGATCGAGTACTGCATCGCGGCGGCGAGCTCGCCATTGGCGCCGCCGAACTGCTCCAGCAGCATGTTGCCGAAGCGGGGATCCGGCTCGTCGACGCGAACGGTGAACATCAACTTCTTGACGTGGTGATACATGGAGGGACTCTCGGGTGCTGGAGGGGGCGTGGAAAGAAGGTGAGTCCCGAACGGGCGGCTGCAGCGTTCGTTCCTATTGATACGACCCGCGCCAGTGATGTCCGGCGCGGGTCGTTGGATGTCGAGCGGTAGGATGGCGAGCGTGTTCGTTTAGCGCTGGTCCGGACGCTTGGCGGGCGGCCCACTCTTGTTGCCTGGTGCGCCCTTAATATTCGACGGGTCCTGCGATTGCACGGCGGTGTTGCCAGTCGAATTCGTCGAACTCGATCCGACGGTTTCACCGGGCTTGGCGGCCGGTCCGTTCTTGTTGCCGGGCTGTCCGGCAATGCCGGCACCCGAATTCTGCGCACTCGGCGCGGACGAAACGTCAGGCTTGCTGGCCTGCGCCCAGGCTGCTCCAGGCAGCGCGAGAGCGGCGAGGATAACGGCACCTGTGAACTTCATCTCGGTGTTCTCCGACTGATGCCCCATCTACTCGAACGCCGGTAACCTGCGTGCGTTCCCCGTCGTCATCAACTCGACAGCATCGGCACCGTGTCACGCCGAGCTATCCCGGCAACGGCGCCTCCACGACGTCCAGCAGCGCGCCGAGGCCCTGTCGCAAACGGCGCGTGGCGATGCTCTCGGTGGCGAGACCGAACACCACGAGGGATCGCCCGGTCATCGCATAAACGTGCCCGAAGTCGAACGCGGGCATCTGCCCTTCCGGTTGATTGGTGTCGATCAACCCGACCCAGCTGCGTCCCTCGGCGACGGCAGGCAAGGTGAAATTGACGACGTCGTGATGGGCGTTGTAGATCAGCAGCATGGTTGCGTCCGAGCCGCGGCGCTTGATCCCGGTCTCCTGGGCGCGGCCGTCGAGCAGCAAAGCGAAACATTTGGCGTTGCCGTCCTGCCACTGCTCCGTCGTCATTTCCTCTCCGGACGGCGCGAGCCACGTCACGTCCTTGACGTCCAGCTCTTCGTTGTGCGAGCCGACCAGAAACCGACTGCGGTAGAGAATCGGAAATGCCTTGCGCGTCGCGATCAGCTTGCGCGTGAATTCGCGCAGGCTGCGGCCGTTCGCGGTGATGCCCATCCAGTCGAGCCATGTGGTCTCGTTGTCCTGGGCGTACGCGTTGTTATTGCCGTGCTGGGTGTGTCCGAATTCGTCACCGGCAAGCAGCATGGGCGTGCCGTGAGACAACAGCATGGTTGCCAGCAAATTGCGCTTCTGGCGCTCGCGCAGCGCAATGATGTCCGGATCGTCCGTCGGTCCCTCGGCGCCGCAGTTCCAGGAATGATTGTTGCTGTGACCGTCGCGATTGTCCTCGCCATTGGCTTCGTTGTGCTTGTCGTTGTACGAAACGAGATCATTGAGATTGAAACCGTCATGGGCGGTGACAAAGTTGACACTGGCCCACGGCCGGCGGCCGCGCTTGTTAAAGAGATCGCCGGATCCAGACACGCGCTTGGCGAAGTCCGCGATCGATCCTTCGTCGCCCTTCCAGAAAGCGCGCACGGTGTCCCTGAACTTGTCGTTCCATTCCGCCCATCCCGGCGGAAACTGACCGACCTGATAGCCGCCAGGACCGATGTCCCAGGGCTCGGCGATCAGCTTGACGCTGGAGAGCACGGGGTCCTGGCGGCAGGCATCGAGGAAGCCGCCGCCCTCGTCGAACCCGTAGGGTTCGCGTGCCAGAATGGTGGCGAGGTCGAACCGGAAGCCATCAACCCGCATCTCGGTCGCCCAGTAGCGCAGGGAATCCGCCACCAGTTGCAGCACGCGCGGGTGTGACAGGTTCACCGTGTTTCCGGTACCGGTATCGTTGATGTAATAGCGCTGCTGGTCCGGCAGCAGGCGGTAATAGCTGGCGTTGTCGATGCCCTTGAACGACAGGGTCGGGCCGAGTTCGTTTCCTTCCGCGGTGTGATTGTAGACGACGTCGAGGATGACCTCGATGCCATGGGCGTGGAACTGGTTGACCATGGCTTTGAATTCGTTCGCGAACGGCGTCTTGAGGTAACGCGGCTCCGGCGCGAAGAAGGCAAGGGAGTTGTAGCCCCAGTAATTGCGCAGGCCTTTCTCGACCAGGTAGCTGTCGTCGACGAAGGCATGGATCGGCAACAGTTCTGCACTGGTGATGCCGAGCGATCGCAAATAGGCCGGCACCTCCGAGTGCGCGAGACCGGAGAACGTGCCGCGGTCTGCGTCCGGCACCAGCGGATGCAGCTGGGTAAAGCCCTTGACGTGCATCTCGTAGACGATCGTCCGCTCCCACGGCACTTCCGGCTTGCGCGCGGCGCCCCAGGTGAAGGCGGGGTCGATGACCCGGCATTTCTGCATCAAGGGCGCGCTGTCGCGTTCGTCGTAGGAGAGATCCTTGTCGGCATGGTCGAGCTGGTAGCCGAACAGCTCCGGTCCCCAGCGCAACCGGCCGACCAGCTGCTTGGCGTAGGGATCGAGCACGAGCTTGTTGGGATTGAAGCGGTGTCCCGCGTCGGGTTCGTACGGGCCGTGAACGCGGTAGCCATAGACGGTGCCTGGACGGGCGGCGGGCAAATAGCCATGCCAGACTTCGTCGGTATATTCCGGGAGTTCGATCCGCTCCAATTCGGTCTCGCCGTCGTCGTCGAACAGGCAGAGCTCGACCTTGGTGGCATGGGCCGAAAACAGCGCGAAATTGACGCCGAGCCCGTCCCAAGTGGCGCCGAGCGGAAACGGCTTGCCCTCGCTGATCCGGGAGCGGCGCAGGCTCGAGGCCGCTCGCGTCAGGGCGTCATCCGAATGTACTTGTTGATCCATCGTTCCCCCCGGACAGCCCTTCAAGAATTTGGTGCAGTTGCCGTCACTTCCGCGTCGCCTGCTCGCCGACGTTCGCCGAAGCGATCACGGCGACAGGAGGCACATCGTCCGGCTTGGGCAGCGTGGTTGCCCTTTGCAGCGCCGCCTCCTTGCTGATGGCCGCAATCGAGTTGCCGGTCCGCTCGACGATGCTGGTCAGCTCCGCGTCGGACAGTCCGAGACGCTTTCTGACGAGGCGCACCTGGGTACGGTCGGCCAGGTCGAGCTTGTTGCGGATCGGTTGTGGCTTCGAGCGGCGCATGGCGAAAACTCCTGTGTAGAGCTGCAACCGCCCCCCAAGTGATTCCGTTCCCTGCTTGCCTTGCAGTTGCGCGTCTAGATCGAAGATTTGTAGATCGCCGCGTACGATTTGGCCGACTGGGTCCAACTGAAGGCCTGTGCCATGGCCGCGCGCCGCATGTGATCGAGGCGATCCTTCATGCCGAAGGTGGAAAAGGCCCGGCAAAGGCTTCCAAGGAAGCCGGGGGCTGACGCGCGGTCGAACAGGAAGCCCGTTTCGCCATCCACGATCGTCTCGGCGAGGCCGCCGGTACGATGGCCGATTGGCAGCGAACCGAAGCGCTGGGCGTACATCTGGCTCAGCCCGCAGGGTTCGAAGCGCGACGGCATCAGGGTAAAGTCGCTGCCGGCGAAGATCTTTCGTGCCTCGGCGTCGTCGAAGCCGATCTTCACGGCGATCGAGCGCGGCGCGCGCACTTGCGCCTGCAGCAGCGCTTCCTCGAACCGCGTTTCGCCCTTGCCTGTCACGACAATCTGGCCGCCCGCATCGACGATCGCTTGCGCACTCTCGATCACGAGGTCGACGCCCTTCTGGTGCACCAGGCGCGCCACGAGCGCGAACAGGGGACCTCTTGAGACCGCCAGTCCGAACTGCTCCCTGACGTCGTCGGCGTTCAACGACCGTTCGGTCCAGTCCCCGGCGCCGAACGGCTGGAACAGCGAGGGGCAGGTGCGCGGATCCCAGCTCTCGTCGATCCCGTTCAAGATGCCGGAAAGCTGGTTGCGATCGGCCCGTTGCCGCAACAGCCCTTCGAGACCGCAGCCGAACTCGGCGGTGGTGATCTCGCGGGCATAGGTCTGGCTGACGGTCGTCAGGTGGGAAGCGTAGACCAGGCCGGCCTTGATGAAGGACAGACGATTGTAGAATTCCACGCCGTCGATGTTGAAGCTCGCCTCGGGAATGCCCAGCGGCGCGAGCGAGCTGCGGTCGAAGACGCCTTGATAGGCGAGATTGTGGATCGTGAACACAGTTGGAATGTGCGCGTACTGCCATTCCAGATAACCGGGGATCAGTGCACATTGCCAGTCATTGGCATGGACGAGATCGGCGGCCCAATCCTTGTCGACCAATCCTCTCGCGACCTGCGCTGCGGCATAAGAGAAGGTCGCGAACCGGACATTGTTGTCGCCCCAATCGGCCCCGCGGCCATCGGCATAGGGGGTGCCGTCTCGTTCGTACAGCGCCGGGCACCGGACGACGTAATAGGTCATGCCGTCGGCGGTATGCCCGAGATCGATCGCGAAGGCCGGAAGGGCCGCGAATGGCTGGCACCATCCGACGGTCGTAAGGTCTTGTAACCCGCGCAGGACAGCCGGATAGCCGGGGATGATGACGCGGACGTCGGCAAAATCGCGCAAGGCGCGCGGGAGAGCCGCCGAGACGGCGGCGAGTCCACCCACTTGAATGAAGTCTGATACTTCAGGCGTCGCGAAAAGGATCCGCATGCGCTAGGTGTGGTCTCTCAGGAGGTTGTCCATCTGGTCTGAACCGAGGAAGCTGAGGTTGCGAAGCTTCAGTGTTCCAAGGAGA
>NZ_JBVVPR010000040.1:0-75185 GCF_055811835.1 Bradyrhizobium sp. WSM4874
CTCCTTGGAACACTGAAGCTTCGCAACCTCAGCTTCCTCGGTTCAGACCAGATGGACAACCTCCTGAGAGACCACAGTTAGTACGGCCCCGCGGTACCGTGCTGCCCGCGCCACGAATCAGGCTGCTTCCGGACAAGACCATCCCGCGCGCGCAGTCGCGCCGATGCAAAAAGGCCGCAGCATCGCTGCGGCCTTCCTGTTGTCGATCATGGTCGTCGGATTGGATCCAGCGTTTTGCCTAACCTCGGGCCTAACCTTGTCCTTCGGCCGGCGTCGTGTCCGCAGAAGACGAAGGCATCGCCCAGCTTGTCTCGGCGGCGGGCTCGGGAGCCGGAGCTGCCGGTGTTGACGGCTTCGGCGCGGGAGCTGCCTTCGCCTTCTTCGGCGCCGCTTTCTTCGCAGCCTTCTTGGCGGCCTTCTTAGGGGCAGCCTGCTTAGCGGCCTTCTTGGCCGACTTCCTGGCGGCCTTCTTTGGCGCGGCCTTCGCAGATTTCTTTGTGGCCTTCTTGGCAGACTTCTTCGCGGATTTTTTGGCTGCCTTCTTTGAGGTCTTCTTCGCCGCTACTGCCTTCTTGGCCTTTTTGGCCTTCTTGCTTTTCTTCTTCTTCGCTTTCGCCATCGTGGTCCTCCTGTTGCCGCCGAACAATGGTCGATCGGGCGTCTTCAGCCGTCACCTCCGGACGAAAGCTCAGCCTTCGAAAGCTCGGCCTTCGAAAGCTCAGTCTTGCGCGTTCAATGCCGGCCGCGACCCGCCCGTAGCCCAATCGAGAAGCTCAATCGTGTGTACGACCGGAACTGACGTGCCACTGGCAATCTGCACCATGCAGCCGATATTGCCTGCGGCAATCATGTCCGGCTTGACGCTCGCGATGTTGGCGACCTTGCGATCGCGCAACCGGCCCGCAAGCTCGGGCTGGAGAATGTTGTAGGTGCCCGCCGAACCGCAACACAAATGGCTCTCCGGCACATCTTTCACCACGAATCCATTATTGGAAAGCAATTCTTTCGGAAGGCCCGTGATTTTCTGCCCGTGCTGCAACGAACACGCAGAGTGATAGGCGACGACGATGTTGTCCTTTCGCGCTGTGGCCGCGAGTCCAAGGCCGGCGACGTATTCAGTGATGTCCTTGGCGAGCGCGGAGACCTTCGCCGCATCGGCGGCAAACGCAGCATCCTCTCGCAGAAGATAGCCGTAGTCCTTGATCACGGTGCCGCAGCCGGACGCGGTCACCAGGATGGCGTCGAGCCCCTCGCCGGCCGCTTCCGCGCGCCACGCCGCGACATTGGCGCGAGCCCGCGCCAATGCGTCCTGGTCGTTGCCGAGGTGATGGGTCAGCGCGCCGCAACACTGCTCGTCCCTGACGAGGACGACCTCGATGCCGTGGCGCGTGAGGAGACTGATGGCGGCCTGGTTGATGCGCGGCGCCAGCACCTGCTGGGCGCAGCCCTGGAGCAGCGCGACCCGGCCGCGCTTCTTGCCGAGAGCCGCGAACACACTTCCAGCGGCGGGCCCCCGCGGCGGCAGCCGGCTCGGCGCCAGCGCCAGCATCGCCTTGAGGCGCAGGATCATGCCGGGCGTCGCCGATGGCCGGGGCGTCGGCAGGAATGCGGCCAGCGGGCGGGCCAGCCGTGCCAGCACCATGCTGGCGCGGAAACGCTGCGGGTCCGGCAAGACGAAGGCCAACACCCGGCGCAGCAGCCGCTCGGCCAGCGGCCGCTCGTAACGCTGCTCGATCCTGACCCGGGCCTGATCGACCAGATGCATGTAATTCACCCCCGAGGGGCAGGTCGTCATGCAGGCCAGGCACGACAGGCAGCGATCGACATGTTTGACCACTTCGGCCGTGGGCGTCTGGTCCTTCTCCAGCATCTCCTTGATCAGATAGATGCGGCCGCGCGGGCTATCGAGCTCGTCGCCAAGCAGCACATAGGTCGGACAGGTTGCAGTGCAGAAGCCGCAATGGACGCAGGCGCGCAGGATCTTGTCGGCTTCCGCGATGTCGGGATCGGCGAGCTGCGCGAGTGAGAATTCGGTCTTCATGCCGCAGCGCCCCGCGTCAGCCGGCCCCGGTTGAGGATGGTCTTCGGATCGAAACTGGCGCGGACCCGCTCGCTCAACGCGGCAAGGCCAGGGGCTTGCGGGTGGAATACATCGATCGCGCGCCTGATGTCCTCGGCCGCCCGGATCAGCGTGGCGTGCCCGCCGGCCGCATTCGTACGTTCGCGCAGGGCCGGGCCATGCGCGTCCGCCTTCGGTGGCAACGCCGCCCAGATCAGTCCACCGCCCCAATCGTAGATCAATTCGCCACCGGTCTCGTGCGCCAGCTGCATCCCGAGCGCCGCGCCCGACGCCGGCGGACAGACGATCCGCCAGACCGGCCAGGCCCCCAGCGCGCCGCCAGCCGCGAACGGCAGGACATCGCGGATCGTGGTCCACAGTGCCGCTGACACCGTGTCCTCGACGAGAGTTGCGGTTCCGAACGGCGCCAGCAATTCGCGCAGCGAGCCGGCACGGTGGGCGGCCGAGGCGGTAATGCCTTCGAGCCGCAGCACGGTCAGCGCCTCGCCTTGGCCTGCGATATCGCCCAGACCTTCGATCTTGGTCCGGAACGCCGATTTCGGCAGGTGCGCGGCCCCGGAAACGTCGAAGGGCGAGCCAAGCGCCGCCGTCATTGCCTTGTTCGCGGCGGCATCGTCGAGCCCGCGCAGCAACAGCGTCCGCTCGGCCTCCGGCTTCGGCATCACCTTCAGGGTGACCTCGGTCATGACCGACAGCGTGCCCCAGGAACCGGCGAGAAGCTTGCAGAGGTCGTAGCCGGTGACGTTCTTCACCACCTTGCCGCCGGTCTTGAAGCTGTCGCCGAAACCGGAGACGGCATGCGCCCCGAGCAGATGGTCGCGCGCCCCGCCGGCCTTGATCCGGCGCGGACCGGCCAGGCCAGCCGCGATCATGCCGCCGATGGTGCCGAGCGCGGGCGTGCCGAGCAGTGACGCCGTGTTCATCGGCTCGAAGGCGAATTGCTGGTTCTTGGCATCGATCAGCGACAGCACGTCGGCCAGCGGCGCCCCGGCCTGGAGCGTGACAATGAGTTCGTTGGGCTCGTAGGCGGTGATGGCATTCAGCGCGGAGACGTCGAGCACGGCGTTGGTCGCCATCGCATGGCCGATGCTACGCTTGGAGCCATGACCGATGATCTCGAGCGGCTGCTCATTGGCAATCGCCGCGCGCACCACCTCTTCGACGTCTTTGGCGTCTCGTACCTTGAGCGTATCCACGCCTGTAGCGGGTAACGAAGTTTGCAGCGAAAATCAAATTTGGCGCGTTGCAGCGAGGCGACGCTAGAATCGCGGGATGTCAGGAAACGCCAGCTTGCCGGCGTGGACGTGCATGCGGCCGAGCTCGGCGCAACGGTGCAGGGTCGGAAACACCTTTCCGGGATTGAGCAGGCCCTGCGCGTCGAAGGCGCATTTCAGGCGCTGCTGCTGGTTGAGGTCGATCTCGCTGAACATCTCCGGCATCAGATCGCGCTTCTCGATGCCGACGCCGTGCTCGCCGGTGAGCACGCCGCCGAACTCGACGCAGGCGCGCAGGATGTCGGCGCCGAAGGCCTCGGCGCGCTCGATCTCGCCGGGCTTGTTGGCATCATAGAGGATCAGCGGATGCAGATTGCCGTCGCCGGCATGGAACACGTTGGCGCAACCGAGCTGGTATTTCTCCGATAGCTCGCGGATGCGCGCCAGCGCCTTCGGCAGCGCACCGCGTGGGATGGTGCCATCCATGCAGAGATAGTCCGGGGAGATGCGGCCCACGGCGGGGAACGCAGCTTTCCGGCCGGCCCAGAACAGATTGCGCTCGGCCTCCGAGGTCGAGATCTGGCAGGTGGTCGAGCCGCAAGCGTTCGCAATCGTCTCGACCCGCGTGATCAGCTCGTCGACCTCGATCTTGGGACCGTCGAGCTCGATGATGAGGAGCGCCTCGACGTCGAGCGGATAGCCGGCATGGACGAAGGCTTCCGCGGCGTGGATCGCAGGCTTGTCCATCATCTCCATGCCACCGGGAATGATGCCGGCGCCGATGATGCGCGCCACGCATTCGCCGGCCGCCTCGACTTGCGCGAAGCCGACCATCAGCGCGCGCGCCGTCTCCGGCTTTTGCAGGATACGCACCGTGATCTCGGTGATGACGCCGAGCAGGCCTTCGGAGCCGGTGATGACGCCCATCAGGTCGTAGCCGGAGTTCTCCGCCGACTTGCCGCCGATGCGCAGGATCTCGCCGCTCATCAGCACGATCTCGCAGCCGAGCACGTTGTTGGTGGTCATGCCGTATTTCAGGCAGTGCACGCCGCCGGAATTCTCCGCGACATTACCGCCGATCGAACAGGCGATCTGCGAGGACGGATCCGGCGCGTAGTAGAATCCGGCATGGGCGACGGCCTGACTGATCGCGAGGTTGGTGACGCCGGGCTCGGTGACGACGGCGCGGTTGTCGAAGTCGATCTCGCGGATGCGCTTGAACTTGCCGAGGCCCAGGAGCACGCCGTCTTCCAGCGGCAGCGCGCCGCCGGACAGCGAGGTGCCGGAGCCGCGCGGCACCACTTTGATGCCCTGCCCTGCACAATATTTCAGGACGAGCGAAACCTGCTCGGTCGTGTCGGGCAACACCACGACCATCGGCGGCTGCCGATAGGCCGTCAATCCGTCGGATTCATAGGCCCGCATCTCGGCGGTGCTGTCGATCACGCCTTCGCCCGGCACGATTGCGCGCAATGCAGCCACGATCTCGGCGCGGCGCGCGAGCACGGCCTGGTCGCTCGCCGGCATCATGATGGCCATAACATTTCCTTCATGGCATTTCCTTCCGGCCGAGGCCGCACGATCGATTTGTCGCGGTAAATCAACCACGTCCGCGGTGGTTTGGGTAGGCCATCCGAAAGTCGGATCGACGATCCTGCGCGAGTTCGCTCTGGGACAAGTAGGAAATCGTGAAACCTGTCATAGCTTGGCGGCTTGTCCAATCCGGGCAGGCCTGCCAAAACCGGCAGGTCCGACCATTGCCGATCAGGCAAGCAACAGACCAGCCCCCAGGGAAGAGACGAAGAGCACCCGATGACAAAACTGATTTTTGGCGCATTGACCATCCTCACCGCGATTGCCACCGCACCCAGCGCGATGGCGCAGGACGTCGCGGCCGGCAAGTCGTCGTTCAACAAATGCCTGGCCTGTCACGCGATCGGCGAAGGCGCCAAGAACAAGGTCGGCCCCGAGCTCAATGGCCTCGACGGCCGCAAGTCCGGCACCGCGCCGGACTACAATTATTCCGACGCCAACAAGAATTCCGGCATCACCTGGAACGAGGCCGTGTTCAAGGAATACATCAAGGACCCCAAGGCCAAGATCCCCGGCACCAAGATGGCGTTCGCCGGCATCAAGAACGAGACCGAGATCAACAATCTCTGGGCCTATGTGTCGCAGTTCGACAAGGACGGGAAGATCAAGCAGTAAGCGGCTGAACGGCGGCCGCTAATCGGCGGCCGCCTGCGCCGGAACGATGTTTCCGATCATCGTCTCGATCTCGGTCTTCACGAGATCGGGCACCGCGTTCTGCACCATGTGGCCGAGATCCGGCAGCACGATCAGCTTCGCATTCTGCACGGTGGCGGCGAACGGGCGCGCGTGAATGTCGGTCTTCACCGTCTTGTCGGGTTCGCCGGCGATGATCGTGACCGGCGCCGATATCTCGCCGTAGCGCGCGACCTGCGCGGCGACCGCTTCCTTCAGGGTCACCAGATCATAGGCATTGGCGATGAACTCGCGCGGGCGCAGCAGCAGCGGCGTCGCGGAGTCCTGCACGAAGCCATCCGGCATCATTTGCGGCAGGAAGACGTTGCGCGCGCCGGGCTCGCTCAGGAAATAGCCCAGCGGCAGGGTTATGGTGTAGGCGAGCAGCGGGCCGATCACCGGCGTTGCGATGATCTCGTTGTAGCGGCCGACGCCGCCGCGCCAGGGATGGGTGACGGGCGCGAGCATGACAAGGCCCGCGACGCGGCCGCGATGATCGAGCGCCAGCCGCGCGCCGAGCGCACCGCTCCAGGAATGCACCACGAAGACCGCGCGATCGATCCCAAGCTTGCCGAGCGCCTCATCGATCATCCGCGCCTGCACCTCCGGCGTCGAATCCTGCCGCCGCGCCCGCGTGCTCCAGCCATGGCCGGGACGATCGATCAGGATGACGCGATGATCTCTGGCAAGGAGATCGCCGAGCGGCCGCCGCATCGCTTCGAGGTTGGAGCTCGCGCCGTGCAGCATCACGACCGGCAGGTCGGAATCGCGCGGGCCGATATCGACGAGGTGAAGCACCGCACCCTCGACCTCGATCATCCGGCCCTGCGGTGGAAAGGCGCGTTGCACGGCGAGGACGCCGGCCTGCGTGACCAGCGCCAGCACAACCAGCGCGGTCACGACTGACATCACGATCATGGATGGAATCCGGGCGATCCAGGGCACAGGGCAGTTACGTGGCTTGCAGGCGGCAGTTTCGCCCGGGGAGCCTCCGCGCTCCACTGGAAAGGCCGGGGCTGTGGATATGTGCATAATTCAAGCAGGAAAAAATGCAACGAAATCAATGGCACTTCTCGCGGTAAGTCAGCCCCGAACGGCTTCATGCAGTCGTCATCGCGGCTTCCTTATAATCGCCACGGTCGGTTCCGCCATTTAGACGCGGGTGGGCGCCGATCGTGCTCGCAACCCTCTGGGATGCGGGAAAGACCGGCAGGATTTATCCTGATTTGAACCGGAGAATTTCGATGAGCCTGAGATCCAAAGACACTGCGATCGACGAGATCGTGGCAAGCTGCAACGGCGACCTTCGCGGTGCCGTGCGCGCGCTGCTGCTGATCAACGAGCACCTCGAGACGGAGCTGGCGAAGGCCTACGCCGCAGCGGTCGATCGCGGCCTCGCCGAGCGCAGCGGCAACGTTTTGCACTAGGTCGCTGTCGACCTAATTGGTGCTGTCCTCGTCCTTTTCCTCGTCAGGCGTGGGTGGGGGACAGGCGCGGATGGTCGAACGGGCAAGCTTGGCGTCGGCCTTCGATTTGTAGGGACCGTCACCGAACCAGACGTCGCCGATGATCACGGGATTGCTGGTCACGATGTTGCATTTTCCGGTGGCGCGGTTGCCGACCACCCAGAACAGTCCGTCGGCAAGGCTCGCCGTGCCCGACGCCAGCAGCAATATACCTGCAAAGATCAAACGCTTCATGGCTGTGCTCCCGCCATGAAGGTAGGCCTGCGGCGGGGCCACCCATACCCCTCGTAAGGCGGCGCGTGTCATCGTGGTTAATCCGCCTGCGCCGCATTCGCTCGAGCAATGATCGACTTGTCCGCTAAATATCGCGGCCTTCGACCTTCTCGGTCAGCGACTTGACCTGGTCGGGGATCTTCTCGAGGTGCGGATTGACGGCGAGCGCCTTGCGGTAGGCCTCGAGCGCGCGCTTTTCGTCGCCGACCTCCTGCATGATCATGCCGAGGCCTGCGAGCGCGCCGAAATGGCGGGGCTCGCGGATCAGCACCTCGCGAATGTCGGCAAGCGAGCGGCCATAATCGTTCTGCATGTAGTAGAGCGTCGCGCGACGATTCCAGGCCTCGATATAGTCGGGCCTCAGCTTGACGACCGAATCCAGCAGCTTGATAGCAACCTCGATCTTCTTTGCGTCGACCGCGGTCTTGGCCCGCGCCATCAAAAGCGCCGCGGTGTCGCTCGGGGTCTGGATCCAGATCGCCCAGATCCGCGCCTCGACGTGCTTGGCGCTGGCTTCGTCGGGCGCAGCTTTCAGTGCGCCGAACAGGAAATCGAGATTCTTGGTGCGATCGACCTTGGGCAGCTTGGCCGGCGCTTCCGGAAGTTTCTTCTGCTTGCCGGGCGGGGCCGGCGGATTAATCTGCTGTGCCAGCGCAGGAGCGAGGCCGGCGGCTCCCAGTACGAGAGCCAGACAAAGGGTGCGCGCGACGAAGAATCTCACTGCCATGGTCGAAGTCTAAACGCGCAAAGCCGCCCTTGCAAAGCAGGGCGGCGTCAAACTCGTGTGAGACCGTGGTCTTGCGGGGCGCGCGCTGGCGTCCGGCAGGGCAATATCAGCCCTGACGCGCCTTGAAGCGGCGCTGCACCTTGTTGATCACATAGACCCGGCCCTTGCGGCGGACCAGGCGGTTGGCGCGATGGCGACCGCGCAGCGATTTCAGCGAGTTACGGACCTTCATGGCAGAATCCTGAACGTTCGAAAGGCCGTGTTCGGCACTACCGTTTCGGCACGCGCGAATGAGGCAAAATGAGATTTTCCCGCTGGCGGACCGACCGCCCGGGACGGGGCGGTTCTTAAGGCATGGGAGGACCGGATGTCAATGTTAACTGCCCCAATCCCACCCAGCAAATTCTTAAAAACAACCCCATGCAAAGTAGAAGCGGCCGGATCGGCCCAATCTGGCTCGGACGACGCCTGTCCTACAACGCCTTATCCCACAACGCCTTGCCAAGTTCGTTATATCATATAATCAATTCGGCAACCCGTCGGGAGGAAACCCATGCCAAAGCTGAAGCTGCCGAACATCGACGACGTCGTCGCCATCGACATCCATACCCATGCCGAAGAGCCCTGCGGCACCCATCCCGACGACGGCTATGACGATTTTCAGGCGCAGATGGCCGACTATTTCAAGTCGCCGCACAAGCATCCGCCGACCGTGCCGGAGACCGCCGCCTACTATCGATCCAAGAACATCGCCGCGGTGATCTTCCCGGTCGACGCCGAGCGCGAG
Source organism: Bradyrhizobium sp. WSM4874 (assembly GCF_055811835.1). Lineage (NCBI taxonomy): Bacteria > Pseudomonadati > Pseudomonadota > Alphaproteobacteria > Hyphomicrobiales > Nitrobacteraceae > Bradyrhizobium > Bradyrhizobium sp. WSM4874. The sequence continues at coordinate 8,813 of NZ_JBVVPR010000040.1, forward strand.
ACCGGCTTCCGCCGCTACAAGAACGAGGAGATGCTGGAGATCGCCTCCGACCATCTCGACGTTCTCATCCCCTTCGTCTCGATCGACCCGCACAAGGGCAAGCTCGGGGTGCGCGAGGCGCGCAAGCTGATCGAGGAATACGGGGTGCGCGGCTTCAAATTCCACCCGACCATGCAGGGCTTCTACGCCAACGACCGCATGGCCTATCCGCTCTATGAAGAGATCAACAATGGCGGCGCGATCGCGCTATTCCACACCGGCCAGACCGGGGTTGGCTCCGGCATGCCCGGCGGCATGGGGATGCGGCTGAAATATTCCAACCCGATGTACATGGACGACGTCGCGGCTGATTTTCCCGACCTCAAGATCATCCTCGCCCATCCCTCCTTCCCCTGGCAGGAAGAAGCACTGTCGGTCGCGACCCACAAACCGAACGTCTATATCGACCTCTCGGGCTGGTCGCCGAAATATTTCCCGCCGATCCTGGTGCGCTACATCAACTCGATCCTGCAGGACAAGATGCTGTTCGGCTCGGACTGGCCGGTGATCACGCCGGACCGCTGGCTGTCGGACTTCGCCAAGATCGAGATTCGCGACGAGATCCGGCCGAAGGTGTTGAAGGCCAACGCAAGGAAGCTGTTGGGGATCTAGAAAGCGCGTCGAGGGCTTCGATCCATTGACCGAAGCCCTCACACTTAGGTGCTCAATTCTCAGACTTGTGCGAGGCCTCCATCCACGAAGACCTCGCCGCCGGTCATGAAGCTGCTGTCTGAGGAGGCCAGGAACGCGGCCACCGCCCCCGTTTCGCTCGGGTCGCCCACACGCCCGAGCGGCGTCATGCTTCCAAGCGCGTCGAACGCTTCCTCGCCGACGATCTCCAGCGCCAGCTCCGTCTTGGTCGGCCCCGGGGACAGCACATTGACGCGAATGCCTGTGCCGCGCAGGTCCAGCGCCCAGCTGCGCGCCAGATTGCGGATCGCGGCTTTGGTCGCGCTGTAGACGCTGAATTGCGGCGTCCCCATCACGCCCGTGCTCGAACCGGTCAGGATGATCGATGATCCCTGCTTCATTAGCGGCAGGGCCTTCTGCACCGTGAACACCAACCCTTTCACGTTGATGTCGAAGATCTGATCGTAATGCTCGGGCGTGATCTCGCCGAGCGGCGCAAACAATCCGGTCCCAGCATTGGCGAACAGAATATCGAGCCCGCCGCGTTCGGCCTTCACCGCCGCGTATAACCTGTCGAGGTCGGACATATCCGTCACCGAGCCCCTGACGGCGCGCGCCGAGGAACCCAGCTGCGCCACGGCGGCGTCGAGCGGCTCCTGCCGCCGCCCGAAGAGATAGACGAACGCACCTTCGTCGATGAATCGCTTGGCGGCGCCAAGCCCGATCCCGGTTCCACCGCCCGTCACCACCGCCGTCTTGCCTTGTAGTCTGCTCATGATGTGCTCCTTCATTAGGGTTGCACTGAGCTGGCGGCGTACCCACCTATCGGCAAGTATGTACCTTTTGGTAAGTACCCTAAAATGTCGTCAGATCTTTCGGCCCCGATTCCGCCGGCGCAGGCTTCACCGCCCGCCCAGAATTGCACCCCGACCTTGCCCGGCTTCACGTGTGGCCTCGACGCGACCCTGCGGGTCGTCGCCGGCAAGTGGAAGCCGCTGATCCTGTACTTCCTCGCCCAGGGCGGGCCGACCCGCTATGGCGAGTTGCGGCGAGCCGTGCGCGACGTCAGCGACAAGATGCTGATCCAGCAACTCAAGGAGCTGGAGGCCGATGGTCTCGTGAAGCGGACCGACTACAAGGAAGTGCCTCCGCGGGTCGACTACAGCCTTACCGCTTTGGGCCACAGCCTGGCTCAGGCGCTCGTGCCGCTGTGCTCGTGGGGCACGGAGCACATGGCCGAGGTCAGCCGCGTCTTCGCCGAGCGCGACGCCTGGAATACCAAGAGGCGGTGATTCTGATGACCACGTTGTGCGATCAATTCACGCTTGCCAGATAGCCCGCCAAAATTGTCCGGCTTTCGCTGAGCGTCTCGATACGTTCATCGATCAGCCCGACCTGCTGCGTGAGTATTTTTCGTAGCTCGTTGCACGGCGTGAAAGTTGGATCGTTGTTCCTTACGCAGGGGAGCAGCCGCTCGATGGTTTCGAGCGTCATTCCCGCGCCGCCGAGCATCTTGATCCGCCGAACGGTTTCCTCTTCGGCCAGGCCATAGTCGCGGTAACCGGAATCGGTCCGCAGCGGCGCAAGCAGTCCTTCGCCTTCATAGTAGCGCAGCATTCGGACGCTGACCCCCGTCCGCCGGGAGAGTTCGCCGATTTTCATCTGAAGCCTCTTGACCCTGACAGCACTGTCAGACCTTACAGACTTTGCTCGTCCGAGTGAATGCCACTTGTGAAGGGAGCAACGATGAAAGCCTACCATTTGAATGGCCATGCTGGTGCCGGCCGCCTTGTGCAGGTCGACGTCAGCAAACCCGAACCCGCCAATGGCGAGGTCCGCATTCGGGTCGAAGCGGCAAGCCTGAATTACCGCGACCTCCTGATCCTCGACCGTGCAGGTCAAGGTGAGCTCAACGGTCGCGTACCGCTCTGCGACGGCGCTGGCGTCGTTGACGCCGTCGGCTCCGACGTCGTGCAATGGCAGGTGGGCGATCGTGTCGCCGCATCGTACTTTCGCGATTGGATCTCGGGGCCGTTCAAGGCGAGCTACATTGCCTCAGCGCTCGGCAGCAACGCCCTTGACGGAATGCTGGCTGAATATGTCGTGCTGCCGGCGACCGCGCTGGTCTCAGTGCCGGCGCATTTGTCCGCGGTGGAGGCTGCGACCCTGCCCTGCGCTGGCGTCACGGCTTTTCATGGCCTCGTCGCACGCGGCGGGATGGGCAAAGGCGATACGTTGCTGGTCCAGGGAACGGGTGGCGTCGCGCTGTTCGGCCTTCAATTCGCAGCAGCGCTGGGCGCGCGTGCGATCGTGATATCCTCCTCGGACGAAAAACTCGCCCGCGCCAAGGCGCTGGGCGGCTCGATCCTCATCAACTACCGCGACACGCCTGACTGGGATGTCGCCCTCATGAAGGCGACGAATGGCGCCGGCGCCAGTCACATCCTCGAACTCGGCGGTCCCGGCACTTATGACCGATCGCTGCGATCGGTCGCTTCGGGTGGCAAGATCGTTCAGATTGGAGTTTTGACAGGGTTCGGCCCCAAGCCCGACCTCGCGCGCCTTCAGTGGGAGAATGCCGACATCATCGGTGTCACCGTCGGATCGCTCGAACACTTTGCCACGATGAATCGCTCCCTGACCGAACATGCGATCCACCCAATCGTCGATCGGATCTATGGTTTCGACGAGGTCGCCGAAGCATATGCGCACCTGCGGACCGGCTCACATTTCGGCAAGATCGTGATCAGATTCTAGAAACTAAGCGTCCAAGTCGCGTTTCCGTCTTGGATCGATACCGCGGCGCCTTGTATAGTCCGTGGACCGCAACGATCCCGGAGGACAGGTCAATTGAGCCTCAAAGCCGTTGTCTTCGATGCCTACGGAACGCTCTACGACATCCAGTCGGTCGCGGAGACCACCGAGGATGCGTTTCCGGGCTACGGTGAGATCATCACGCAGATCTGGCGAATCAAGCAGCTCGAATACACCTGGTTGCGCTCGCTGATGCGGCGCTACCAGGACTTTGCAGCCATCACGCGCGACTCGCTTGCCTATACGCTGCGCGTGCTCGGGCTCGCTTACGAGAACGAGGCATTCGAGCGCGTGATCGAGAAATATCTGCATCTCGATCTCTATCCGGATGCGACGGCAGCGCTCACGGCTCTGAAACCGCGAAAACTCGCCATCCTCTCCAACGGCAGTCCGGACATGCTGAATGCGCTCGTGCGCAACTCCGGCCTCGACGCCCTGCTAGACGCCACAATCAGCGTCGACGCGAAGAAGATCTTCAAGCCTAGCCCGGAAGCTTACATGCTGATCGGCGAGGTGCTCGGTACCGCGCCGGACGAGGTGCTGTTCGTCTCCTCCAATCCCTGGGATGTCGCGGGCGCGAAAGCGTTCGGGCTGAACGTCGCCTGGATCGAACGGGTGACGCCGGAGGCGATGGCGCTGGCCTGCGTCGAGAACGAACTCGTGGCACCGCTGACGATGTTCAAGGCGATCCGCACCCAGATGGACGAGCTCGGCTTTGCGCCGGATCATCGTGTCCGAGCGCTCTCGGAGCTGCCAAGGATTGCTTAGGCATCGCCGCCCGCCCGTAGGTCTGGAATGAGCTGACTGGAATGAGCCTGGAATCCGTTCGCAATTTCTTCGCCGAAAAAGCCCCCGACATCACCGTTATCGAATCCCAGATCAGCTCCGCGACAGTGCCGCTGGCCGCGGAAGCCTATGGTGTCGAGCCCGGGATGATCGCCAAGACGCTGTCGTTGCGGATCGGCGAGCGCGTGATCCTGATCGTTGCAGCCGGCACTTCGCGCATGGACAACAAGAAGGTGAAGGCGGCGTTTGGCGGCAAGCCGAAGATGCTGGGACTTGAAGAGGTCGCCGAGATCACCGGCCACGAGGTCGGCGGCGTCTGCCCGTTCGGACTGAAGTCGCCGCTGCCGGTCTATTGCGACGTCTCGCTGAAGGCGTTCGACGTGGTGGTGCCGGCCGCCGGCTCGACCCATAGCGCGGTGCGCATCACGCCCTCCCGGATGGCCGAGCTGACCGGGGCGGAATGGGTCGATGTCTGCGAGGTCAGGTCCGAAGCGCGCTAATCATCCTCGTCGTAAGGCCGGGGCTGGGTCGCCGAAGGCGGCGGCGCAGCATTGTAGCGCGGCGCCGGCGCGGCGCGATTGCCCGGAACCGGCTGCTGCGGCGGCATCTGATTGTTGGACTGGAACACCGCGCGACAACCGCTGGAGAGCTGCGGCGTGTTCTGCCGCAAGCAGGCCGTAATGCGGCTCACATCAGGGATCTGGTCGCTGCACAGCCGCCACACATCCGGTGTGCAGGCCATCTGCTGCTCCATGGTTCCGCGATACTCTTCAGCGGATGCAGCGCCCTGCGCGACGATGCCGCCGATCGCAAGCGCCACACCCAGCGCAATCCGCTCTGTTCGCATGTCCGATTCCTTCACGATCTCTCGAATTCTGTTCAATCAATGAGACGCGGAGAGGTTCTGAACCAACAAAAAAATGTGAAAATGAGCTAGGAACCTATTCGACCTTGCCGATCTTCTTGACCGCCGCAATCAGCCGCGCGCTGTCGACTGCGACGAACTCGGCGAACGCCGGCGCGTCCTGATAGGCGACGAGACTGCCCGACGTTTCGAAGGCCTTGAGCACGTCCGGGCTCGTCATCACCTGCGCCATCGCCTCGCGCAGGCGAGTCGCGACCGGCGCAGGAAGAGCATTCTGCGCAAAGAGCCCGGCCCAGATGTACATCTCGACGTCCTTATAGCCGAGCTCCTGGAACGTCGGCACATCGGGGAAGCTCGCGATGCGCCGCGCACCGCTGTTGCCGAGCACCCGCAGCTTGCCGTCGTCAACCTGCGGCTTCAGCGTGCCGGGAGCTGCTGCAATCGCCTGCACAGTGCCGCCGAGCAGCGCGGTCAGTGCGGGACCTGCGCCGCGAAACGGCACATGCAGCAGCTTGATGCCGGCGCTATTTGCAAACATCTCCATCGCCACATGCAGCGTGCCGTAAGGCCCCGACGAACCATAGGTGATCTGGCCCGGCCGCTTCCTGGCGTCCTCGACGAAATCTTGCGCCGTCTTCCACGGCGCCGAGGCCGGCACCGCGAGCAGCGTGGGATCGGCCAGCACCCGTGCGATGGGCATGAACTGCGAGACCTCGTAGGCGACCGGACGATCGAACAGCCGGTCGGCCTCGGGCAACACTGCAAGCGAGGACAGCGTCATCAGCAGCGTGTAGCCGTCGGGCTCGGCGCGCGCCGCCGCGGCGTTGCCGACGGATCCACCGCCACCGCCGGCGCGGTTGTCGACGATGACCGCCTTGCCGAGGATTCGCTCCAGCGCCTGTGCGACGGGGCGGGCCGCAAGATCCGCCTGGCCGCCGGCCGGAAATGGCACGATCATGGTTATGTTGCGAGCGGGATAGGCTTGCGCGAAAGCCGCGCTCGACAACGCAGGCAACAACGGCAATGCGGCAGCGGCGTGCAGGACATCGCGTCGATCCATGGCAGATTCCCCCTGTTTTCTTGTTTCGCTGCCAGCCTAGCGTGCCCGTCCGCAGGAACAAGCCGCGCGCGCAGGATTAACGAAGCATTATCCATGTTCCGCCCGGTCAGGAACGCCCCGAGGACTCTACCGTTGCCTCCTAGGGAGTGGAGCGATGAATAAACTTCAGACCATTGACGTGGCGTTGGACGAGATGCTGGTGAATCTCGCTGCGATCGTCTTGCGGCTTTCAAAGCCCGACGTGACGCGAACGCCGGAAGCGCGACGCGCATTGGCGCAATCCGTGCATCAATACGCAGTGTGCGCGAAGCGCTCGAGCGACCCGCGTGTTCATGATTTGAAATCGCAGCTGGAAGAGACGTTGAAGCCGAGCTTGCGAATTGTCGTGCGTAATGGTGAGAAGGTATCGTAATCGTACTACTGGGCGATATGCCGTAGGGTGGGCAAAGGCGCAAAGCGCCGTGCCCACCAATCATTCGCCGAAGTGCCCCACGATGTCACGCACATCCCCTCCCCAGTCCATGGGAAGGGTGCCTTGATCAACATGGCGGTGGAAGCTGCTGAAAGGCCAATCGCGCACACGCGTGACGAGGCCATGCTTCACCGGATTGAAGTGGATGTAGTCAACGTGCCGCTCCAAGTCGGCATCGTCACGAATTGCGTGCTCCCAAAAGCGGCGCTGCCAGATGCCCTTCTCTCGCTTCATCAATTTACTGATTGAACGCTCGCCGGCCTCCCGCCGCCGCGAAAATCCGCCCTTGATCAGATTCCATCGCGACGAAAAGTCGGCGTCATCCTCACGCAACGCCCAGATCGCATGGAGGTGGTCAGGCAAGATACAGATTGCGACGGTCTCGAACGGCCGGCGTTGCACGACCGTTCGGTAAATCTGACGTAGGCGATCAACTTGGTCGACGAGTAGCGTACTTGACCTATCGGCTAGCGCGACGGTGAAGAAGAACATGTTGCCTTGCGCTCGGCGATACTGAGGCACTTGCGATCCTTCGCATGAATTGGTGGGCACGCTTCGCTTTGCCCACCCTACCGCACCTACGCTGTTCGCTCGCTCTTCTTTGCGCGCCGCGTGCACGTACCCGGCAGCTTCGCCGCGAGAAAATCGCCGAGCGCCTCGACGCGTGCGGGGCGCGGGCCGCCGGGTGGCGTCACCAGATGCACGGCGCCTTCGGCCTGCTTCCAGTCCTTCAGGATCACCTCGACGTCGCCGGAGGAGATGGCGTCACCGACGATGAATTCCGGAAGGTCTGCGATGCCGAGACCGGCGATCAGAGCCGGCATCACCGCTTCGCCGTTGTTGACGCGGAGCTGTCCGCCCGGACGTACGCTGGCCTGCTCGCCAGCCGCGTTAGTGTAGTGCCAGACGTTCGGCGTGGAGAGATAGGTATAGCTGAAGCATTTATGCGCGGCCAGATGCATCGGATGCGTCGGCCGTCCCTCGCGCTTCAGATAGGACGGCGCAGCTACCGTAAAGCGCGGCATCGTGAAGAGCCGCCTTGCAATCAACGAGGAGTCCGGCAGCCGTGCGATCCGCACTGCCATGTCAAAGCCCTCGCCGATCAAATCGATGGTCGCATCGCTCAGGTGCAGATCGACCGAGACCTCTGGATAAGCCTCGAAGAACTCCGGGAGCAACGGCGCCACCGCCTTGATCCCGAACGACATGGGCACGGCGAGCCGCACCAGGCCCCGCGGCGCGACCGATTGCGCCAGCGCCTCGTTCTCCGCCGCCTCGCCGTCGGACAGCAGGCGCGTCGCACGCTCGGCGAGCTTATGCCCGGCATCGGTCAGCGCGAGCCGGCGTGAGGTGCGGTTGAACAGCCGGGCGCCGAGCCGCTCTTCGAGGCGCGTGACCGCCTTGGACACCGTCGCCTTGGACATCGCGAGCTCGCCCGCGGCCCCCGCAAACGACCGTAATTCCACGACTTTTGCGAAAATCGCGAGTGCCTCGAAATCGGGAAGTTTGGCCATGAAAGCAAATCCAATTGGGCTGCTTGAGGAAACAATGCGTTTCCACAGTTTCTATTTCTATACCACAGACGGAGGCTTATCCAAGGGTCATCAGAAATTCAAGAATGGAGAAATCCAATGACCAAGAAGCTCTCAGGCAAGGTTGCCCTCGTCACCGGTGGCTCGCGCGGTATCGGCGCGGCCTCTGCCCGCGCACTCGCCGATCAAGGTGCTGATGTCGCCATCAGCTACGTCGCCTCTCCCGAAAAGGCGGAAGCGGTCGTCACCGAGTTGAAGGCCCGGGGCGTCAAGGCCCGCGCCTTCAAGGCCGACCAGGCCTCGGCCAAGGACGTGACGCAGCTAGTCAACGACGTCGCGAAGGAGTTTGGCCATCTCGACATATTGGTCAACAATGCCGGCGTCGCGAGCGGCGGCGCGATCGACGACGCCAATGCCGACACCGAGGCGCTCGCCCGACAGGACGCCATCAACGTGCATGGCGTGATCGCCGCGATCCGCGCCGCTTCGCAATTGATGGGCGAAGGCGGCCGCATCGTCACCGTCGGCTCGATGCTCGCCGACCGCGCCTCGTTCCCGGGCCTTGCGGACTACGTCGCCACCAAGGCCGCCGTGGTCGGTTACACCAAGGGCGCCGCACGCGATCTCGGCCCGCGCGGCATCACCGTGAACGTGGTGCAACCCGGCTCGATCGACACCGACATGAATCCGAAGGACGGCGGCGAGTTCGCCGAGACCCAGCGCAAGCAGCACGCGCTGCAGCGCTTCGGCCGCCCCGAGGAAGTCGCGGCCGGAATCGTCTTCCTCGCAAGCCCGGAAGCCTCCTTCGTCACCGGCACGGTGCTCAATGTCGACGGCGGTTTTGGCGCCTAGGCGCCACCGTCGCAACATAAGGAATCACGCAGATGATCGAACTTAGACCCTTCGCAACCCTCGGCGGCGCCGATCACGGCTGGCTCAACGCCAAGCATCATTTCTCCTTCGCAAGCCATTATGACCCTGACAACATGGGTCACGGCGCCTTGCGAGTATGGAACGACGACGAGATCGCGCCGAACACCGGCTTCCCTGCCCATCCCCACGCCAACATGGAAATCATCACCTATGTGCGCGAGGGTGCGATTACCCATCAGGACAGCCTCGGCAACGAGGGACGCACCGAAGCGGGCGACGTGCAGGTGATGAGCGCCGGCAGCGGCATCCGCCACTCCGAATATAATCTCGAGCCGACCAAGACACGTATCTTCCAGATCTGGATCGAGCCGACCGCGCGCGGCGGGCAGCCGACCTGGGGCTCGAAGCCGTTTCCGAAAGGAGACCGCTCGGGCAAGCTCGTCACCATCGCGAGCGGCTTCGAGAACGACACGGACGCGCTGCCGATCCGCGCCGATGCGCGGGTGCTCGCCACCACATTAAGGGCGGGCGAGAGCGCGGAGTACGCGCCGCACAAGTCGCGGCACCTTTATCTCGTGCCCGCGGCGGGGTCGGTCGAGATCAACGGCGTGCCCGTCAACGCCCGCGACGGCGCCGCGATCTATGACGAGGACAGGCTGAAGATCACGGCACTGGAAGATTCCGAGATCGTGCTCGTCGACGCGGCCTAACGGCTCTCACCGTCATGGCGGGGCTTGTCCCGGCCATGACACCCCGACACCGCTCCATCAAATCTGCATCCAACGGAGACCATCATGACCAAAGTTCTCGTCCTTTACTATTCCGCCTATGGCCACATCGAAGCGATGGCCAATGCCGTTGCCGAAGGCGCGCGCGAAGCGGGTGCCACCGTCGACATCAAGCGCGTGCCCGAGCTGGTGCCGGCCGAGGTCGCCAAGGCGTCCTATTACAAGCTCGACCAGGCTGCCCCCGTCGCCAAGATCGACGACCTCGCCAACTACGACGCGATCATTGTCGGCACCGGCACCCGCTTCGGCCGGATGGCCTCGCAGATGGCGAACTTTCTGGACCAGGCTGGTGGGCTTTGGGCCAAGGGCGCGCTGCACGGCAAGGTTGGCGGTGCCTTCACGTCGACTGCGACCCAGCATGGCGGGCAGGAGACGACGCTGTTCTCGATCATCACCAACCTCTTGCATTTCGGCATGGTCGTGGTCGGCCTGAACTACGGCTTTGCCGGCCAGATGAAGCTCGATGAAGTCACCGGCGGTGCGCCGTATGGCGCCACCACTATCACCGGTGGCGACGGCAGCCGGCAGCCTAGCGCCAACGAGCTCGCCGGCGCACGCTATCAGGGCCGCCAGATCGCGGAGACAGCCAGGAAGTTGCACGGCTGAGCTACACGGCCGATGCGAGGGGAGCGCCCGTCAACGCGTCCCCTTGCCGACCGCTTGCGCCGCAAAGGCGGCGAGCCTGGGGTGACGGCGCAGGCCTTGCGCGGCGTGGTCACGCCACGCGAAGGGCATGCCGCGCCAGGACAGCGCGACGCTGACATCGGTCAGCGGTACCGACTTGGCGCCGAAGCGGCGCTTGTAGCCCTGGTTGCCGATGCTGAGGTCGAAACGGCGCACGCCCTGCGCATGCAACGCCGCCATGGTGCGCTCGGTCACGAGCAGCCCCGGCGAGCAGCTCGACCAGGAATCGCCGGCGTGGCTGATGCGCAGGAGAAAATAGGTCGCACCAAACCTGACGCCGAGCGTGGTGGCGATGACGGCCTCGTCGCACACCAGCGCCGAAATGACGGCGTAACCGTCCGCGACGCCCTGGCGGGCGACCTCGCGATAGAACTGCGCATGGGTTTCGTCGTTGAGGACGAAGCGCGAGCCGAGCTTTCGCATGCGCGCCTGCTGCTGGGCATCCATCACGTCCAGCAGCTCGCGCGCACGCTCGACATCAGTGGCGATCTCGAATCGCGCCCCGGCGTGACGGCTGAAGACGCGCCAGCAGCGCGGCATCTGCATGCGCTTGATCGAGGCCTGGTAATCTTCATAGTCGTCGCCGGTCAGCACGAGGTTGCCGTTGAGCGAGCAGGATCCGATCCGGCCGAGCGACACCAGCGGGTTCGGGTTGCCCCCGATTTGGGCCGGCATCTTCCTCAGGCGCAGAAGGTCGAAGCGGTCCGGCAATGCGCGCAATGCGTCGATCAGCGCCTCGCCGATCGCATCCGCCGCCGCCGCGTCCAACGCGGCATCGAGCGCCAGGATCGGCGCGTTGTTATCGGAGACGCCGAGATCGGCGAATTCGACGATGCGGATGCCGCGCCTGAGGTGGCTGATCATCGGCACCATTGCGATGTCCCTGCCGGTCGTGGCATCGGAGATCAATGCAATCAGCGGCGAGAAATCGTGGAACGCCTCATACCAGGCACCGAGCCAGTATCCATGCTGAAATGCAGTGCGATGGCCTGCATTCAGGCGAAATGCGGCCTGCCGCCAGTCACGCACAAAATCGACCGCGATTCCCGACGTGCTGGACACAAGACCATCTGGTTGCTCGACGCTGAGGATCGTCATCCGCGGGACATACGATTACTGGGTGTTTCCAGATAGATTGTGTTTTGTTGCAGCCACAAGTTACCTCACTGCTTATCGTTAAGCCGAAGCCACTGCGGCCGCACCCGGCTGCGACAAACCGTCAGGGGCCGGTTCCGTTTCCGCGACGCATTGGAACCTGGCCAGGAAGTGCAGGCCGGCCACGGCGACGGCGAACATGAACCAGATCGGATTCTGCCGTTCGAGCAGGAAGGTCTCGGTGGCCCCGTAGTACAGGCCGAACAGCCACACGGTCAGGAACAGCTTTGCTAACGCACCGCTGCGGTTGTGAGTTCGGGCCGACTGGAAATTGCCGAGCGGCGCGAGCACAAAGATGAGGATCACCAGCAACAGCCCCGGCAGGCCGATGGTGACCGCGAGGTCGAGATAGCTGTTGTGGCTGTGCGCCGCGCTCGTCGCCCATTCGGCGCCCTGGGCGGTCTGCCGCGCGGTCACATCGTCCCAGAACGCGGCATAGCCGTGACCGATGATCGGCTTCTCGGCGACGGCTGCGAGCGCGAACTCCCAGATGGCGGAACGGCCGGTGAAGGTGGGATCGAGCGGAAGCAGCCGCGTCATTGCCCCGAGCGCCGGACTCACGACGCTGCCGACCGTCAACAGGTTCATCACGATCAGCGGCACGAAGCAGATGATCCGCTTCAGCCACAGGCTTGGTGTGACGCAGACCAGCGAGGCGAGCGCGTAGATCGCAAGGCATAGCACTGAGGAGGTCTTGCCGCCGGTGAAGATCAGGAAGATTCCGGCCAGCGCGGCGATGGCCGGACCCATCACGAACGAGCCGACGGCGGACAGATAGATGCCGACATAGACCAGGATGGTCATCACCGGCGAGGCGATGTTCTTGTGGCCGAAGCTGCCGCGCCAGTCGCCGGCCAACTGCGACTCGGTGACGTCGAGTGCGGTGTGGATCGAGTATTGCGGCGCCATGAAGACGCCGAGATAGCAGAGTGCGAGCAATACGAGCGCGGCGCCTCCTAGGCACAGGTTAAAGCTGCGCTGCGTCGGCGGCAGCAACGGCAACAACACCGCAAGCGACATCACGCTGGCTGCGAGCACGAAGCGCTGCATCGAAACTCCGCGGTTCTCGGAGAAGACGATGTTGATCAACAGCCAGCCGATCAGGCAGAGATGCAGTGGCGTCACCAGCGTCTTCAGCGCGGGCGCATCCGCCGCGGCGACGAACAGCACCGCGATCGCGGCCAGCAGGCCCCAGGAGACATAAGTGAGCGCCATCCGTCCGCCGACGACGGTGGTGACATCCTCGTTGCGCAGGTCAGGAAATGGATCGAGCGTCACCAGCACGAGGAGCAGGGCTGCGACTGCGACGAGGCAGCGCGCCGCTCGCACGGCGTTGACCCCCGCAAGCCCATCGCGCAGGACGCCGCCGAACGATCGGGCCTCGACGTCGGTCATGTCAATGGCGCTGCGATCCATGGCTCGAGGCTGGTGATGAAGCCGGAGGGAAGCTCAAAGTCTTAGCCGATCCCTGTTAAGCATCCGTCAACCAGTCCAGCGGAGCTCTGCGGCACCGCCTCCTGCCGCACGATGCTTCGCGCGATCTCGTAATATTGCAGCGCGCGCTGTTCCAGCGTGAGATTGTCGAGCACGAAGCCGCGCGGATCGAAGGTTTCGGCGGCGCACCCGGCCCAGAACTCGTCCCAGCCCGCCTCGAACCCGGCGATGTCGACGAACTTGGCGCCGCAGCGATCGTCCCAGTACGGCACCGACGACACCGGCGCGAACTGGACGCGATGCGGATAATAATCGGGGTCCCGCCAGGGGCCGCCGGGATCCCAGGCGAGCACCGGCACGCCGCAAGACAAGGCCTGCTGATAGGCGATGCCCTGGCTCTCGTTCTGGCACAGGAAGATCATCGCACGCGATTGCGCGAGCGCAGCCCGATAGTCCTCCTCCTTGTAGCTGCCGTAACGCAGCTCGATGAACGAGCGGCCTTCCTTCGTGAGCCGGGCGCGGAGGGGTTCGATCAGCTCCGGTGCGTAGCGCTCGCGATCCCAGTGCACCTTGTCGTAGATCAGGAGGTCGACGCTCTTTTGCGACGTCGGCGACGGTGCCCAGAGATCCGTGTCGATGCCGATCGGCCAGGCCTCCGTGTCGGGCCAATGCGGCCGATACATGTCGGCGTACCAGGGGCCCGGCACCACGACTTTCTTGACCGGCAGGCGCTTGAACAGGTCAGGATCGTCGAGCGGATGATTATGGGCGGCGACGCCGAGCAGGATCGGATTTTTCCAGGCAAATTTGTCGAGCAGGAAGGTGCGGCCGATGATGCAGGCGAGTTCGCCCGGATGCCGCGCGATGTAGCTGTAGTCGTTGACGCGATAGCGGATGCCGAGTCGATCGAGCCCCGCACAGAGATTGAGGAACACGCGGAGCTGCCCGCTCATGCGCGGCTCGCCGAGCAGCATGCGACGCGCCATGCGCCGCAGATGCCGGTCGCCGGGAAACCAGCGATCGTCCTTATCCTCGTAGAACAGGTTGAGGACCATGTCGTCGGGATCGTAGTCGAATGTCTTTGCGGGCACTGGGTCCATCCGCGGCAGCCAGGTTGCGCATTCTCGCATGGGACCGGCTGTCGCACTCTTCCAAATTTGCCACAGGCTTAATGCCGGCGGCTTAACGCTAATTGACGAAACCAACGCTGCGGTAGCCGTCGCGGCGACGTTTTTTTCCCAATGCGAGTATCATTCGCGACGGTCAGGGTTGCGATCGATCGCATTGCGAACGCGCAGATGCGCCCTGGTTAACAGACGGTTAAAGGCGAGTCGTATCTTGATCACCGCGGAAGAAATTCTCGAATTGCCCGCCGCATCGCGCGTCGTTCCGGCGGCGCGTCTCCCGCTGCAAGTCGGCTCAGCCACATCGGTGTCTGTCGTCATCCCGGCCAAGAATGTTGCGGCCTATGTCGGTGAAACCCTCGCCAGCGCACTGGCGCAAGCCGAGGTCACCGAAGTGATCGTCGTGGACGACGGCTCGACCGACGGCACCACCGCCATCGTCCGTGCCATTCGTGACCCGCGACTGCGCCTGATGACCAACGGCGCGACGGGCGTATCGGCCGCGCGCAATCTCGGCGCGCAGCATGCGAACGGCCAATGGCTACTCTTCCTCGATGCCGACGATCGCCTGCGGCCCGGCGCGGTCGCGGCGCTGCTGGCGGCCGCGCGTGGCGCGCCGCGCGCGGTTCTCGTCTACGGCGACTACAACACGATCGACAGCGAGGGGCGGCAGATCGGCCGTCGGGATCTGCTGAAAGGGCGCCGCAAGCCGTCCGGCGACGTGCTGGCGCGGCTGGCGGCCGGCAACTTCATCGTCAATGGCGGCATTGCGCTCGCACGTGCAGAGGCCTTCCGCGCTATCGGCGGCTTCGACGTCTCGCTCAGATATTGCGAGGACTGGCACTGCTGGTGCCGCCTTGCCGCGATCGGCGAGTTCGAATTTGCGCCGAACCTTCTGCTTGACTACCGCCTGCACACGGCCAATACCATGAACGCGGCGGTGCGGACGCCACAGGATTTCTTTCCGGCGATCGCGCGGGTGTTCGACGACGGGCTGATCATGGCGCGACTGCCCGCGGGCATGGCAGCCGGGCTGCGCCAGGCCGCCGAAGTTCATCTCGTCACATATTCGGCGATGCAAGCGGTCCGCTTCGGCAGATATCGCCAAGCCTTCGCCTATCTCGGGATGGTCGGGCGCCGCTCGCTCAAATCGCTGCCGCGCTCCGCGGTCAGGGTTGCCCTCGCCTGCTTTGGTATTTAGCCCGCCGCCTCGGCGTCAGGACACGATCTTCGAGGCCTCATAGGGTTTCGGCTCCACGCCGAACGCGGCGAACAACGAGCCGAGCGCGACCATCACGGGATGCATCGCGACGACGGCCTTCGATGAGTTCAGCAGAGTGGCCGCGCGCACCAACGACAGCGGCAACCTCCCGAGCACCTGCGCAAACACCCACACTCGCGCCGCCGTGCCCTGCGCGGCCTTGGACTGCACACGATAATTGATCGCGCCGATGCGCAGGCCTCGCTTCACGATCCAGCCGAAACCGGTGCGGCTTTGCGGCACCGTCTCGGTGATGACAGCCTCCGCCGTCCAGTGGAACGTCATGCCGGCATCGCGGCAGCGCACGAAGAAATCGCAGTCGCCGCCCCCGAGGAAGTTGAAGCGCGGATCGAAAGCGGGCCGGGCGAACCTCTCGAACGCCGCACGCGTGATCAGGCAATTGCCGCAGCCATAGATCAGGGGCACCGCGCCGCTGTAATCATAGGCGGGACAGAAAACGGGGTGCCCCGAAAGCCACGGCATGCTGTCGTCCTCGAAGATCGGCAGCACCGGCCCGCCGACCACATCGGCGCCGGTCGCCTCCGCGGTGCGGACCATCAGCTCGAGCCAATCGGGCGAAGCGATCTCGTCGTCATCGATCATCAGGAACCGGGTCGCGGCGGGGAACAGCGCCAGCGCCGTCTCGAACGCGGCGTTGATCGCCTGGACATTGCCTTGCCGTTTCTCGACCAGGCAGATGCCCTGAAGCCTGCCATCGGCGAGATATTCCGCGGCCACCGGCGCGCTTTCGCGCCGTACCGCATCGTTCTCGACCATGACGACGGCGAAGGAGCGCGGGGTGCGCTGGCTGGCGAGCGAGTCCAGTGTCAACCGCAGATGCTGCGGGCGGCGGAAGCAGGGGATGCAGACGACGATACCAACCGACAGGTCGATAATCCGGGAGCTGGCCGCGATCTCCCGGTTGGGATCGCGCACGGCATCCGAGATACGCGTGGCGGACAGGTCTGTCGGGATCAATGTCATGACGTTCTAGATGTCCGAGATAGATTGAAAAAGCCCTGCTTCGATCCCGGGGATCAGCGCCGTCCCGCGACGGCACATCGCCGCGGGACAGGCACGTCCCAAAATGAACGGCCGGTTGGAGCCTCGCGACGGCGGCACGCCGCCGATTTTCTGCCATCCATGCGCTTAACTGCTTTCGGCTGTTTCTGCTGCGAAACCTTGCGCGCGTGATACTGCAATTCGCGGTCCACCGCGCCGATGGCGGCTGGCGCGGACGATGCCGTAGTTAACGCACATGCCCATTAACCCGATCGTAAGCACCGTGACGGGTGAAGCGTCGCGGCATCGGATTTGCTCTACGGCTACACGAGATTTTTCCTGTAAATTTAAGTCGAACAAGCGCGGTCAGAAAAAAATATGAACAAGCCAGCCACGATCGATTTCGCGACAGCCACGGCGGTCCAGATTCCCGCGGCCATCGCCCACACTCAGGCGCTGCACGATCTCGTCCCCGGTGAAGCCCGCGACAGCCTGCTCGCCGTCCACGACGTACTGCGCCGCGAACTGCCGCAGGGCCAGCTCGCCACCTATGAAGCCGGAGGCGGCTCGTGCAGCGTCCTGCCACCGGAACTGCTGAGTCGAAGCAAGGTCACCGTCGTCGACATCGACGAGGACCAGGTTCGCAACAACAGCTACGCGGACGAAGCGATCCTCGGCGACGTCCAGACCTACCGCTTCGGGCGCGAGACATTCGATCTGGTGATCTGCTACAACGTGATCGAACATCTTCCGAACGTCGACGCCGCACTCCTGAATTTCCGCGATGCGCTCAAGCGCGGCGGGATGATCCTGATCGGCGCGCCCAATCCGCGCTCATTGTCCGGGGTCGTCACCAAATACTCGCCGCACTGGTTCCACGTCTGGTTTTACCGGCACATTCGCGGCATCAAAGATGCCGGCTTGCCGGGCGAGCCGCCGTTCCCGACCTTCTTCCATCCCCTGGTGTCGCTGCCGAGGCTCGAAGCCTTCGCCGCCGCCAATGGCCTCGAGATGATCTACCGCCGTGAGGTCGAGAGCCCGCGCTATCCCGAGATGCGCCGGCGCAAGCCGCTGTTCGCAGCCCTGGTCGACGCCGGCGCCGCCGTGCTCAACGCCGTGCTCCCGCGCGGGACCGACGTCCGCCGCGGCGATTATCACGTCATCCTGCGGAAAAGCTGACAGCCATGGTGCGCGTACGGCCGATCGCAAGACCAGCGAAGCCTCGCGGCCACGACGCACGCGGTAACGAACCGTTAAGCTCTGAAGGACCTCACCGCACGCGCCACGGCGATGCGTCGAAGAGTGGCATGCGCTTAAACGCTTTGTTTGCCATTTCGGTGAATAGTCCCTCAATGAGTATGGTTAATTTTCCCTGTTGCGTTGAGTGGGCACCTATATCCGAGGTGCGTGGCGTAGAGCGAAGAGTAACCCCTCAGCACGCGGCACTTGGAATGAAAGCTGGGGATCATGCTTGACTATAACCAGCCGATAGACCGGGCCAGACCGGAGGCCCCTCAGCAGCGGCCTCAGGTCGGCTTCAACGTGCTGGAGCTGGTCAATCTGCTCTGGCGGCGGAAGATCGCGATTGCCGTTGCCGCGCTGCTGGGTGCGACGCTTGCCGTCACCGTGGGCAAGAGCCTGACGCCCCGCTACACCGCCACCGCCCAGCTCTATGTCGACCCGCGCGAGCTTCAGCTCGTCGATCGCGAGCTAACGCCCCGCGCGCAGGACGTATCCGGCATGTCGATGGTGGTCGAGAGCCAGGCGCGCCTGATCACCTCCAACAGCGTGCTGCTGCAGGTGATCCAGCAGGCTGATCTGGACAAGGATCCCGAATTCGGCGGCGGCGCCGACGGCAAAGGCGTGATGTCGTCGCTGCTCGGCCTGATCGGCCTTCAGCCCCACGCGCCCTCCGCCGCTGAGAAGAAGGAAGTGCAGCTCGCCGCCCTCGAGGCGCTGAACCGGCACATCACGATCCGCAAGACCGAGAAGAGCTTCATCGTCGACATCGAGGTCTGGTCGACCGATCCGGCGAAAGCGGCGATGCTCGCCAACACGCTGACCAGCGCCTACCTCGCGGAATCCCGCAACTCGCAGGCTTCGGCCGCGCGGCGCGCCACCAACGATCTCTCCGGCCGCCTGAAGGAGCTGCGCGAGCGGCTGCGCAGCGCCGAGACCGTGCTCGCGACCTACAAGGCTCAAAACAATTTCGTCGGTACCCAGGATGCGCTGATCAGCGACCAGCAGCTTTCCGCCAGCAACCAGCGGCTTTCCGCCGCCCGCGCCGCGACGATGGACGCGCAGGCGCGCCTCGACCAGATCGAGGCGAGCCGACGCACGACTGCAGATGCAGGCGCGAACTCCGAGGCGCTGCAATCGCCGACCATCGCGAACCTGCGCGCGCAATATGCCGACGCGCGCAAGAAATATGCGGAGCAGGCCGGCGAGCTCGGCCCGCGTCATCCGGCGCTGCGCCAGACCGAGAAGCAGGTCGAGGATCTCAAGCGCACCATCAACGAAGAAATCGACCGCTTCGCCCAGTCCGCCAAGAACGATTTGACGCGCGCCCGCGACTTTGAAGCCTCGCTCAGCCGGGCACTGGAGGCGCAGAAGCGGCAGAGCGTCCAGCTCAGCCAGGCCGCCGTGCGCTTGCGCGAGCTCGAGCGCGAAGCCGATGCCAGCCGTGACGTCTATCAATCCTTCCTCAAGCGCTCGCGCGAGACCGAGGAACAGGAGACGCTGAACACCTCGGCGGCCCGAATCATCGGCGAAGCGACGGTGCCGCAGCGGCGCTCGTTCCCACCGGCGATGAGCCTGTTCGCCATGATCGGTTTCATTTTCGGCGCAATCGCTGCATCGAGCTGGTTCGTCGGAGCCGAACTGCTGTTCGCCAGTGCCTTCGCGCCAGCACCGGCGCCGGCCCGTCCCAATCGCACTTCGTTGCCGCAAGCTCCAGCGCCTTCGCGGGCGCCGGAGACTGCCCGGCCCCAGCCGGTCCCGCGCGCTCCGGAAGTCGCGGAGGCGCTACCGGAACTCGCCGCCCCGCCGCTGCAACCTTCGATGATCGAGAAGCCCCTGATCGAAAAGCCGCTGATCGCGCGCCTCCAGGAGGCCGACGTCATCCACACGCTCGGCGCCATTCTCGCCACCGGCGGCGGCATCGACCTCACCCGGCTGGGCTGGCCGACGCTGCGCCCCGGCTTTCCACTGACGACGCTGCTCAACGCCTGGCGCGACATGCGCGCTACGGCGGGCCGGCGCGCCGGCGGAAAGACAATGCCTGTTGTCGCGCTCGTCGGTGCCAGCGAGACCACCGGGCGCAGCGTGACCGCGCTGAATTTCGCGCTCGCGGCCGCGCGCGACGGCGCCCGGGTGCTGATGATCGACGCCGACCATCAGGCGCACTCGCTCTCGAACAAGGTCAACCGTCCCGGCAAGAGCGAGCCGAGCAAGGTCGGATGGCTTTCGATCGGCAGCAAGGCCGCGCGCGAGATCAAGACCCTCAACGGCATCTCGGTATTGCCGGCCGCCGAACGCGACGCAGGCAAGGCCACCGACGCCATCCGTAAGGCCATCGAGCAGGCGCGCTCCGCCGGCGGCTATGACCTCGTCATCCTCGACGGTCCCGCGGCACCACTCACGGCCGGCAGCCGTAAGCTGCTCGATGATGCCGACGCGCTGGTGGCGGTGCTGCCGACCAGCCTCGACATCAACGACGGCCTGGAAGAGATATTGAGCACGCTCGGCCGTGCCGAGCGCAAGCTCGTCGGCGTCGTGCTCGACGAGCTCACCCCTATGGCCCAAGCTCGCCAACGAGGCAAACAGTATGCTTGAGCGCCGCATCAATCTCGATGGCCGGGCCGCAACCGCCGACGTGCCGCGGATCACCATCGGCGGCCTTCGCATGGCCGCGATCGACCTGGAAGCGACCGCAGATTTCATGATCGAGGCGACCGATCCGCGCCATCGCATCGGCCGTCCGCTGCACCTGACCTCGGCCAATGGCGAGGTGCTGGCGCGGTGCTCGACTGAACCGGAGACCGAGCGCCTGTTCCGAGGCGCGGACCTCATCAACGCCGATGGCCAGCCGCTGGTCGCGGCGTCCAGGCTGCAATCCTGGTTTCCGCTGCCCGAGCGCGTCGCCACGACGGACCTGTTTCACGTCGTCGCGCGCAAGGCTGAAGCGGTCGGCCGCACCTTCTATATGTTCGGCGCCAGCGAGGACGAGAACGCCGCCGCGGTCGAGAACGTCCGGAAGATGTATCCAAACCTCAAGATCGTCGGCCACAGCCACGGTTATCTCCGTGGCGATGCGCTGCGTGCTAAGGTCGACGAGATCAACGCGCTAGCGCCGGATTATCTCTGGGTTGCGCTGGGCGTGCCAAACGAGCAGGCGTTCGTCGAGGAATTCACTCCGCATCTCACCAATGTCGGCGTCATCAAGACATCCGGCGGCCTGTTCAACTTCTTGTCGGGCAGCCGATCGCGCGCGCCGCGATGGATGCAGAAGATCGGGCTGGAATGGGCCTGGCGCACCTTGCTCGAGCCCCGCCGCCTGTTCTGGCGCTATTTGACCACCAACCCTCGCGCGATCTATCTGCTGTTCAGCCGCAATCGGCCCTTCAATCGCTGAGTAGACAACGACATGACCGCCGACGGTTACCAGCCCCGCCTGCGCTATTTCAACGCCAGCGCCGCCGGTATTGCGCCTTGCGGGCCGGGCTCATAAGCGGCTAAAGAGACTGTCGCAGTCGGCGTCGGCAACTTTCCCGGCCGCCGCATGTTTTTCTATGGCCGCCGACACAAGCGGCGCAATGGGCTCAGCCGATAGCGCGAGCCAGCTTTTCACAGCGAAGGCCACGATCGAGTCCGCGCATCGGCCTGCTTTCAGGCGCGACCCAAGGGAGCACGGAACGAATGCATCAGGCCGCAAGCCTGCAATTCGAGCGCATGATGGACGAGCTCGTCCTCTGGCATGCCGTGCCGGAGGACGAACGATCGCCGGCGCCGGCCTGGTGGTGGGGTCCGGCGATGGCAGTGTTCGACACGCATGAGCCGATGCGCCAGGCCTGGTGTCGCGAGCTCGGCCTTGGCGACGGCTCGAGCTTTGCCGAAGGAGCGCATGTCCTTATCACGCTCTTCGCCGAACAAACCTCGCTTCCCTGGCCGGATCATTTTCCACGCAAGGCAGAGATCAGGGAAGAGGACGTCCGCGAACTGCACCCGCAGCCATCAGACGACAGCGCTTTTCAAGCGTAGTGCCGCGGCCTCGGTGGCGACATGGTCCGGCTCCGGCTGGAGCGGCGGCGCGACGGGCAGCTCCATCGGCCGCAGCAGCTCGGCCATCTCCCGCGCCGGCAGCGGCTTGGAGATCAGGAAACCCTGCATCTCGTCGCAGCCATGGGCGCGCAGGAACGCCTCCTGTTCGGCGTTCTCGACGCCTTCCGCCACCACGGTCATGCCGAGTGCCTTGCCCATGCTGATGATCGCCTGCGCGATCGCCTGATCCTCCGCGTCCTGTGGCAAGTCGCGCACGAAGGAGCGGTCGATCTTGATGGTGTCGATCGGGAAATGCTTCATCAGCGACATCGACGAATAGCCCGTCCCGAAATCGTCGATCGCCAAGCGAATGCCGCGGCTCTGGATGGCGTCAAGCACCTTGAGCGCGCGCCCGACGTTGCGCATCATCATGCTCTCAGTGACCTCCAACTGGAGCAGCACAGGTGACATGCCGCTGGCGGCCAGCGCCTCATCGACGTCCTGCAACAGATGCTCGTCGACAAACTGTCGCGGTGACAGGTTGACCGCCATCGACACCGGCAACAGGCCGCGGCGCTGCCAGGCCATGGCCTGCGCGCAGGCCTCCTTCACCACCCAGCGGCCGATCGGCACGATCAACCCGGTCTCTTCCGCAAGCGGAATGAACTGCGCCGGCGAGATGCTGCCGAGATCGGGGTGCGTCCAGCGCAGCAGGGCTTCCACGCCCGTGATCTGGCCGGTCTCCATGTCCACCTTGGGCTGGTAGTTCAAAGTGAATTGATCGCGCTCCAGCGCCCGGCGCAGCGCGCTCTCCAGCGACAGCCGTTCGATCGACTGCGTCTTCACTTCCTTGGAGAAGAAGCGGTAGCCGTTCTTGCCGTCCTCCTTGGCGAGATACATCGCCATGTCGGCGTTCTTGGTCAGTGTCTGTGCGTCGGAGCCGTTGGTTGGATACATCGCGATGCCGATCGAGGCCGTGGTGTGGCACTCATGCCCCGCTAGCTCCATGGGTTCGGCAAGCGCCGTCAACAGCTCGTTGGCGATGCGCTGCACGTCATTGATCTCGCCACATTGATCGAGGATCACCACGAACTCGTCTCCGCCGAGCCGCGCCACCACGTCGCTTGCGCGCAACGCACCACGCAGCCGGTTGGCCACTTCGAGCAGGAGCAGATCGCCGGCCTCGTGGCCCAGCGAATCGTTGATGACCTTGAAACGGTCGAGGTCGATGAACAGCACCGCAAAGCGGTGATCGTGGCGCTGCGCTTCGTCGATCGCCTCGTGCAGCAGCGCGTTGAAGGTCTCGCGGTTCGGCAGGTCGGTCAGGCTGTCGTGCGAAGCGAGGTATTCGATCCGCTCGTCGGCCTCGTTTTTCTCGTCGGCCCGGTCGAAATTCTCCATCGCGAAGGAGACGTTGTCGGCGAGGCGCTGCAACAGCTCAACGAACTCGGCCGTGAAGGTGCCCGGCTCGGTGGACATGTAGATCATGACGCCGACGGCCTGATCGTGCGCGACGAGCGGAAAAGCCGCGCCCGACCGCGCGCCGTCGTTGCGGACAATGGCATGGAAGGCGCGAACGCGATCGTCATTGAGATAGTCGTTGCTGATGCAGGGCTGGCGGGTGCGGAACGCCGTGCCGCTCATTCCGCGCCCCTCGGGACGGTCGGGGTCGATTGACAGGCGGACATTGCGCGTGGTGTCAGACGATGGTCCGGCGCTCGACACGATCTCCAGCTGGTCGCTGTCGGCCCTCGACAGTGCAATAGTGGTCGATGTGAATTTTGCGCCATTCGAGGCGGCAAGGCAGACGAGGTCGAACAGTTCGGCGCGCGACTTCGCCCGCATGATCGCTTCGTTGGTGGCGCTCAGAGACGCAAACATGCGCGTCAGGCGTTCCTTCTGCGCCTCGGTACGGGCCTTCTCCTCGGCACGATCGAAATTGTCGAGGGCGAAAGAGACGTTTTCAGCCAGGCGTCCGAGCAGTTCGACCAGATCGGGTGTGAACGTATTCTCTTCAGGTGCGAGGAAAAGCAGGATGCCAATCGGCTCCTGGCCGGCCCGCAGCAGTGGGAAGCTGGCAGCAGCACGGGTTCCATCCTCGATCGCCTTGGAATGCCAGTGCATCGATCGCGGATCGTTCTGATAGTCGTTAATGACACTGGCCCGGTGGGTCCGCAGCGACATCCCTATGATTCCCTGGCCCTCAGGATGGTCGGCGGAAACACCGCAGGTGCGTCCCACCATTCGTTCCTGAAGCCGTCCCTTCACGGCGACCACCCGGACGAGTTCACGTTTGTCGTCCATAATGCCGATTGTCGCAGAGGCGAACACGCCGCCGAGCACCGCGGCTTGGCACGCGACCTCGAACAGCTCCTCGCGCGTCTTGGCGCGCATGATGGCTTCGTTGGTCGCGCTCAGCGCCTCGAACATGCCACTCAGGCGGTCACGCTGCTTGTCGGCCCGCGCTTTTTCGTCGGCCCGATCGAAGTTCTCCAGCGCAAAGGCGACGTTGGCTTGGAGCTTGCGCAGCAGCTCGACGAACTCGTCCGTGAAAGTGCCGAGCTCGCGCGAGTTGAACAGGAATACCCCTTCGACCCTGTCGCCGTTGAACAGCGGCAGCGCGGTTGACGACGCAATGCCGTTGCGACGCGCGCTCGCGTGCCAAGGCTCGAGGCGCGCGTCTGCCAGGATGTCGTTGCTGATGCAGGCCTGCCGCGTCCGGAACGCGGTGCCGGTCAACCCACGTCCCTCCGGCACCTTGTCGCTGACCGGCAATCTGAAGGTTCGTACCTCAGCGGCGTTCGGACCAAAAGATGCGACAACGCGAAGCAGTCCCGCGTCGCCGTCGAGCAACGCGATCGAGGTCGAGGCGAACTTCGCGCCCTGCGCCGTGGCTTCGCAAACCAGGTCAAACAGTTCGCTGCGGGATCTTGCCCGCAGAATGGCCTCGTTCGTCGCGCTTAGCGCCGCGTACATGCGCGCCAGCCGTTCCTCCTCCAGGGCGATCTGAGCCTTCTCCTTGTCGCGGTCAAAGTTCTCGAGCGCAAAGCATACGGCTTCGGTCATGCGCAGCAACAGTGCGACGATGCCTTCGTCTTTCGCCCAGGCTTTGCTCACGAAGAAAAACAGCACGCCGATGCTGGTACCACGTTTGATCAAGGGAGCAGCCACGCAGGCGACGGCACCGGCATTGACGTTGGCCTGCTCCCAGGTCGTCCCCTTGGTACGATTGAGGAGGTCGTCCTCGACGATCGCTTTCTGGGTCCGGAACACCTCACCGGAGATGCCCTTGCCGTAGGGACTCTCCGGATCGATCGAGTAGCGCGACTGTCTGATCAGATCCAGATTATGTCCGGTCGCTGCCACCGGCGTCAGCCATTCGGAATCCGGCTCGTGCAGCAGAACGAAAGTGCCAAGCGATTTGCCGCTATACACAGCGGCGTCGCAGACCCGCTGGTACAAGTCCTGCTCGGTGCTGGCGTGCAGGATTGCTTCATTCGTCGCAGTGAGGGCGCCGAACATGCGGTTGAGCCGCCGCACTGCCCGCTCGCCATCCAGGCGCGCTGTCTCGCGCGCGAAATTCTCCAGAGCATGTGAGATATTGCTCGACATCCGCTCGAACAGCGAGACCATCGCCTCGTCGAGCGTGCCTGCCCCCGAGCGCGTCACATACAACACCCCGATACTGCGACCGCCGCAGATCAGGGGAAGCGCCGCGGCTGCGCCGACGCCCGCCCCGGCCGCGCCCTCGCGCCACGCGAGCGAGCGAGGATCGTTCAGGTAATCGTTGCTGATGCAGATCCCCTGGCTACGAAAGGCTTCGCCGCCGACGCCCGATCCCTCCGGCGTGCCGGCCACCGTGGTGATCTTGATCGCACGCAGCCGCGAAACGTCGTCACCGCAGCCGGCCGCAAACCGCAGCCGCGGGCCATCCGGCTCCGCCAGGAAGACGGCGACGGCCATGAAGTCCCCACTCGAAAAGCCGGCGTCGCAGACCTTCTGGTACAGCTCGTCCGGCGATTTCGCGTAAAGGATGGCTTCGTTGATGTCGCTCAACGCTGCAAGTGTGCGCGCGAGGGTCCCCTGCACGATCTCAACTCCCCGGCATTTCTGCCATTTTATCCCGGGTAGCTTATGAGCCGATCGCCTAAGTGGGGGTTATTGGTTCCCGCAAACCGTCGATCAAAGTGAACGAGCTGCAAACAACCGGCGCGAAATCCCGCTGTACGGGATGGCGGTTTTTGACCACAGACGCGTTCTGTTTACGAATTTGCAGCCCTGTATTGGTTTACGGGAGATTGATATCGCAGCCGCGCTTTGAGACCATGGCTCCCAACAAGCAGCCTGTTAAGGGCACCAGCCGGGGAAACGCCATGCCGATCGTCCAGGCCGACCGCCTCACGCGCATCAGCGCCGCGCTGCTTCGTGCTGCCGGAGCTTCCGAGGAAGAGGCCGACGCGGTCGCAAGCGGCTGCGTCAACGCCAATCTCGCCGGCCACGACTCCCACGGCGTGATCGCCGTTCCCACCTATATCGACCGCATCAGGGCCGGCCACATCGTACCCGGCGCCAAATGGAGCATCGTCCGGGAATCGCCGACGACCACCGTGATCGACGGTCAGTGGGGTTTTGGCTTTCACGTCAACGCCAAGGCGATGGCACTGACGATCGAGAAAGCGAAGACGGCGAATGTCGCCGCCTGCACCGTGTTCCGGCAAAGCCATGTCGGCCGCCTCGCCGCCTATCCGCTGATGGCGATGCGCGAAGGCATGATCGGGATCGCAACGGCGGATTCTGGCCGCTCGCCGAAGCACGTGGCGCCGTTCGGCGGCAAGGAGGCACGGCTCGGCACCAATCCGATCTCGATAGCGGTGCCGTCCGATCTCGATGCGCCCTTCTACCTGGACATGGCGACCTCTGCGGTCGCGGCCGGCAAGATCCAGCTCGCGGTCGCCCGCGACGAGGAGATTCCGAGGGGATGGATCATCGATGCCGAAGGACGACACACCACCGATCCGACCCAATACCGCAAGGGCGGCGCGCTGCTGCCGCTAGGCGGAACCGAGGGTTACAAGGGCAGCGGTCTCGCCGCTATGGTCGAGGTCCTGTGCGGCCTGCTCACCGGCCTCGGTTTCGGCGTCGAGCCCACGGGCCGGCACAATGACGGCTGTTTCATGGCCGTGTTCAACGTCGCCGCGTTTCGCCCGCTGCAGGACTTCAAGCGCGAGGTCGCCGAGTTCGCACACTATCTCAAATCGACCCCGCCCTCCGAGGGCAGCAAGGGCGTGTTCTATCCCGGCGAGATCGAGGGCATACGCGAGCAGCAGCGCCGGCGCGACGGCATCGAGATCGAGGATGCGACCTGGGAAAAGCTGCGCGCGCTGGCGCGCGAGTACAGGCTCGATACGGTCCTCGATCTGGCCTGACGCAATTCGGAGAACAGCAGCATGACGCGGCAGATGGTACTGGTCGGCTTCCTTCAGGCGCAGAACTGCACGAATTTGCCCAGCTCGTGGCGACATCCGGACTCGCGCAACGATTCGATGTCGGCGGATTATTATCAGGAGATCGCCAAAATCCTCGAAGCCGGCAAGTTCCATATGGCCTTCTTCGACGACCGGCTCGCGATGCCGGACCGCTACGGCAACGATCACGCCCATACCGTCGAATACGGCATCCGTTGCGTGAAGATGGACCCGCTGATCGTGCTGACCACGATGGGCATGGTTACAGAGAAGCTCGGGTTGGGGGCGACCGGCTCGACGACTTATTTCGAACCTTTCGACATCGCCCGCCGCTTCGCAACGCTCGACCTGATGTCCGGCGGACGCGCCGGCTGGAACGTCGTCACCTCGCTCAACGACGGCGAGGCACACAACATGGGGCGCGACTCTCATCCCGAACATGATTCCCGCTACGACAAGGCCGACGAATTCATGGAGATCGTGCTGGGCCATTGGGATACCTGGGAAGACGGCGCGCTCATCATGGACAAGACCAGCGGCCGCTTCGCCGATCCGGCCAAAGTAAAGCGGCTCGATCACAAGGGCTCATTCTACAAGTCGCGCGGTCCCTTCACGGTGCCGCGCTCCGACCAGGGCCATCCCGTGATCATCCAGGCCGGCGCGTCCGGCCGCGGCCAGCGCTTTGCAGGACGATGGGGCGAGGTGATCTTCACCGCTGCACGCAATCTCGCCGCCGCCAAGGAAGGCTATGCGTCGGTGCGTAACGAGGCCGCGAAAGCCGGCCGCGATCCGGAGGCGATGTTCCTCTGCAACCTGACGACACCCGTGTGCGCAGCGACCAAAGCGGAGGCCGAAGACAAGATGGCGCTGATCAACAAGCTGCCGCTGCAGATCGATGCGCTGTCGCTGCTGGCCGAAGCGCTCAACTACGACTTCGCCTCCAAGGATCTCGACGAACCGCTGACGACCGACGAATTGAAGAGCATGCAGGGCATTCTGGGCATCCGGGACGGCGTGCTCAAGAACTCCGGCAAGAGCAATCCGAGCGCGCGCGACTTCGTCACCTTCTCCGGGCGCGGTCAGGTCCAGGATGCGATGGTCGGGGGCCCCAAGGAGATCGCGGACAAGCTCGAAGAAATGTTCGTCGAGCGCGGCTGCGACGGCTTTGTCATCGCCGCGACCTATGTGCCCGGCTCCTATGCCGATTTCGTGCAACATATCGTCCCGGAATTGCAGCGGCGCGGATTGTTCCAGAGGGAATATCGCGGCAAGACGCTGCGGGAAAATCTCGGGCTCAAGCGGCCGGCTGCCGGCGACTGGAAAGTGCAGCCGCGCGATGCCGCAGAATAACCACGGAGACACGGCATGCGCTGGCTGAAATTCACCGCCATGGACAAGTCGTCCTGGGGAATCGTCGAGGGCGACCAGGTTATTGCGGTCGACGGCGATCCCTTCGGCGAATGGCAACGCACCTCGCGCACGCATCCGCTGTCGCAGGTTAGAATCGAGCTGCCGCTGATTCCACGCACCTTCTACTGCGTCGGCCTCAACTATCTGAAGCACCTGAAGGAGGCCGCCGACAAGCGCGGCGAGGTGCCGGCAGTGCCGGACAGACCCGAGATCGGCTATCGCGCCCAGAATGCGCTGATCGCGCATGACGAGGAGGTCGTGATCCCGTCCTTTGCGACGGACAAGATCCACTACGAGGGCGAACTCGTTGTCGTCATCGGCAAGAAGGTGAAGCATCTCACCAAACAGAATGCCATGGACTGCGTCTTAGGCTACACCATCGGCAACGACGTCAGCGAGCGGAGCTGGCAGAAGGCCGACCGCAGCCTGTGGCGCTCGAAAAACGCCGACACGTTCAAGCCGATGGGCCCGTGGATCGAAACCGAAGCCGACCTCGACAAGATGGAAACGATCGTCCGGGTCAACAGCAAGGAGACCAACCGCTTCCACACCAACGACATGATCTTTGGCGTGGTGCCCTTCCTGGTCGAGCTGACCAAATACTTTACGTTATGGCCCGGCGACGTGATCTGGATGGGAACGGATGGTGCGTCGCCTGACATCAAACATGGCGACGTCGTGGAGATCGACATCACCGGCATCGGGACGTTGCGGAACAGGTTCGTGCGAGAGGAGCGGTAGCAGAGATGTCGTAGGGTGGGCAAAGGCGCGCTTGCGCCGTGCCCACCAGCTTTCCGCGACCACAAACGAAGTGGTGGGCACGCTTCGCTTTGCCCACCCTACGGCAGCCAGCGCCTCTCAAAACGGCAGCGCCACGCCGGTCTTGATCTCCTTCAGCACCACATTGCTCCTCACATAGCGAATGCCGGGAATGCGGAACATGAAGTCGTCGAGGAATCTGTTGTAGGCCGCCATGTCCTGCACGACGACGCGCAAATGGTAATCGGCATCGCCCGTGGTCGCAAAGCACTCCAGCACCTCACGCCGCGTGGTCACCCGCGCGACGAATTCGTCGACGAATTTTGCGTCGTGCCGTTCCAGCGAGACGTGGAGGATCGCGGACATCGCAAAGCCGGCCTGCTCGCGCGCGACCAGGGCCGCATAGCCCTGGATGGCACCGCTCTCCTCCAGCGCGCGCACCCGGCGCCAGCACGCCGAGGTCGACATGCCAACCGCGTCGGCGAGCTGCTGGTTGGTGGCGCGGCCGTCCTTCTGAAGGAAGGCGAGAATCCGCGCGTCCTGGTCTTCGATCATGGGAGCCACCAAAATGGATTAATCTACCTTGATGTAGACTATATTGGATAACTCTACCATAATAGGCACACTATTCGGAAATAAAGGTAAGACCTACCACTTGCCCAGGCTTACCCTTCTCCCATCCGGCAAGGATGCCGGGGGGAGGTCCGCATGGACACCATTCCGTCTCTCGATCCTTACGAGCTTTCCGACCGCTACGATCGCGAAGAAGGTCGCGTCTTCCTCACCGGCACGCAGGCCATCGTCCGCATCGCGCTCGACCAGGTGCGGCGCGACCGTGCCGCGGGGCTGAACACGGCGGGCTTCATCTCGGGCTATCGCGGCTCGCCGCTCGGCGGCATCGACCTCGAACTGTGGCGCATCCAGGAGCGGCTGAAGCAGGACCGAATCGAATTCCTCCCCGCCGTGAACGAAGATCTTGCCGCAACCGCCGTGCTCGGCTCGCAGCAGGTCGAGACGCAAGCGGACCGCGAGGTCGAGGGCGTGTTCGGGCTCTGGTACGGCAAGGGCCCCGGCGTCGATCGCTCCGGCGATGCACTGAAACACGGCAACGCCTACGGGTCCTCACCGCATGGCGGCGTTCTGGTGGTCGCCGGCGACGACCACGGCTGCGTCTCGTCCTCGATGCCGCACCAGTCTGACGTCGCTTTCATGAGCTGGCTCATGCCGACGCTCCACCCCGCAAGCGTCAGTGAATATCTCGAATTCGGTGAATATGGCTACGCGCTGAGCCGCTTCACCGGCATGTGGGTCGGCTTCAAGGCGATCTCGGAGATCGTGGAATCCGGCGCCTCCGTCGCGCTGCGCCCGCCGCGCGCCTTCCAGAAGCCGGACTTCACACCGCCACCCGGCGGCTTGCACTATCGCTGGCCGGATCTGCCGGGGCCGCAGATCGAAGAGCGGCTGGAGGCGAAGAAGCATGCGGTCTACGCCTTCGCAAAGGCCAATCCGATCGACCGTCACATCTACGACATCCCGGGCGCCAGCTACGGCATCGTCACCACGGGCAAAGCGCATCTCGATCTGATGGAAGCGCTGCGGCTGATGGGTCTCGACGAAGCAGCCTGCCGCAGCATCGGCATCGACATCTACAAGGTCGGCATGGTCTGGCCGCTGGCGCTGCACGACGCAATGGCGTTCGTGAAGGGCAAGCGCGAGATCCTCGTGGTCGAGGAGAAGCGCGGCATCATCGAAAGCCAGTTCAAGGAATATTTTTACGATTTTCCGGGCGAAAAACCCGAGCGCATGGTCGGTAAGCACGACGAAACCGGCGCGCGGCTGATCTCCTGGATCGGCGAATTGTCACCGCGCGCGCTCGCTGGGGTGCTCGCACGTCGACTCGATCCGATGTTCCCAGGCCTCAATCTCGGCGCACGTGCAGCCGGCTTGATGCCTGAGGCCGCGCGCACGATCAACGTCAGCGGTGCGACGCGCACGCCGTATTTCTGCTCCGGATGCCCGCACAACATTTCGACCAAAGTGCCGGAGGGGTCGAAGGCGCTGGCCGGCATCGGCTGTCATTTCATGGCGAGCTGGATGGACCGCGAGACCTCGTCGCTGATCCAGATGGGCGGCGAAGGCGTGAACTGGGCCGCCTCGTCACGCTTTACCGGCAACAAGCACGTTTTCCAGAATCTCGGCGAAGGCACCTATTACCATTCGGGTTCGATGGCGATCCGGCAGTCGATCGCGGCCAAAGCCAACATCACCTACAAGATCCTGTTCAACGATGCCGTCGCCATGACCGGCGGCCAACCCGTCGACGGCCCGATCAGCGTCCACGCCATCGCGCACAGCGTCCGCGCCGAGGGCGTCGCGCGCATCGCGCTGGTGTCGGACGATCCAGCGCAATTTTCGCCAGGCGATCTTCCGGTCGGCGTGTCCATCCATCGGCGCGAAGAGATGGACAATGTGCAGCGCGAGCTGCGCGATATTCCCGGCGTCTCGGTGCTGATCTATCAGCAGACCTGCGCGACAGAGAAGCGGCGTCGCCGCAAGCGTGGACAGATGGCCGACCCCAAACGCTTCGCCTATATCAACGATCTCGTCTGCGAGGGCTGCGGCGACTGCTCGGTCGAATCCAACTGTCTCAGCGTCGAGCCCAAGGAGACACCCTTCGGTCGGAAGCGCCGGATCAACCTCTCATCCTGCAACAAGGACTTTTCCTGCCTCAACGGATTCTGCCCGAGCTTCGTCACCGTTGAAGGCGCTACGCGCCGGAAGAAGGGCGCAAGCCGGATTGACGCGGTCGGTCACGCGGCCACGCTTCCCCTGCCCCCACCCGCAACGCTCGACCGACCATATGATCTGCTCGTCACCGGCGTCGGCGGCACCGGCGTGATCACGGTCGGCGCGCTGATCGGCATGGCGGCGCATCTCGAACGAAACGGCGTCTCGGTGCTGGATTTTACCGGCTTTGCGCAGAAATTCGGACCGGTGCTGAGCTACATCCGGCTGGCCGCATCCCCCGATGCATTACACCAGGTCCGGGTCGACCAGGGTGCGGCCGATGCGCTGATCGGTTGCGACCTCGTCGTCAGCTCCTCGCCGAAGGCGTCCGGCACCTATCGAAAAGGCACGCGCGCCGCGGTCAACACCGCCGAGATGCCGACCGGCGACGTCGTCCGTTTCCGCGACGCCGACCTCGCCTCACCCGCCCGCCTGCGCGCGATCGGCCAGGTGATCGGCGACGGCAATCTCGACACCATCAACGCCAACGCGCTGGCCGAGCGCCTGCTCGGCGATGCCGTCTATGCCAACATCGTCATGCTGGGTTTTGCCTGGCAGCGCGGGCTGTTGCCGATCTCGCTGTCGGCGCTGTTGCGCGCGATCGAGCTCAACGGTGTCGCAGTCGAAAGCAACAAGCAGGCCTTTGCCTGGGGCCGGGTCGCGGCCGCCGATCCGGACTTCTTGCCCAAGGTGCATGAAGCGCCCAAGGCCGAGACGCTCGACCAATTGATCGACCGCCGCGCCGACTTCCTCACGGCCTATCAGAACGATGCCTATGCAGCGCGCTATCGAGCACTCGTTGCAAATGTTCGGCATGCCGAAGCCAACCTGAATAGCGAGGCATTGACCGAAGCGGTCGCACGCGCGCTGTTCAAGCTGATGGCCTACAAGGACGAGTACGAGGTGGCACGGCTCCACATGCAGAGTGGTTCCCTCGACGAATTGAAAGGCGAATTCGAAGGCGAATTCAGCGTCCGATATCACCTCGCCCCACCGTTCCTGCCCTCAAGGCGCGACGCCCGCGGTCGTCCGCGCAAACGTAGCTTCGGGCAGTGGATCCAGATGCCGCTTGCCTTGCTGGCGCGACTGAAGGGATTGCGCGGTACGCCGTTCGATCCGTTCGGCTACACGGCGGAACGGCGCGCCGAGCGGGAACTGATCACCTGGTATGATGGCGTCATCGAGCGGCTGCTCGGCGGGCTCGACGCGGCGCATCTGCCAAGTCTGGTCGCCATTGCAAAAACGCCGATGGAGATCCGCGGCTACGGGCCGGTTAAGGACGCCGCGATCGGGAAGGTGAAGGCCGAGGTCGAACGGCTGTTCGCCGAGCTCGACGCCCCATCACCTGCAAAGATGCGAGCCTACGGTTGACGGAGCGCCGACGAGGCTTCAGCCTCCGGGAGCCGAGGGGCGCCTTGATGGCGCTCCTGCAATCGGGGGGCGTATGATGGATTTCGACCAGTTGACCCTGACCCAGGCTGCGGCCGACCTCCGCGCCGGAAAAATCACGAGCACCGCGCTCACGACGGAAGCTCTCGCGCGCGCCAAGGCTAGTGCCGATCTGAATGCTTTCGTCACCCTGGACGAGGCCGGCGCCCTGAAGGCTGCGGCCGCATTCGACGCGAACGACAACAAGGACAAGCCGCTCGGCGGCGTTCCCATCGTGATCAAGGACAATATCGAGGTTGCGGGGCTCCCGTGCAGCGCGGGAACGCCAGCGCTGAAACATTACGTTCCGAGGGCCGACGCGCCGGTGGTCGCAAAGCTGCGTGCGGCGGGCGCGGTCATCATCGGCAAGACCAGCATGCACGAGCTCGCCTTCGGCATCTCCGGCTACAACACCGCATTCAAGACCGGCGCGGAGTCCGGCGTGCGCAACGCCTATGACCGCGCCCTGATCGCGGGCGGCTCCTCCTCCGGAACGGGCGCCGCGATCGGCGCGCGGATCGTCGCGGGCGGGCTCGGCACTGACACTGGCGGATCGGTCAGGGTCCCCGCCGCGCTGAATGGATGTGCCTCGCTCCGCCCGACGGTCGGACGCTATCCGCAGGCTGGCATCGCGCCAATCTCGCACACCCGCGACACCGCGGGCCCGATGGCCGCGACCATGGCGGATGTCGAACTGCTCGACCGCATCATTGCGGGTGGCGAAGCCGTTCAGCCAGCCGATCTGAAGCAGATGCGCATCGGCATCGTGGGGTCGATGCTGATCAATCTCGATACCGACACAGATACCGCCTTCCAGGCGGCGGTCGCGAAACTGAAAGCGCACGGCGTCACGGTGGTCGAGATCGAAATGCCGCATTTGGCCGAACTCAACGGCCAAATCGGCTTCCCCGTCGCGCTGTACGAGGCCTATGATGACATGGTGGCCTATCTCGCGCACACCGGCACCGGCATCACCATCGACGCACTGGCGCGGGAGATCGCGAGCCCCGACGTCAAGGGCACCTATGACGGCCTCGTGATCCCGCGCAAGCTGCCTGGTCCAGACAATACGCTGGTCGACGCCGCGCCGATCTATGACGCTGCCATCAGGACCGCGCGCCCCGCCATGCAGGCGCTCTACGGCAGGACTTTTGTGGACAGCCGGCTCGATGCCATCGCCTTCCCGACCACGCCGCGCGTGGCGATTGCTTCCAATCCCGACTCCAGCAGCCTCGAAAATTTCGGCCTGTTCATCCAGAACACCGATCCCGGCAGCAATGCCGGAATTCCGGGACTCCAGATCCCGATTGCGCTCGGCGCGGTCAGCAAACTTCCGATCGGGCTCGAACTGGATGGCCCCGCGAGCAGCGATCGCCGCCTGCTTGCGCTCGGCATGGCGCTTGAAAAAGTATTCGGCCGGCTGCCGGCGCCACCCCGATCATGAATCGGGATTGATCAGCTTCTGCTGCTCGGCGCTGTGATGCACGAGCATGTCGATGAAGGTCCTGACCTTGGCCGATAGATGATGGCGGTGTGGATAGACGGCGTTCATCGACATCTCGTCACGGAGTATTGGCTCGCCCGCCTTCGCCGGCGAGGACACCGGGTGTGTGCTTAAACCGCCGTCGCCTTGGCGAACTCCACGTAGATCTCGCGCAGCCGCGCGGCAAGCGGGCCGGGCTTGCCATCGCCGACCTTCTTGCCGTCGATCGCAACCACCGGCTGGACGAACAGCGACGCCGAGGTGGCAAAGGCTTCCTTGGCGGCGAGCGCCTCGGCGACCGTAAAGGAACGCTCCTCGAGGCGGAGCTGACGCTCTTCCGCCAGCGCCACCACCGCCTTGCGGGTGCAGCCCGGCAGGATCGCGTTGGAGTTCTTGCGGGTCACGATGACGTCGTCCTTGGTGAGAATGAACGCCGAGGACGAGCCGCCTTCGGTGACGTAGCCGTCCTCCAGCATCCAGGCTTCGCCCGCACCCGCTTCGGCTGCGGCCTGCTTCGCGAGCACCTGCGCCAGCAATGCCACGCTCTTGATGTCACGCCGCTCCCAGCGGATGTCAGGCACGGTGATCACGTTGATACCGGTCTTGGCCGAGGCGGCGTTGATGATGTCCTTCTCCGACGTGAACATCACCAGGCTCGACTTGACGTCGCCCTTGGGGAAAGCGAAGTCGCGGCCCTTGTCGGCGCCGCGGGTGACCTGGAGATAGACGAGGCCGTTCTCGACCTTGTTGCGTGCGATCAGCTCCTTCTGGAGCTCGGTGATACGCTCGACCGTCTCGGGCAGCTTCAGCTGGATCTCGCCGACCGAGCGCTCCAGCCGCGCCAGATGCGAGGCATTGTCGACCAGCTTGCCGTCGAGCACGGCCGAGACCTCATAGATGCCGTCGGCAAACAGGAAGCCGCGATCGAGGACCGAAATTTTGGCGTCCGAAAGCGGGACGAATGAGCCGTTGACATAGGCGATCGGATCCAAGGCAGGTCTCCTGGGGGAAAAGGGATTTTGTGCGCTTATACGCCAGTTGCCGCGGCCGATCACCCCTCTATTCGTCATTCCGGGGCGGCGCGAAGCGACGAGCTTTGATGCGCAATTGCGCATCTGAGAATCCATAGCCACCAGTCTGGGATTTGGATTCCGGGCCCGCGCCAAAAGGCGCATCCCGGAATGACGACGGAGTTAATGGGACAGGATCTTCGACAAGAATTTCTGCGCGCGGTCGCTGCGGGGCTTGCCGAAGAAATCGTCCTTCGGGGCGTCCTCGACGATCTCGCCGCGGTCCATGAAGATCACGCGGTTGGCAACCTTGCGGGCAAAGCCCATCTCGTGGGTGACGACCATCATGGTCATGCCCTCATGGGCGAGGTCCACCATGACGTCGAGCACCTCGCTCACCATTTCAGGGTCGAGCGCCGAGGTCGGCTCGTCGAACAGCATGACAATGGGGTCCATTGCGAGCGCGCGAGCGATCGCCACCCGCTGCTGCTGGCCACCGGACAGGTTCGCGGGATACTTTTGCGCCTGTTCCTTCAGGCCGACGCGCTCCAGCAGCTGCATGCCTTTCACCATCGCCTTGTCGCGCGACCGGTCGAGCACCTTCTGCTGTGCGAGGCAGAGATTGTCGATGATCTTCAGATGCGGAAACAGCTCGAAGTGCTGAAACACCATGCCGACACGCGAGCGCAGCTTGGGCAGATTGGTCTTGGGATCGTTGACCTTGGTGCCATCGACGCTGATGTCGCCTTTCTGGAACGGCTCCAGCGCATTGACGCATTTGATCAGCGTCGACTTGCCTGATCCCGACGGGCCGCAGACCACGACCACCTCGCCCTTGGAGACGCTCGTGGTGCAGTCGGTCAGCACCTGGAAGCTCGGGCTGTACCATTTGTCGACGTGGCTGATCTCGATCATGACAGACTCTATCGAATGATGGCGATGCGCGCCTGCAGGCGGCGAACGCCGAAGGACGCGACACAGGAAATGGTGAAGTAGACGATTGCTGCGAACAGATACATTTCGACCAGACGGCCGTCGCGCTGTGCGACCTTGCTTGCCGCACCGAGGAAATCGGTGATCGACAGCACGTAGACCAGTGAGGTGTCCTGGAACAGCACGATGGTCTGCGTGATCAGGACCGGCAGCATGTTGCGGAAGGCCTGCGGCAACACAACGTAGCGCATGGTCTGGGCGTAGGTCAGGCCAAGCGCGTTGGCTGCGGCCGGTTGGCCGCGCGAGATCGACTGGATGCCGGCACGCATGATCTCGGAAAAGTACGCGGCCTCGAACATGATGAAGGTGATGAGCGAGGATGCGAACGCGCCGACGCTGATCGGGCGCGACGCGCCGGTCACCCACTGCCCGATATAAGGCACCAGGAAGTAGAACCAGAAGATCACCAGCACCAGCGGCAGCGAGCGCATGAAGTCGACATAGACGCCCGCGATGCGGCCTAGCACCTTGTAGCCGGACAGCCGCATCAGCGCGATCGCCGTGCCGAAGACAAGGCCGCCGAGTGCAGCAAGCCCGGTCAGCATCAGCGTGAACGTCATGCCCTCATAGAATAGATAGGGCAGCGTGCGGATGATGACCCCGAAATCAAAATTGCTGAACATGGTGCTATTTCCCCGTGATGTAGCCGGGGATCGCGACGTAGCGCTCGAGGAAGCGCATTGCGGTCACGACGACGGCGTTGACGAGGAGATAGAGAAGGGTCGCGGCCGTGAAGGCCTCGAACACCTGGAACGAGAATTCCTGCATCGAGCGCGCCTGTCCGGTCAGCTCAAGCAAGCCGATGGTGATGGCCACAGCCGTGTTCTTGATGGTGTTGAGGAACTCGGACGTCAGCGGCGGCAGGATGATGCGGAACGCCATCGGCAGCAGGATGTAGCGATAAGCCTGCAAGGTCGTCAGGCCGAGCGCGGTCGCCGCCATCTTCTGCCCGCGCGGGAGCGATCCGATGCCGGCCTGCAATTGCACGGCGACGCGCGCCGACATGAAGAAGCCGATGCCGATCGCCGCCGTCCAGAACGGCGCATTCGGCAGCTGCTTCAACCACAATCCCGCGGACCTTGGCAACACTTCCGGCAGCACGAAAAACCACAGGAAGAGCTGCACCAGCAGCGGCATATTGCGGAAGAACTCGACATAGGCAAAGCCGAACCAGTTCGCGCCCTTGGACGGCAGCGTGCGCATCACGCCGACGATCGAGCCCATGATCAGCGCGATGATCCAGGCGAGCACACCCGTCTTGAGGGTCAGCACCAGGCCCGACAACAGCATGTCGAGATAGGTGCCGGTCCCCATCGGGTTCGGCTCGAAGAAAATTCCCCAGTTCCAGTGGTAGTTCACGTGTCCCCCGCGCGAACGCGCCAGTCATGGATGTCCTGGTGCCTATGCAAATGTCCGGCCACTCTCCCTCCAGAATGGCTGGAATATGCTGCCTCTCCCCGCAAGCGGGGAGAGGCGAACAACTCAGCTTACTTATAGTCGTCCGGGTTTGGCGAGTCCGAAGGTTTCGCGAACTCGTTCTTCAGCTCGGCCGAGATCGGGGTGTTGAGGTTAAGCCCCTTCGGCGGAATCTTCTGGGTGAACCACTTCTCGTAGATCTTCTGGCCTTCGCCGGAGGTGTAGAGCGCGGCGGTCGCCGCATCGACCACCTTCTTGAACGGCGCGTCGTCCTTGCGCAGCATGATGCCGTAGGGCTCAGGCTTGGAGAACGCGTCCTTGGAGATGACGTAGTCGTCGGGCGACTTCGAGCCGGCCACGAGACTCGCGAGCAGGATGTCGTCCATCACGAAGGCGACGGCGCGGTCGGTCTCGACCATCAGGAAGGATTCGGCGTGGTCCTTGGCCGGGATGATGTTGGCGCCGAGGCTTTTCGCAACATTGGCTTCGGTGAGCTGCTTGATGTTGGTGGTGCCGGCGGTCGAGACCACCGTCTTGCCCTTGAGATCGTCGATCGACTTCAGGCCGCTCGACTTCTTGAAGACGTAGCGGCTGGCGGTCAGGTAATGGGTGTTGGTGAAGGCGACCTGCTTCTGGCGCTCGGCATTGTTGGTGGTCGAACCGCATTCGAGGTCGATGGTGCCGTTCGCCATCAGCGGAATACGCGTCGCCGAGGTCACTGGGTTGAGCTTGACCTCGAGCTTGTCGAGCTTGAGCTCCTTCTTCACGGCGTCGACGATCTTGTAGCAGATGTCCATCGCGAAACCGATGGGCTTCTGGTTGTCGTCGAGATATGAGAACGGGATCGAGGAGTCGCGGAAGCCGAGCGTAATGGCGCCGGTGTCCTTGATGTTCTTGAGCGTGCCGGTCAGCTCCTGGGCCCCGGCCTGGCCGACGGCGAAGGTCGCGGCGAGCGCGAGGCCGATGCTACGGAAATGTTTCACTTTTTGGTCCCCTTTCAGGATGATGCCGGCGGGATGCAAGCACAAATTGGGTTGGAATAGAATGTGACTTTTGGCTGGATCGCGGCTCCGGTTAACGGCTCAGGCCAGCGGGTGTGTTAGCGGTCTCGGCAATTCCCCGAGATCCCAGAACAGCCCGGCCATCACCGTCAAGGCCTCTTCGGTCAATGGCAGCAGGATGTGCTCATTGGGCGCATGCTGGGAGCAGCCGGGATAGGAGTGCGGCACCCAGATCGTGGGCAGGCCCAGGATCTCGGAGAACACGTCGTTGGGCAACGAGCCGCCGAAATTGGGCAGCACCGCCGGGACCCTGCCGGTGGTCTGACGCACCGAATCCGCCGCCCATGCGATCCAGGGGCTGTCGAAATCCGTGCGCGAGGCGGCAAAGCTCTGCGCCGCCCGCACCTCGACCATCGGAAAGCCCTTCTGCACCAGATGCGCGCGGATCGCCTCGATCAGCCCATCGATCTCAGTACCGACCACGAAACGCAGCTGCAGCACGGCATTGGCGTGGCCGGGAATGGCGTTGGCCGGCTTCTCGATATTGCCCGACGACATCGCCAGCACTTCGAGCGTGTTCCAGGCATAGAGTCGCTCGGCCGCCGAAAGACCCTCCTCGCCCCAGTTCTCGGCCAACGCCGGCTCGTCCTCGGTCGGCACCACCTGCACGTCCGCAAGATAGCTGCGGATCTGGTTGGTGAGCCGGGGCGGCTTCAGCGCATCCAGCTGAAGGCGGCCGTGGCCGTCGACCAGCGTCGAGATCGCGTTGACCAGAATGGTCGCGGGGTTGGCGAGCACGCCGCCCCAATTGCCGGAGTGATTGCCGCCGTCGCGAAGGTTCACATCGAGATGAATGCGGATGCCGCCACGGCAGCCGAGAAACAGTGTCGGACGGTCGGCGGACAGGCGCGGCCCGTCGGAGGCCATGAACAGATCGGCGTTGAGCGCATTGCGATTGAGATCGCAGACCTTGCCGAGATCCGGCGAGCCGATCTCCTCGCCCATCTCGAGGATGAACTTGGCGTTGAAGCCGAGCTTGCCGCCGCGGGCCTCGCGCACCGCGCGGAGTGCGGCCATGTTGATGCTGTGCTGGCCCTTGTTGTCGGCCGTGCCGCGACCGTAGAGACGCGTGCCCGAAACCGTGGTGCGCCAGGGATCGCGGCCGTCGCGCCACTCGCCTTCCATGCCATCGACGACGTCGCCATGGCCGTAGATCAGCACGGTCGGGGCCGTCTCGCTCTCGTGGTGTTCGGCGAACAGGAACGGCGCCTTGCCGCTGGGAGATTCGACCATGCGGCTTTCGAAATCGAGCGCGGCGAAAGCGGGCACCATCTCCTGTTCCAGATAGGCGCGCAGCTCGACGCTCCGGTTCGGATTCTGGCTCTCGGTCCGGTAGGCGACGCGACGGTCGAGTTCGGCGAGGAACGCGCCGGATTTGAAATCGTCACGGGCGCGGGCGATGGCATCGGCTCTGGTCATTATTTTCTTTTTAGGTTGTCAGACGAAGGAGCATACCCGATACGGGCAGGCCTTCGAAAGTGGCGGGGACTTCGATAGTCTTGGGATTTCGTTCTTGCTCTCTTGAGATTGGCTTGCCAAGCGCGGCAGCGCCGCTGATTTTGGCCTTGCCAACGTCGCGCTATATGCAAGAACTTCGCCAAGTTCGGGCGCAGCTCTATCATTCGAAGAGCGCCCGGTACAGGGCGCCGGGGGACCATCATGGCCAAGCAGATCAGGCTCAATGCATTTGCGATGAATTGCGTCGCGCACCAATCACCGGGCTTGTGGACCCATCCGCGCGACCGCACTGCCGAATATAACCGCCTGCCCTACTGGATCGATCTTGCCAAAACGCTGGAGCGCGGCCGTTTCGACGGGCTGTTCCTGGCCGACGTGCTCGGCGTCTATGACGTCTACGGCAACAGTCCTGACGCAGCCTTGCGCAATGCAGCCCAGTCGCCCTCGAACGATCCGCTGCTGCTGCTGTCGGCCATGGCGGCGGTGACGCAGAATCTCGGCTTCGGCGTCACCAGCAATCTCTCCTTCGAGCCGCCCTATCCGTTCGCGCGGCGGATGTCGACGCTCGATCATCTCACCGAGGGACGTATCGGCTGGAATGTCGTCACGGGCTATCTCGACAGCGCCGCGCGCGGCGCCGGCAAGGACAAGCAGATCGGGCACGACGACCGCTACGAGATCGCGGACGAATATATGGAGGTCGTCTACAAACTCTGGGAAGGGAGCTGGGAGGACGACGCCGTGCTGCGCGACCGCAAGCGCGGCATCTTCACCGATCCCACAAAGGTCCATCGCGTCAACCACGAGGGCGCGAACTGGCGCATCAACAACACCATTCATCTCAGCGAACCGTCGCCGCAGCGGACGCCCGTGCTGTACCAGGCCGGCACCTCGCCGCGCGGACGGAAGTTCGCGGCACAGCACGCCGAATGCGTGTTCATGTCGGGGCCGTCGGCCAAGGTGATCGCGCCGCGCGTGTCGGCGATCCGTCAGGAGGCCGCCGCGTTCGGCCGCAATCCGGCGGAAATCCTGATGTTCTCGATGATGACGATCATCCTCGGGCGGACAGAGGCCGAGGCGAACGAAAAATATGCCGACTATCGCCGCCACATCAGCCCGGAAGGCGCGCTGGCCCTGATGTCGGGATGGACCGGCATCGACTTCTCCGGCTACGAGCTCGATCAGCAGGTGCGT
The DNA here is from genome assembly GCF_055811835.1 of Bradyrhizobium sp. WSM4874. NCBI lineage: Bacteria > Pseudomonadati > Pseudomonadota > Alphaproteobacteria > Hyphomicrobiales > Nitrobacteraceae > Bradyrhizobium > Bradyrhizobium sp. WSM4874. Next base: position 51,055 of record NZ_JBVVPR010000040.1, read on the forward strand.
CATGTTCAGAACGATGCCGGCCGCAGCGCACTCGACAACGTCACCCGCGCCGATCCCGATCGCGTCTGGACCGTGCGCGACGTCATCGAGCATGTCGGCGTCGGCGGCGCCGGTCCCGTCGTGGTCGGCACGCCGGAGACGGTCGCGGACAAGATCGAGGCGTGGTTCGAGGCGACCGACGTCGACGGCCTCAACGTCGCCTTCGCGATCTCACCCGGCGATTTCGAGGACATCGCCGACATGCTGGTGCCGGAGCTGACGCGGCGCGGGCGGTACAAGGCGGAGTACGCGCAGGGCACGTTGCGGGAGAAGCTGTTCGGCGAGGGACGTGCGCGGCTAGGTGCGCCGCATCCTGCAGCGGGGTATCGGGTGGGGAAGAAGGGGTAGGCGGAAGATCGCGCCACACCCTCAGTGTCGTCCCGGCGCAGGCCGGGACCCATAACCCCAGGGAGCAATTTGGCGAAGACTGGTTGTTCGGGACCGGCACCACCTGCGATCGATAAATCACGCGGTATGGGTCCTGGCCCCCGTGCGCAATTGCGCACTAGGCCAGGACGACGAGTTGAGACAGCGTGCCCTACACCTTCCCGTCCACCATCACCTCGATCAGCTTCGTCCCCGGCCGGCCAAACGCCGACGCCAGCGTCGCCGTCAGCTCCCGCGGATCGCTGACCTTGATCGCCTCGCATCCCAGCGCCTTCGCCACGCCCGCGAAATCCACCGGCGGATCGACGAAATCCATGCCGACGTAATTATTGTCGCCGTGGAAGGCGAGCAGACGCTGCTTGATGATGCGGTAGCCGCCATTGTTGGCAATGACCACATTGAGCGGCAGCTTGTGATGCGCTGCCGTCCACAGCGACTGGATCGAATACATCGCGCTGCCGTCGCCGGAGAAGCAGACCACGGGACGATCGGGATTGGCGATGCTCGCGCCGACGGAGGCCGGCAGGCCCCAGCCGATGCCGCCGGAGGCAAGGCCGTGATAGCCGAAGCGGTCGCGGTGCGCACGCAGTGCCGTGATCTGGCGGCTCGAAGTGAGGCCCTCGTCGACGAGGATGGCATTGGCGGGCATCGCCTCCACCATTTGCAGCACCAGCCAGTCTGGATCGATGGGGCTGCGGTCTGCGGCCTTGCCGATCTGCTCGACCAACGCGGTGCGCCGTGCGGTCCAGTTCTTCGGCGCGAGCTCGGCGAGACGTTGCCTCGCACGTTGCGCCAGGGCAGCGCCGCCCATCTCCTTCAACACCGGGATCAGCGCACGCAGCGTTTCCTTCAGATCCGCCTTCAGCGCGATCTCGGCACCGTAGTTCTTGGCGATCTCCCAATCGCCGAGGCCGATCTGCACGATGCCGAGGCCCTCGGGCAGCGCATCGACCTCGCTGTAGACTGACATCCGCAGGGGATCGCCGCCGAGCGCGATCAAGAGATCGTACGGCGCAAGCGTGTCGCGCGCGACTTTCTGAACCCGTGCCAGCGCGCCGACGAAGCTCGGGCTCTCCGAGAGGAAGTGCGAGCCGTAGGGCGTCGAGGATTGGTACGCAGCCGCGCCCAAAAGCTCGGCGAGTTCGGCCGCCTCTTTCAGAGCGTCGCTCTTCACCACCTCGTCCATGGTGACGATCACGGGACGCTCTGCCTTGAGCAGCCGCGCGGCGAACGCGTTTAGTGCCTCATCCGATGGCCTTGTGCGGGCGTCGATGCGGGTGGAGCGGCCGAGGTCGATGCCTGCTTCGCTGTTGAGGATATCGCCGGGCAACGAAATGAATACTGGCCCGGTCGGCGGGGTGGTCGCGACTTTTGCGGCGCGGCGCACGATGCGCGGCAGATCCTCGAGCCGCGTCACCTCGACCGCCCATTTCACCAGCGGCTCGGCCATGCGCACCAGCGGGCCGTAGAGCACCGGCTCCATCAGGCCGTGGCCCTGCTCCTGCTGGCCCGCTGTCAGGATCATCGGCGTACCCGTGAACTGGGCGTTGTAGAGCGAGCCCATCGCGTTGCCGAGGCCGGGCGCGACATGGACGTTGCAGGCGACGAGCTTTCCGGAGGCGCGGCTGTAGCCATCCGCGATCGCCACCACCAGGCTCTCCTGCATCGCCATCACATAGGTGAGATCAGGGTGGTCCTTCAGCGCATGCATGATCGGCAACTCGGTGGTGCCGGGATTGCCGAACAGATGCGTGATGCCCTCGTCCTTAAGCAGCGCGAGAAAGGCGGAGCGGCCGGTGATCTTGTTCTTCATGTTTCCTCCAGGAGCGGACGTTGCCGCAAGGACGAAGGCATGATGGCCGAAATCGCGGGAGGCGCCAAGGAAGCACGGTCATGGCTGCGTTGCGTACGCGAGGCGTTACATTTCCTCGCGCCCCAGCTCGAACGGGTCCTCTCCGCCCGCCCGCTTCTTCTTCTTCGAGCGCTGCCAGACCACACCGGGAAAGCCTTTCAGCGGCACCAGCGGCTCGCCGGTATAGGTCCATTCCTGCAGCTCCCCGATCGCGATGTGATAGAGCGGCTGGCGGCCGGTGCGTTCCCTAAACAGCGCACGGGGGATGTTGACCATGTGCGGCCCGCGCGGGCGCTCATATGCGATCGGCGTGCCGCAATGCGCGCAGAAGCTGCGTGCGGTCTTCGTTGCCTTATCCTCGTAGCGGGTCAGCGCCGTCTTGCCTGCGGTGATGCGAAACCGTTTCTTCCAGCTTCCGACGTAGGTCGCATAGGCGGCGCCGTGGGCGCGACGGCTGGCGGCGGAGTGATCGTGCCAGGCCCAGCGTGCGGGAACGTCAATCTCGAAGGTGACCTTGCCGCAAAGGCATTGCCCGGTGGCAACTCCTGCGGCGGCTGCGGCTTTGGCCATGGTGAATTCCCTGAATTGTCGTCGTGACCACGACAATACATGATTGTCATTCCGGGGCGCGACGAAGTCGCGAGCCCGGAATCCATCGCACGGCATACCTGAAGGCGGAATGGATTCCGGGCTCGATGCTTCGCATCGCCCGGGAATGACAGACGAGAACGCTTACGCGGGCGTCGGCTCGTCATGCACCGGATAATCCGTATACCCCTTTTCCTCGCCGCCGTAGAACGTCGCACGGTTATACGGCGTCAGAGGGTAATCGTGCTGCAGGCGGCGCGGCAGATCGGGGTTGGAGATGAAGATGCGACCGAAAGCGATGAGGTCGGCATGCCCCTCTGCTATGGCGGCGTTCGCCGTCTCGCCCGTAAACCCGCCGGCGGTCATCAGCACGCCGCTGTAGAGCGGGCGGAACAGCAGCATTGCCGACGGCACGTTCTGCCAGTTGACTTCGGCGCGCCCCGAGCCGCTGGAGCGCGGTTCGATGAAATGCAGATAGGCAAGGCCGAGTTCGTCGAGCGCCTTCACCACGTGCGTGTAGAGCGGCATCGGATCTGGCTCGCCGGAATCATTGGCAATGCCGTGGGGCGACAGCCGCACGCCGACGCGGCCCGCGCCCCAGACGTCGATCGCGGCCTGGGTCACTTCGAGCAGAAGCCGCGCGCGGTTCTCGATCGAACCGCCATATTGATCGGTGCGCTGGTTGCTGCGTGATTGCAGGAATTGCTCGAGCAGATAGCCGTTGGCGCCGTGGATCTCGACGCCGTCGAAGCCGGCGGCGAGCGCGTTCTTCGCGCCCTGCCTGAACGCCTCGACGATTCCCTTGACCTCGTCCGTCTCCAGCGCGCGGGGCGTCTCATAGTCGGAGATCTTGCCGTCGGCGGTCATTGCCTTCATGCCTTCGACCCTGATCGGGATCGCCGAGGCCGAGACCGGCAGCTCCCCGCCGTGGAAGGAGGAATGCGAGACGCGGCCCACATGCCAGAGCTGGAGAAAGATGATGCCGCCCTTGGCGTGCACGGCGTCGACCACCTTGCGCCAGCCCGCGATCTGCGTCTCCGAATAGATGCCGGGCGTCGCCGGATTACCGCGGCCGTGCGAGAGCACGGGCGAGGCCTCGGCGATGAGCAGGCCGCCTTGGGTAGCGCGCTGACCGTAATATTCGGCGTTGAGCTGGCGCGGCGAAAAGCTCTCGCGCTCGGCCCGCATGCGCGTCAACGGCGCCATCGCGACGCGATGCGCGAGCTTGTACGGACCAACCTGCAACGCTTGAAACAATGCCTCGAATTTCATGCCGGCCCCGAAATCATCGATGAGAGGACGAGGATCATAAGAGAAAGGCTCGCAGCTCGGAAGCTGCATGGGGGAATGGCTGGCCAGCCAAAAGAGGCGGGGAATAAAAAAAGCCCCGGGCCAGGCCCGGGGCTTTTTGTCTGTTCAGAATTGCAGGTCAGTATTTTGCGACGACCGCGCCTGCGCCGAACTTGTAGTTCAAACCGACGCGCGCGATGTGGCCCGAGAAATTCGCGGTTGAGTCAAAGCCGCGCGCCGGGCCGGGCGTGAACGGGAACAGCGGATTGAAGATCGTGTATTTCTCGCTGCCGAGATCGTAGTAGAGATATTCGAGCTTGACGCTCCAGTTCGACGCAAAATGGTACTCGCCACCGCCGCCGACCGTCCAGCCCACGCGCCAGCTTTCCACCGCGCCGGCGCTACAGATCACATTGAGGCACGGCGTGCCGCTCGCACCCGTGGGATCCACGATCGAGGTCGACGCCTTGACGTGCCCATAGGCAAGACCGCCGGTCGCGTACAGCATCAAGTCGGGCATAACGGCGGCACCGATCCGGCCGCGCACGGTCCCCAACCAGTCGACCTTCTGATCTTGCGTGGTCATGATCGTCGGGAAGACCGGCAAGGTTCGGGTCACCGTTGAGCTACCCTTGATGTCGGTCGCCGCGATATCGGCTTCGACGCCCCACACCAACGAGCCCGTCTGCACATTGTAGCCGGCCTGCAAGCCGCCCATCACGCCACGCGCGTTTGTTGCCAGCGAAGCCGGGACAAGGCCGCCCGCCAGTGCGACGTCGAGCACGCCCGCGGTGAACACCGGATCATGCGGCACGAGATCGTTCGCACCATCGCCCCACCCATACCCGACATTCACGCCGGCGTAGAAGCCCGACCAGTTGTAGGCGACGGGCAGTGGCGACGCCTTGTACGCCGGCGCACGTGCGGTCATGTCGGCCGCGAGCGCGGGGTACGCCGAGGCGACGCCCAAAGCCACAAACAGGATCGGAGCAAAGCGAAGCATTATCGATATTCCAATTCCGAAGATTGACGGTGACCAGAACTAACCGGCCAACATTCGAAATGGGATAGCAAGTCTTGCAAAAGCGCGGACGACGCGCGCTTTCAAAATCGCATGTAGCGTCCGGGCAACAACCTCAGGTCGCTGCAAGCGCTCTGTCGTCGCCGCAAGCAGGACCGATCGCTGAAGTCCGGACGCGATGGCGCGTTAGGCCGTCTTGATCCACACCGCCTTCACGTTGAGATATTCCTCGACGTGCTGCTTGCCGGATTCGCGGCCGTAGCCGCTCATCTTGTAGCCGCCGAAGGGGACGGCCGGGTCCATCGCCTGGTAGCAGTTCACCCACACCGAGCCGGCACGCAGGCGCTTCGCGACCGCATGCGCCTTGCTGACGTCCCGCGTCCACAGGCCCGAGCCGAGACCGAACGTGGTGGCGTTGGCGCGCTTGACCAACTCGTCCATGTCCTTGAACGCGATCGCGGAGATGACGGGACCAAAAATCTCCTCCTGCGCGATCCGCATATCGTCCTGAACGCCCGCGAACACTGTCGGCGACACGAAGAAGCCCTTTGACAGCGCGCCTTCGGTGACGCGGCCACCGCCGGCGAGCGCCCGCGCGCCCTCCTTTTGGCCGATATCGAGATAGCTGGTGACGCGCTCGAGCTGCTGCTCGGATACCAGCGGTCCGATCTGGGTGTTGGGATCGAGACCGTTGCCGACCTGCAGCTTCTTGCCGAACTCGGCGACGCGGCCGACGAATTCCTCGTAGATCGACTGCTCGACGAACAGCCGGGTGCCGGCGCTGCAGATTTGCCCCGAATTGGCGAACACCGCCATGGCGGCGCCTGGCACGGCCGCATCGAGATCGGCATCCGCGAACACGATGTCCGGCGACTTGCCGCCGAGCTCGAGCGAAACGCGCTTGAGGTTGCCGGCCGAGGCGCGGATGATCGACTGACCCGTGACATGCGAGCCGGTGAAGGCAACCTTGTCGACGTCGTGGTGCGAGGCAAGCGCAGCACCCGCGGTCTCGCCATAGCCAGGCACGACGTTGATGACGCCGGGCGGCACGCCCGCTTCCATCGCGAGCTCGGCGATGCGCAGCGAGGTCAGCGGCGCTTCTTCGGCGGGCTTGAGCACGACGGTGCAGCCGGTCGCGATCGCCGGACCGATCTTCCAGATCGTCGCAGTCAGCGGTCCATTCCAGGGAATGATGGCGCCGACGACGCCGATCGGCTCCTTCAGCGTATAGGAAAAGATTTCGCCAGGCAGCGAGTTCTCGATGGTCTCGCCGTGAATCGCGGTGGTCTGGCCGGCATAGTAGCGCAGCATGCCGACGGCGCGCAGGCGATAGGCGCGGGTCCGGCTGAGCGGCGCGCCCATGTCGAGCGTGTCGAGCTGCGACAATTCGTCGAAATTTTTCTCGACTAGGTCGGCAAGCTTCAGGAGCAAGTTCTGCCGCTCGAAGGGCTTGACCCTGCTCCACGGCCCTTCGAAGGCGCGGCGGGCGGCAGCGACCGCACGATCGATGTCTTCCTTGTCGCCCTCGGCAACGGTTGCGAGCAGTTCGCCGGTTGCGGGGTTGTGGGTCTCGAAGCGCTTGCCGGAGGCAGCATCGACCCACTTCCCATCGATCAGCATCTGCTTGTAGGACCCGTTGGCGAATGGATGGCGCGTGATCGGAATAGCCTGCGACACAGCCATGGCTGAACTCCCTGTCAATGATTGATTGGTCCGATCTGGGCGGGATCGTTGGTCGAGAGAATACTGCGATGCCGGACAGGCGTAAAGGAGAGGCGTAAAGTCGACGCGGAACGAAGACCTCCCATGCCGAGTTGTGCGGGGTCGCGCGAGTGCCATGTTATAGCACGACCGAGCCCCCCGGAGACCGATCCATGCCCCACCCCGCGATCGTCAAGGACAATGTTGCCGTGATCACCGGCGGTGCGTCCGGCATCGGATTTGCCGCCGCTTTGGCCTTCGCACGCGACGGCATGAAGGTGTGTATCGCCGATGTGGATCAGGCGCGGCTGGCGGAAGCCGCAATAAGACTCTCATCCGTCACGTCCGCCACAGACGTGATGACCTTCGCGATTGACGTCAGCAAGGCCGAGAGCGTGACGGAACTGGAGCGCGCCGTGCGCGAGCGCTTCGGTGGCACCGACATCCTCATGAACAATGCGGGTATCCAGCCCGGCAGCACGCTGTTCGGCGAACCCGACAATTGGCAGCGCATCATCGGCGTCAACATGTGGGGCATCATCAACGGCTCGCGCATCTTCGCTCCCAACATGATCGCGCGCGGCAGGGCCGGCCTCATCATCAACACTGGCTCGAAGCAGGGCATCACCACCCCGCCCGGCGATCCCGCCTACAACGTCTCCAAGGCCGGCGTGAAGGCTTTTACCGAAGCGCTCCAGCACGAGCTGCGCAACACTGCGGGTTGCCGCATCACCGCGCATCTGCTGATTCCAGGCTTCGTCTTTACGGGCCTTACCGCGAAGGGCCGGACGGAGAAACCGGCCGGCGCCTGGACGGCCGGGCAGACCGTGGACTTCATGATGGCGCGGCTGGAGGCCGGCGATTTCTACATCCTATGCCCGGACAACGACGTCCCGCGCGCGCTCGACGAAAAGCGCATGCTGTGGGCCGCCGGCGACATTGTAGAGAACCGCCCGCCGCTGTCACGCTGGCACCCGGACCATGCGGATGCATTCGCGAGGTTCGTGAAGGGGGAGTAGGCATTTTCCTTCTCCCCTCGTTGTGGGAGAGGGTGAAGAAACCTACAGCGTCTCTTGCTGGTGCCCGCAATTCTTGCAGGCGAACTTGATGCGGGTCTGGCCCTTTGGCGCCTGCACACGGTTCGGGGCGCCGCATTTACCGCAGACGGCCTCGATGCGGGTATCGCCCTGCTTGACGACGACGGTCTTCTTTTCCATCGATTCGCGGATCAGGCGCTCGGCCTCCTCACGCAGGGATTGTTTCGACAAAGCTCGTCTCCGCGATAAATGCGGGCGAGGCTTATCCCACCTGCGGTGAAATCACAATCCGAAACGGCTGCTCAGACCTCGACAATCACGTAGCTGTCCTCGACATGCACCGGAAACGTCTCGGCAACATACGGCCCTTTCTGGAGTTCCTCGCCGCGCTCCACAGCGACCGGATATGACCTTATCTTGACGCGCCTCGGATCGAACCAGGATTGGCCGTTGCGCATGTCGAACTCCCAGCCATGCCAAGGACAGCGCAGCATCTCGCCGACGCGCGAGCGCTGATAGATGCCGGGCTCGGGGGAGGTCAGCCGCGCCACGCAGGCCGCTTTCTCCAGCGGCGCGCCTTCATGCGGGCAGCGGTTCAGCAGCGCGAAGAACTCGCCATTGACGTGGAACACGACAATGTCGCGGCCGTCGACATCGACGACCTTGTTGCCACCAGGCGGGATCTCCGAGGCGGACGCGACGATGTGACGGGCCATACCGTGCAGACCTTCTCAGAACTTGTAGACGGCGCGGGCATTGGTGCTGAAGATCTTCTTTCGCTCGGCTTCTGTCAGCGGCGTCTTGAAGGCAAAGCGCGGATCGTCGAAATCCCAGTGCGGATAGTCCGACGAAAACAAGAGACGATCGATGCCGACCCATTCGATCAGCGAGCGCAGCTGCCGGGCTTCGTCAGGCTCGTCGATCGGTTGCGTCGTGAACCAGAAATGCTCACGGACGTATTCCGACGGCTTGCGCTTGAGATGCGGCACCTCGCTGCGGAAGCGCTCGAAATGCTGGTCCATCCGCCACACCGCGGACGGGATCCAGCCGAAGCCGCCCTCGATGAAGACGAACTTCAATTTTGGAAAGCGCTCCGGCACGCCTTCGATCACGAGACTGGCAAGCTGTGCCGCAATGGTGTGCGCGTTGGACTGGTGCTCCTCGACATAATAGGACGGCCAGCCGCCACCGGTCGGCGCATGCCCGCCATAGCCGCCGACATGGATGCCGAGCGGCAGATCTAGTTCTTGGGCACGCTCGTAGATCGGCCAGTAGCGGCGACGGCCCAGCGGCTCGTTGGCGCGCGGCGAGACGTTGATCTGGACGTATTCGCCGATTTTCGCGCAGCGTTCGATCTCGGCAATGGCGAGATCAACACCATCCTGACCGACTAGGATCGAAGCCTTCAGGCGCGGGTCGCGATGCGACCAGAACGCCAGTTGCCAGTCGTTGATGGCGCGCTGGATCGCGGCGCCGAATTCAAGGTTCTGCTGCGAGAAGATGAAGAGATCGAGCACCTGCAAGATCCCGAACTCGACGTCGAGCGGATCGAGATGCTGCTTCTGCATGAAAGCGAGATCCGAGCCGGGGGGACCGCCCGACGGTGGCCAGGCATCGCGCCGCGCGATCAGCGGCGAGGAGCGCGGATAGGGCGTGGTGAACAGATAGGGCGTGCGCAAATGGCTGCCATATTCCTTCAGATGCTGCTGCCAGCGCTTTGGCAGGAACTCGTTGAGATCGTCGAACGAATGCAGGCTTGGATGGACGTCGCAATCGACGATGCGCAGCCGCGAAGCGACGGGCTTCTCGTCTTCCCGCAGCGGGCGGTCGATGACCTCACTCATGCGAAACCTCCAAAGTCAGTTGGCGAGCGACAGCCGCGGAAACGTCTCCAGCGGGTTGTCGACGCACATCTTCGAGATGATGCTGTTCGGCAGGTTCGGCGGGATCGGATCGTCGCCGTCGAACTGCCAGTGCGGATAGTCGGACGCGAACAGGAACATCTTTTCGGAGCCGATCTGGTCGATGATGTCCTCGACGCTTTTGGCGTCGCCCGGCGCATCGAACGGCTGCATGGTGACGCGGAAATTCTCGCGAATGATCGCTGCCGGCTCGCGCTCGACCCAGGGCACCTCGACGCGCACCCCCCGCCAGGTCTTGTTGGCGCGCCACATGAAGGCCGGCAGCCAGCTCACGCCGGATTCCATCAGCACGACCTTGAGGTTCGGAAACTTGCCGAACACGCCCTCATAAATCAGGCTCAAGATCTGCGCCTGAAACGCCTGCGCCTCGACGAAGTAATATTCGTAGCGGTGCGACGGCCAGCCGGCCGAGCTCGGCGCCTGCCGATATTGCGTGCCGGCGTGGATCGCGAGCGGCAGCTTGTATTTCTCGGCGAGCCGATAGACCGGCCAGAAATGCCGCCGTCCCAGCAGCGTCTCGCCCTGCGCCAGCACGAGGATCGAGACGAAGCGGTGATCGGCGGCGCGGCGCTCAATCTCCTCGACCGCCAGATCCGGGTCCTGCATCGGCACCACAATCGAAGCACGCAAGCGCGGATCGCGCGACAGCCACTCAGTGGCGATCCAGTCGTTGATCGCCTTGCAGAAGTCGGCCGCCATGTAGGGGTCAAACACGGCCTGCGCACCATAGAGCACGTTGAGAATCGCGTGGCTGGCACCCAACTGCTCGAATGCGCCCTTCTGCACCATCGCAAGATCGGAACCAGGCTTTGTGCCGTTCGCCGGACGCCAGTCGGCGCGGCCGGTGAGCGGCATGCCGGGCGGATAGGAGGTGAGATCGAGCCCGTCGATGGCGCGGCTCACGACCTGCTCTTTCCAGTGATCGCTGAGATAGGGCAGCAACGTCGTGCGCGTGCCACCAACCGCCGGGTGGATGTCGCAGTCGATCCGCATCGCTGCCATGAGGTTCCTCGCCGAGATCTTGTAATCACATCTTATTGGCGGCGTTCTTGTGCGCCGCCTGTGAAGACTGCCCCTGCCCGTGCGGTTGCGCAAGAGCGCACGCCCGCGCGATCCGTCATGGCTCGGTTGCATTTCGCAAGCGCGAAACGAGGGGCGGAATGCGCTCCGGCGCGAAGCAGCGGAGCGCGTTGCTCCACTGCCTCCTTGCGTAATGGCTATGCCTATCAAGCCGTCTTGGAGACTTCCATCAGCAGACGTTCCGCCTTGGCATCCTCGATGCGGTTCACCATCCGGCTGCTTTCATGGTTGTCGCGAACCGTCTTGGTCAGGGTGATGCAAGTCTGGATCAGCATGACGATGCCCATGGTGAGATAACCCTTCATCCAGAGGTCGATCGGCAGGAAGAAGATGCCGATGGCGATGAGGAAGGCGGAGGCTGCGAAGGACAAGTAAGTGAAAGTCACCCAGGCGCCGCTGTGGGGCTGGCCATTCTGGTTCATGATGGTCTCCTGTTGGTTCGAATGATTGGGTTGGAATCAGGCAGTCGGCGTGCGCTTGGACTTCAACCGTGCCAGCACGTCGTCCGCGGTCGTCTTGAGCCGGGGGCCAAAACCCTGCTCGGCGAGTTTTTCGGCGGTGGCGAGCGGACCGCTGGCGGCATCGAGCTCGACCAGCGCGTCGTCGGCGGCCTGGGCTTCCATCTGCCGCTCACGAAGACGTCTCAAGGTGCTCTCCGCCTCCGGCAGCGTGGATTCGTAGGGACGTGCTGCCTCGATGCCGCTGCGGCGAAGCGAGCGCACCGCTTCCGAGGCACGGGCGACGCGGCGGCCGCGATCGAGCTCGGTGATGCGGGCCTGCGCGCTTGCGACGTGCCGCTTCAGCCGCGCAATCTCGGTTGCGAACAGCGCGCGTGCCGTCAGCGCCGCGTCGCGATCGGCCTCCAGGCCCGCGATGGCTTCAGCGGCATCGTTGGCGAGATCCTCGCGGCCGCCGTCGAGCGCCGCCACGGCGCGGGTCTCGAGATCGGCGATGCGGGCGACAGTCGCCTCGAGCTTGCGGCCTTCTTGCTGGTCCTGTGCGATCGCCAGCGCCAGGGTCCGTTTGCCGCGCTCGAGGGCGGCTGCGGCGTCGCGCATCTGTTGATCTAGGATCAGAAGGGCCGTCCGGTCTTCCAGTTCTTCGCCCGCGGCGGCCACGCTGCCGCGGAAGAGTGTCACTACGGTCTTGAACATCTGAAGCTCCCTGTTATGAGCGTTGCTCACAGATGGTTTGTAGCAACAAACTTGAACATCGTTCAATCAATATTTGAGCAACGCTCAGAAATTTGGCCGCAGATGACTAAGGCATTGGAACGCCGAGAGAAACTTCGATCCGATCTGATCCTGGCAGCGGAACGAATGATCGCCGACAGGGGACTGGCGGGTCTGAAAACCCGCGATCTCGCCCGCGAGATCGGCTGCGCCAACGGCGCCGTCTACAATCTCGTCGCCGATGTGGACGAGCTGATCCTGCGCGTGGGCTCGCGCACTTTGCTTCGGCTCGACCAGGCCCTGAGCACAGCAGAAAGCGCGGGCGAGCCATCGCCGCAGGAGACCCTGGTTCGCATCGCCCTCGCCTATTGCGATTTCGCCGCGGAAAATCTCGAACTATGGCGTGCGCTGTTCGAGCACCGTATGGCAGCCGACAAGCCCCTCCCCGACTGGTCCATCAACGACCAGATGCGGCTGTTCCGCCACGTCTACCAGCCGCTGGCCGCGCTGTTTCCAAAACGCAGTCGGGAGGAGCTCGGCATCACCGCGCGCAGCCTGTTCTCGGCGGTGCATGGCATGGTGACGCTCGGACTGGAGCAGAAGCTGGTCGCGGTACCGCTGCCGGCGCTGCGGAGGGAAATCGCAGGCCTGGTGCGCGCGATGATCGACGGGCTGATCGCGCGGGCGGCGTAGAGGCCGCGAGCACAGCTCAACTGTCGGCGATGCCTGACTAAAATTTCACCTGTCGCGTCGCATGCAGCGCGCTTAGCTTCGCGAGGTTCACGCCTCACTCCGGAGCCTCCAATGCCTCTCCTCATCCGCGGCGGCATCGTCGTCAATCATGATCATTCGCGCCGCGCGGACGTGCTGATCGACGGCGCGACCATCGTCGCGGTCGGGCAGTCGCTCGATGCGCCGACGAGGTGCGAGACCATCGATGCCGGCGGCGCCTACGTCATCCCGGGCGGCATCGATCCGCACACCCATCTCGAAATGCCGTTCATGGGCACTGTCACCGCGGACGATTTCGAATCGGGGACCAAGGCGGCACTGGTCGGCGGCACCACCATGGTGGTGGATTTCTGCCTGCCCGATCCCGGCCAGTCGATGCTCGCGGCCTATCAGGAGTGGCGGCACAAATCCGAGAAGGCGGCCTCCGACTACGGCTTCCACATGGCGGTAACGTCGTGGTCGAAGCAGATCCATGACGAGATGGAGACCGTGGTCAAAACCTACGGCATCAACACCTTCAAGCACTTCATGGCCTACAAAGGCGCACTGATGGTGAACGACGACGAGCTCTACAACTCGTTCGCCCGCTGCGCCCATCTCGGCGCCATGCCCGTCGTGCATGCGGAGAACGGCGACGTCGTCGCCCTGATGCAGGAGGCGCTGATCGCGCGCGGTGTCACCGGCCCCGAGGGACATGCTTATTCACGGCCGCCGGAGGTCGAGGGCGAAGCCACCAACCGCGCCATCATGATCGCCGACATGACAGGGACGCCGGTCTACATCGTGCACACGAGCTGCCGCGAAGCGCATGAGGCGATCGCGCGCGCACGTGCGGCGGGCAAGCGCGTGTACGGCGAGCCGCTGATCCAGCACTTGCTGCTGGACGCCGGTGAATATCAGAACAAGGACTGGGATCATTCCGCGCAGCGCGTGATGTCGCCGCCGTTCCGCGACAGGTCGCATCAGGATAGTCTTTGGGCCGGTCTGCAAGCCGGCTCGCTGCAGGTGGTCGCGACCGACCACTGCGCCTTCACCACCGAGCAGAAGCGGTTCGGGCGCGGCGATTTCAGAAAGATCCCGAACGGCACCGGCGGCCTCGAAGATCGCCTCGCGCTGCTGTGGACCGCGGGCGTCACCACGGGACGGCTGACGAAGGAGGAATTCGTCGCAGTGACCTCGGCGAACATCGCCCGCATCCTCAACATCTATCCGCGCAAGGGCGCGGTCGCCGCCGGCTCGGACGCGGATGTCGTGGTTTGGGATCCCAAGGCGAGCAGGACTATCAGCGCGAAGCGGCAGATGAGCCGGATCGACTACAATGTGTTCGAGGGCTTTTCCTGCACCGGCGGACCGGCGGCGACGCTGTCGCGCGGCCGAATGGTCTGGAAGGATGGCGATCTGCGCGCCGAGGCCGGCGACGGCCATTATGTCGAGCGCCCGGCGTTCTCGCCGGTGCATGTCGCCAATTCCACCTGGAAAGACCTGACTGCCCCGCGGGCCGTGAGCCGCGGAGCGGTGTCGCCGTAGAGCTGAGATGCGCACCGGATGCGGCGCCGTGAAGCGCGGCCGATGGCATGCGCCTTGCCTCTTTAGGGTGCAAATCTCTCAAGAGTGAGGCACCCATGAGCGCATCATCTTCCGACCTGAGCCGCCGCAACGTGATGCTCGGCGGACTTGGCATCGCCGGAATGACCGCCCTTGCTCCGCGCTTTGCCTCGGCGCAAGGGCGCGCGGAGACGCTGCTGGTGGTGCAGGAGCTCGGGCCAAACTCGCTCGATATGCAGGGCGTCGGCTCCAATCAGACCGTGAACGGGCTGTCCTGGAATTGCTACGACCGCCTGCTGAGCTACGCCTCCAAGACGCTCCCCGACGGCACGCTGTCTTATGACCGCGAAAAGCTCGCGCCTGAACTCGCCGAGAGCTGGGAGGTTGCGGCCGACGGCATGTCCTGCACTTTCAAATTGCGGAAGGACGCAAAATTTCACGACGGCACGCCGGTCACCGCGAAAGACGTCAAATGGTCGTTCGACCGCGCGGTGAAGGTCGGCGGCTTTCCGACCTTTCAGATGTCGGCGGGGTCGCTGGAAAAGCCCGAGCAGTTCGTCGTGATCGACGACCACACCTTCCGCATCGACTATGTGCGCCAAGACAAGATGCTGCTGTTCAACGTCGCTGTGGTCGTGCCCTTCATCATCAACTCGGAGCTCGCGAAAAAGAACGCGACCGCGGAAGACCCATGGGCACTGGCCTGGCTCAGGACCAACGAGGCGGGCGGCGGCGCTTACAGGATCGAAAGCTGGAAGCCGGGCAGCGAGACCGTGCTGGCGCGCTTCGACGATTGGAAGAGCGGACCTCTCCCGAAGCTCAAGCGCGTGATCGCGCGCGACGTCCCCTCCGCCGGCACTCGCCGCGCCATGCTGGAACGAGGCGATGCGGATATCTCCAGCGGCTTCGCGCCGCGTGACTTCGAGCAGATCATCAAGGAGGGCAAGGTCAAGGTCTCGGGCGTGCCGATCCCGAATGCGCTCTGGTCCGTCGCGCTGAACACGGCAAAGCCGCCGTTCGACAATGTGAAGCTGCGCCAGGCCGTCGCCTGGGCGATGCCCTATGAGCAGATCCAGAACAGCGCGTTCTTCGGACGTGCCGTTCCCATGTATGGCGGAGCAGCAGACGTCTCCAAGCCGGTCTGGCCACAGGCGTTTCCCTATGTCACCGATCTCGACAAGGCCAAAGCCTTGATGAAGGAGGCAGGCTTCGAGTCAGGGCTAGAGACGACGTTGTCGCTCGACACCGGCACGGCCACGGTCGGCGAGCCGACCGCGATCCTGATCCAGGAGAGCCTCGCCAAGATCGGAATCAAGGCGGCAATCGAAAAGATTCCCGGCGCGAACTGGCGCACCACGCTGAACAAGAAGGAGCTCCCCCTCGCGCTGAACCGTTTCAGCGGCTGGCTCGATTACCCCGAATATTACTTCTACTGGAATTTCCACGGCAACAACTCGATCTTCAACATCTCCTCCTACCAGAACAAGGAAATGGACGCGCTGATCGACAAGGCACGGTTCACCACGGATTTTGCCGAGTACGACAAGACCGTGAAGGATTTCATCGCGCTCTGCATGCGCGACGTTCCCGTCATTCCGCTCAACCAGCCGATCCACGATGTCGCCATGCAGAAGGCCATCACCGGCTACGAATTCTGGTTTCATCGCGAGCCTGACTACCGTCAGTTCGCAAAGGGCTAGTCTTGACCCGCGACGTTCACAGGGCGTGAGGCGGCTCGCGTCTGCTCGGACGGGAAACCGCGCGCGAACCGCGCCTCGCTCACGCGCAGCATCGCCGCATCGAGCTTGCCTTGCCGCGATCCATCCAGGGCACAAGCGAAAATCCGGTAGAATTGCGCGCCGTCATAGGCGACCAGCAGCAAATCGACGCCCGCGTTGATGGCCTCGACCACGGCCTGGCAGACGTCGTGCTGATAGATCGCGCCCATCACGAGATCGTCGGTCATGACGATACCCTGATAGCCCCATTTGTCTCGGATGATCCCCTCGACGACGCGCTTCGAATGCGAGGCGGCTCGGTCGGGATCGACGGCCGTGAGCGTGACATGTCCGACCATGAGCGCGCTGCGCGAATGCGACAGCACCTCGCGGAACGGAAGCCAGTCGGTTGCCTCCAACTCCTTCACCGGCGCGTCGAGGTTGGCGCTGAAATGGTGCGTGTCGGTGCGCACGCGCCCGATGCCGGGAAAATGCTTGAGCGTGGCGCCGACGCCGGATTCTTCCAGCCCGCGCACATAAGCGCTCGCGATCGCGCCGACGACAGCTGGATCGGACGCAATCGCGCGCTGGCCGATCAACGTGTGGAAATCGAGGCGATTGCGCCGGACCGGCGGCTTGAGATCGAGCACCGGTGCGAGATTGAGGTTGACGCCGAGCCCGGCGAGTTCACGTCCGTGGATGCGGCCGAACTCTGCTGCTTTGGCCTGCTGGTCATCGGGGGCAAGCCCGGCAAGCGTCGCCAGCGCCGGCAGCTTCGTCAACGGCGGCGCAAGGTGCCCGACGATGCCGCCCTCCTGGTCCGCGGCGACCACCAGCGGCGGCAACCCGGCGGCTCGCCGCTTGTCCTGGAGCGCCGCGATCTCGGCACGCAGCGCCTCGGCGGTCAGGCCCCGGATGTTGTGCCGGGTGACGTAGACACCGCCGATCAAACCCTGCTCGGCAAGGCGCGCGACCTCCGGGAAGGAGGAATAACCGACCATGAAGTGAGGCCCGAGCTGACGCGCCTCGGCCGTACTGGCGGCAAGCACATCGTGCTTGCGCAGTTCGAATTTCAGATGCGCCGCCGACATCAGGAGCGGCGGAGCGCACCAGAGCATGACGAGCAGCTTGCCCGCGGTGCTGCGCCAACGCCCGCGGCGCAGCAGCACGATGACGATCACGATGCTTGTGACGACAACCGCGATGTTTCCAGCGCCGCGCAGCACGAGCAGATAGGGATCGTTCTTGTTCGCGGCCGCAAATGCGACGAGAGGCGCGGCAAGCCAGAGCAGAATGAGACCGATGCGGTTGAGGGATTGCATGATGCGTCACGCCCAATGTGATGAACGCATCGCACCTATCAAAGCGATTTGCGCCGCGTAAGGACCAAAAGCGCGCCTGCACGAAATCTGCAAAAGACTCCTGAAACCGTGCAGACGACGATCTCACCTTCTGCACGAACGACGTTCAGACTTCGTGATGCCACCATTCACGAAAGGTCTTCTGGACATGACGAGCCTGGCTACGACGATAGCAGCGGACCTCCAGCCGATCAGGCCTTCCTCCATTCCTGCCAAGCTTGGTCTCGCACTGGCACTGGCCGCGGTCGCCGACTGGCTGTTCTATGGCCCACGGATCGGCCTATCGCTGACGCTCTTTGCGATCGCGACGGCTTGCGTGTCGATGCTGTTCAATCATGCGGCGCTGGACCTGCGACGCGGCATCACCAGCGCGGCCATTCTCGTCGCCGGTCTCGTGCCGGCGACAGAGGAGCTCAATGCGCTGTCCTTCCTGATCCTCGTCGCGGCGCTGCTCATGGCACTGCTGCTCGCGACCAATTCGGAGACGAGGGGCTTCGCGGACCGTGCCCGGGCGATACGAAACTTTGTCCTGTTCGGGCCCTTCAGGGTCTTCCCCGAAGCGCTTCAAATCTTCGACATGTCGGCACTCACTCGGAGCATCGCACTCTGGCTTCTGCCTGCAGCGCTGAGCACTGTCTTCATCGCACTGTTCGCCGCAGCCAATCCGCTGATTGAGCAGTGGGTGTTCCTGCTCAATCCAAAGCTCATTCTCGACTATGTCAGCATCCCGCGCGTGCTGTTCTGGACCATGATGCTGTCGCTGGTCTGGCCGTTCATCCATGTGCGCTGGCGGCGCAGAAAGATTGTCACCACGACCATCGCAGATATCCCCGTGCCGCCGCCGCTGCAGTCGCAAGTCTCAGCTGAGTTCCTGGGCCCGTCCACCATCCTGCGTTCGCTGATCCTGTTCAATCTGCTGTTCGCGGCACAGTCCATTCTCGACGGCATCTACCTCTGGGGCCATGTCGCGCTGCCGGCCAACATGACTTATGCCGCCTATGCCCATCGCGGCGCCTACCCACTGATCGCCACCGCCCTGCTCGCCGCCGCCTTCGTGCTGGTGGCGATGCGTCCGGGCGGCCCGGCGGAGAAATCGAAGATCATCCGGCCGCTGGTCTATCTCTGGGTGGGACAGAACGTCCTGCTGGTCGCCTCCTCCATCCTTCGCCTCGACCTTTACGTCGACATCTACATGCTGACCTACTGGCGCATCGCAGCCTTCATCTGGATGGGGCTGGTGGCGCTCGGGCTGATCCTGATCGTCGCCCGTATCGTGCTCGACAAGCCCAACCAATGGCTCGTCGGCGCCAATCTGATCGCGTTAACGATCGCGCTGTATGGCTGCTCGCTGGTGAACTTCGATGCCTTCATCGCCGACTATAATCTGAGCCACAGCAACGAAATGTCCGGTAAGGGCTTGAACATCGACGCCGACTATCTCCTCACACTCGGGCCGCAGGCGCTGCCTGCCCTCGACAAGGTCATCGCTCATCGCCCGGGCGACAACTGCCTTGTGTCGCGGCGCGATCGGCTTGTAGAAGTCCAGCGTCAGGATCTTGCCTGGCGGAGCTGGGGCTTCCGGAATTGGCGGCTCCAGCGCAGGCTGGACGCGCTGGCGAAAGCTCGGCCGGCGGGCTGACGAGGCAGCGGAGAGATTCTTGGCGCATCGCATTCTCATCGTCGACGACGAAGGCCATATCCGCGAGGTCATCCGCGTCGCTTTGAAGAAAGCCGGCATGGACGTGATCGAGGCCCGCGACGGCAAGGAGGCGCTGACCCGCTTTGCCGCCGACAAGTCTGACCTGATCGTACTCGACATCGGCATGCCCGAATTCGACGGCCTCGACGTCTGCCGCGAGGTACGCAAAGGCTCCGACGTTCCAATCCTGTTCCTGTCGGCCCGCGACGAGGAGATCGACCGCATCCTCGGCCTCGAGATCGGCGGCGACGACTATGTGACAAAGCCCTTCAGCCCACGCGAGCTGGTGGCGCGGGTCAACGTCATCCTGCGCCGGCTCGGCCCGCGCAATGGCGAGGCCAAGCCGGGGCCGTCGGCACTCGCGCAAGGCGGCCTGCTGATCGACCCCGAGCAGCATGTCGCGACCTTCGCCGGCACGCGGCTGAAGCTGACCACGATCGAGTTCGGTATCTTGCGCGCGTTCCTGACCCGGCCGACCTCCGTGTTCAATCGCGAGCAGCTGATGCGGGCCGCCTACCAGCTCAACATCCAGGTCTCCGACCGCACCATCGACAGCCACATCCGCAACATCCGTGCCAAGCTCGCGGCACTGGCCTGTGACAACGTCATCGAGACCATCCACGGCGTCGGTTTCAAGCTCGGCCGCTGCGAGAAGGAGGCATGAGCGCCGCGCCCGACAAATGGCGGCCATCGCTCACCCTCGTGATCTTCACGGTACTGGCGACCGTCGGCGTGCTGCCGCTGGTCGGCCTGTTCTTCTTTCGCCTCTACGACAACCAGCTGATCCGCCAGACCCAGGCCGAGCTGATCGCACAGAGCCGCGTGCTCGCGACGATCTACGCGCAGGAGGTCACGACGCGGCTCGACAGCGGCCTCTCGCTCGGCGCCGAGGTGCCACCGAACGTGCTGCCTGATCCGGGCGACCAGGTCACCCCGATCCGCCCCGCGCTCGACCTCACCGCCAACGACCTGCTGCGGCGGCGACCCGACGCGCAAGCAGCAATCCGGCCGGCGCAGCCAGCCTATGTCGATATTGGCGCAAGACTGACGCCGATCATCCGCGAGACCCAGAAGGTGACGCTGGCAGGCTTTCGCATCCTCGATCCCCAAGGCGTGGTGATCGCCGGGCGGCAGGAGATCGGGCAATCGCTCGCCCATATCGAGGAGGTCGCCGACGCGCTGCATGGGCAATACCGCGCCACCCTGCGCAACCGCGTGCCCGACAAGCCGCCGCCGTCGATCTATTCCTTCAGCCGCGGCCTCGGCGTCCACGTGTTTTCGGCAATGCCTGTCATCGTCAACAACCGCGTCGCAGGGGTGATCTACACGACGCGGACGCCGAGCAACATCTTCGACCATCTCTACCAGGAGCGGGCCAAGTTTGTGCTGGCGGGGCTTACCGTGATTCTCGGCACGATCGCCATCGGCCTCGTATTCTCGCGCACCATCACGCTGCCGATGCGCGAGCTGATCGATCGCGCCACCCGAATAGGCCGCGGCGACCGCGAGGCGTTCAGGCCGCTCCGACATTACGGTACGCGCGAGTTCGCCCAGCTCTCGCACAGCTTTCTCGGCATGGCCGAGCAGCTGGCGCGGCGCTCGGACTATATCGCGACCTTCTCGGCCCATCTCACCCACGAGCTGAAATCGCCGCTGACCTCGATCAAGGGCGCCGCGGAGCTATTGCAGGATTCGGTTCGGGGCAAAGCGGGCAGCCTGACGCCGGCCGAGCAGGAGACGTTCATCGCCAACATCCTGTCCGACACAAAGCGGCTGGAAGCGATGGCGCAGCGGCTGCGCGAACTCGCGCGTGCCGAAAGCCTGCCGCAAAACGAGCGCACCGAATTGGCGCCCGTGATTGCCGAACTCAGGAGCCGGTTTCCGGTGAGCTCAATCAAGGCCAGCGGCAGCCTCGACCTGATGATCGGCATGTCGGCGGAGAAGGCGCTGATCGTGCTTTCGCATCTCGTGGACAATGCGATGCGGCACAAGGCCGGGACAATCAGGCTGGAGGCGATCGATGAGCGTACGACCCTGCTTCTGACTGTGAGTAATGACGGCGAGCCGATCTCGGCGCCGAACCGCGACAGGATATTCGATGCGTTCTTCACCACCCGCCGCGACCAGGGCGGCACCGGGATGGGGCTCGCGATTGCGCGCGCGGTGATGGCGAGCCATGGCGGCTCGATCAGGCTCAAGCCGACCGATCGGGGCGCGGCGTTCGAGCTCCAGTTTCCAATGGGCTAGATCGCGAACACCCACGCGGCGACGATGGTGCCGATGGTGACCAAGCCGGCGATGGTCCAGCCGGCGGCGTATTCCAGCTCAGGATGACCGGTCGCCCGCATGATCTCTGCCGGATCGGCGGTATGCTTCTCTGCCATGACAGCCTCGCACGTTACTTTCCGCGTCATATGTAAGTCGCATCAGCCACCATTAGGTTCCATCACGGAAATGCGAGGAATGACGCAGCTTGGTTTGTTCGCCGATCCGCAAGCAGGGCCTGCCGGCCTTCGCTATGCCGATGACTTCGTCAAGGCCGCCTTCGAGCAGGCGCTCATTGGCCGCATCGCAGCATTGCCGCTCCAGCGCTTCCAGTTCGGCGCCTTCGAGGGCAACCGCCGGGTGGCGTCCTTCGGCTATCGCTATGACTACACATTGCAGCGGCTGGCCGAGGCCGAGCCGATCCCCGACTGGGTCCTGCCCGTCACGCGGCAAGTCGAGGCATGGGCGGGGCTTGCCGGCGGCAGCGTGCGGCAAGTGCTCTGCACCGAATACGAGGCCGGCGTCGGCATCGGCTGGCACCGCGACAAGCCGCATTTCGACAAAATCCTCGGCCTGTCGCTCGGCTCGTCCTGCAAATTCCGCTTCCGCCGCCGTAGCGGCGACAAATGGGAGCGCCACACGCTCGAAGCCCGGCCGCGCTCGCTTTACGTGATGGACGGCGAGGCGCGGTCGCAATGGGAGCACAGCATCCCGCCCGTCGAGGCGCGCCGCTATTCCATCACCTTCCGGACGATGAAGCAGGCCTGACCGGCCGGCCAAACAAAAAACGCGAAAACAACCCCATGCACAGTAGAACGGCCGTGTCGGTGCGAGGCTCGGTCCCGCGGGGTAACCGTTTGACGGCTCGGGGCAAAACAGCCGCACCGCGCAAAGGCGCAAGGCCCGGCGAACTTGCCTTCCAATTCGTGTTTACATGCTAAACTGGTTCCACGTCCCGCGCGGGAGGGAAGCCGCGATTGCAGGTCCAGGGAGGCAAGATGAAAGCCGGTCGATTGATCCTCGCCTGCGCCCTCGTTGTCGCAACCGCCTCCGGCGTCGCCGATGCCTCCGAGGCGACGCCCGGAAAAGTCTCGGGCGCGACGGCGCTGGCACTCGCGGGGGTGATCGCGCCGCTGTCGTCGGTCCTCTCTGGCGCCGAGAAGAAGGCGATGGCGATGCTATTCGCCGCCAACAGCGACATTCCCTACAAGAAGCCGATCGTGGTGACCGCCGATCGAATCGTCTGTCGCGCCGGCAATGTCGACATCACCGTCCGGAACTGCGAAGTCACCTTCGGCACGAAGACCAGGACAGTGAATGGCTCCACAGCGAGCGAGATCTTCGCCACCGAAGCCCTGGCCGGGATTCCGCCCGACGGCGCCGCGGGATCGAATTTCGAGAGCCTGACGAAGCTGAGCTGCACCATCGACCCCAACGCCATCCGCCGGAAGGACGGCAGCGGGGCGGATTGCACCTTCCAGCCGGGCAATTGAACCACGCGTGGCGACGGAGCCGGGAGAGAACCGCGGTGCCGTGAAATCGCCTCATGACCAACTAACTAATAAGGCGAATTGAAAAGACGGGCCAAACGCGCGAGCCCATATCGGGCACGCAGGGCCGACACCGACATGAAGAATTTTCTCGCATTTTTTCTAATTCTGGGCATCACGGCAGCCTCCGCACACGGTCCCCTACCGATGCTGCCGGCCGCGCCGTCCGATCTCGTGCGGGTCGGCCTCACCGACAACGACACCGCCGCGGGCGGCACCGCGCGGCTGTGCGAGCAGGTCACCTTCTCGCGCGGCCTGCGCTACGGCGAGAGCGAAGCCAATGTGCTCGATGTCGCCACCGCCACGACCAAGGCGGATACGCCGCGGCCGGTGCTGCTGTTCGTGACCGGCGACACCTTCACCGGCGACCGCGCCGCGCCGGAGCTGTCGCGCCAGATCCAGGACCAGGCCATGTGCTTTGCCGCGCGCAACGACATGATCGGCGTGCGGGTCAACTACCGGCTGGCGCCCTCGGCGACGTGGCCGGCGGGTGCGACCGACGTGGCGGCGGCGCTGTCCTGGGTCCACGGCAATATCGACCTGTTCAACGGCGATGCCCGCGAGATCGTCGCGGTCGGCTACGGCGCCGGCGCCTTCCATGTCGCCACCCTGCTGGCCCATCCCGAACTCCAGACCGACCGCGCCGACGTCGCGGCTGTCGTGCTGGTCTCCGGGGTCTACCGCGCCGGCAAGGACGCGAGCGACAGCGAGAAGGCCTATCTCGGCAGTGACGCCAGCCAGTACAACAAGCGTTCGGTCTTCCCCGGCATCCTCAATGTCGACGTCCCGATCGTGCTGGCCTGGGCTGCGGATGATTCCGCCGGCATCACGGCGCAGGGCGAAACCCTGAAGAAGACGCTCTGCGGCGCCGGCCATTGTCCGCGTAGCGCGCTGCTGCGCAGCCGCGACGGCATCGCAAGCGCCTTCGGCCTCGACGGCTCCGGCGACAGCCTCGCCGAGCCGACGCTGCTGCTGGTGCATCAGCTCGAGGCGCGCGGGCTGCCGTAGGGGTTTGCGTGCCAGCCGTACGCTAAGACACACTCCTTTTGCTGGGCTACCCCTCTCCCCCGCCCTCCCCCACAAGGGGGGAGGGAGCGCAGTTGTGCGTATCGCTGCTTCAGGTGATCACAATTGGCTTTGGCTCTGTGAGCTCATCGAGCTGGTGAGCCCTA
>NZ_JBVVPR010000041.1:0-23799 GCF_055811835.1 Bradyrhizobium sp. WSM4874
AGCAGATTGTTGATGTCGCTGGCGCGGTTGTCGAGCGACTGTGCCGTGAAGAAGTTGGTGGGATTGTCCAGGGCCGAATTGACGCTCTTGCCGGTCGACAGACGGTTCTGCGTGGTGGCGAGAAGATCAGCGGTGGACTGGAGGGAGAGGAGGTTCTGACGAACCGAGGAGGAGAGAACGATACCGGACATTGGGTGTTACCTTTCTGGTAAACAACGCTTACTGTTACGCGTCTGCATGGATCGAGTGACCCAGCGACCGGCGGACCGTGGGGCGGAGTCCTCTAACGAAACATGAAATGAAATGGGCACTTTTGCTGAGTCGCCGTGCGATTCGGCCGATATGCAGGCCCGTGACGCCGCTCCGCCGGGTGATTTCGACGTTGATATAATTGAGTTTTTTCGCGGCAATGACCGGGATTTACAACTCGTTAACTAGTCTTGATGGAGTATTGCGCCCTGATCCGCCGCAACACACGCTCGGTTACGAAAGCGTTGATGGAGAACAGGCATGGCCCTCAAGGTCGAGCTCAGACCGCACGAACGCATCATCGTCGGCAACTGCGTGATAACCAACACCGACCAGCGCGCCCGCCTTCTGATCGACGGCGACAACGTGCCGATCCTGCGCGAGCGCGACATCCTCACGCCGGAGACCGCCGACTCGCCCGCCAAGCTCGTCTATCTGGCGGTCCAGCTCATGTACATCTCGCCGGATCCGCAGACCCAGCACGGCACCTATTTCAACCTGGTGCGCGACATCGTCACCGCGGTGCCGAGCTCCTGGCCGATCATCGAAGGCATCAACAACAACATCCTCAACGGCGACCTCTATCGCGCGCTGAAGGATGCCCGCAAGCTGATCGCCTATGAAGAGAAGTTACGGAGCCAGTTCGAGGCCACGCATCCCAAGACGGAAGCGGGCCAGGACGACGTCAGCACCGCCGCCTGATCCCACGCGTTCGCGGGCCCACGCCGGGCGAACGACCGGGCCGGACGAACGACCAGCCATACGAATGAAAACGGCCCCGGATCGTCCGGGGCCGTTGTCGTTTCAGACATGCATCGAGCTATTGTGCCGCGAGCGGCGGCGCCTCGACCTCGATCACTCCCCCGCTCCGTCGTCCGCCGAACTCCAGCACGGCCGCGACCAGCGCGTCGATGTCGGACTCGTTGGTACGGTGATTGACGATCGCGGCGCGGATCGCAAACCTGCCGTCCAGCGTCGTACTCGATGGCGCCGCAATACCGGACTCCTGGATGTCGGCGACGATCTCGCGATTGACCTCTTCGGCAGCGCGGTAACGGAAGCAGACGATGTTGAGATTGACAGGTGCCAGCAATTCCAGCCGCGGCTCGGCCAGAACGCGCGTCTCCAGATATTTCGCCAGCGCACAGCTTCGCGTGATCGCCGCACCAAGCCGATCGGTGCCGAACGTCTTCAGCGTGAACCACGTCTTCAGCGCACGGAAGCCGCGCGACAGATCGGGGCCGAGATCACACGGCCAGATCGCGCCGGCCGCAAGCCCCCTCGCCTCGCGACGCAGATAGGCCGCGGGCTGCGCAAAGGCTTGCCGATGCTGCTCGCCGTCGCGCACCAGCAGAAAGCCGGCGTCGTAAGGCACCTGTCCCCATTTGTGGAAATCGAGCGCAATGGAATCCGCAAGCTCGATGCCACCGAGCAGCGGCGCAAGCTCGGGCGACAGGATCGCGAGCGCACCGAAGGCGCCGTCGACGTGAAACCAGATTCCTTCCTCGCGGCACAGCTGCGCGATCGCGCGGAGATCGTCGATCGCGCCGATATCGACCGTACCGGCGGATGCGACGACGAGGAACGGCTTGAAGCCGACCTCGCGATCGATCGCGATCTGCGCACGTAGCGCGGCAACGTCCATGCGATGACCGGCATCGACGTCGATCTTGCGCAGCGCATCGGTACCGAGCCCGGCGATGTCCATCGCCCTCGAGACACAGCCATGCGCGGCCTGCGATGTATAGGCGGTGAGAAGCGCACCGTCATTGCCGATGCCGTACTGCCGCGCCAGCGTGCCGAGCGCGCTCGTACGTGCCACCAGCACCGCCATCAGATTCGCCATCGACGTGCCAGTGACGAAGATGCCGCTTGCGCCTTCCGGGAAGGCGAACAGGCGGCGCATCCAGTCGACGACCTGGCGCTCGACCTCGATCGGCATGTGGTCGCGGCCGCCGAGATTGGCGTTGAGGCCCGCCGCGAGCATTTCCGCGACCATGCCGACCGCGGTGCCGCCGCCATGCACCCAGCCCATGAAACCGGGATGGATGTTTCCGGTCGCATAGGGCGCGACGTGTTCGGTGAAGTCGCGATAGACGTCGGCGAGATCGCTCGCCTCGCGCGGCACGTCGGCCTTGAATGCCGCGCGGACGCCGTCGGGGATCGGCTGCCACACCGGGCGCGCGCGAACGTTGGCGATGCCGTCGATCGTCTCGTCAAGCATGCGATGGGCGAGCGCGCGAAATTCGCTCCAGTCCTGCGGATCGAGCGAAGTGTGCGTGATGGAGCTTTGCGTGTTGCGGATGATCTCGTTCATGCTGCACTCTCCTCGCCCGCTCGCACATGCCGCGACAGCATCGCCGTGAACGCCGCGAAGATCTTGCGCATCTGCGGTGGCTTGTACGGAAACACGGCCGGCGGATCCATGTTGTGCACGACGGCGGTGTTGTCGGCTTCGAAGACCAGGAGCTCGCGGTTCTGGTTCTCGGCGCAATCGATGATGAAGTAATCGAGGCCGACGCGCCTGCTCATTTCGTCCAGCGCGATTTTGTGGCGCGCCGCGAACGCTTGGTCGAAGTCGAGCATGAAGACGGCTTCCTCGGCCCGCTTCTCCTCGCTGAACGCCATGAAGGCGTTGAGATACCAGATGTCCCAGCGATCGGCGATCGCCATGTGGCAGGCATAGGGTTTGCCGTCGACCATGGCGAGACGATATTTGCGGTAGAGCCCGTCGGGACTCGCATAATCGACGAAGCGCGCGACGAAGAAGTCCTGCTCTTGCCGCTCGGCAAGATAGGCCGCGAGCGCCGCCGCGTCGTCGAGCTTGGCGAGCCCGACGCCGGCATGCGTGCCGCGCGGCCGCACGATCATCGGAAAGCGCAGTTCGCCCGTGATCTCCTCGCAAACGATCTTGCCTTGCGAAAGCTCCGACAATTGCGCGCGCGTCGTGGGGGCGGTCACTGGAATGTCGAGACCGGGTACGCCCGCCAGCAGACGATACAGCTTGTCGCGATCGAGATTGCCGATGAGATCGGGACGATTGAGCAGCGGCCTCGGCCAGTGTGGCGCAGCCTTCTCGATCAGCGCGAGCGCCTCCCGGCACTCCTCGGAATCGGATGCGATCACGATGGCGACGTCGTGCTCGGGCAGAGTCTCCGGCAGGCCGATGCCCTTGACCACGTAGAGCGTCAACAGCTCGATGTCGGAGTCTTCAAGCAGGAAGTCGATCGGCGTGTTGCCGCCCATGTCGATATCGGCAGCGAGCGCGAGCACGCGCATCCGGGGTTTTGCAGCAGCGCAAGGCGTACGAAACAATTGGTGGAAGGAGAGCACTTCGGTCTGGATCACCAAACCGGCCTCCTTCTCGCCGAGAAGCTGGGCGATCAGCGAGAGATCGAGGCCTTCGCCAGCCTCCGCCGTCCCTTCCTCGATCCGCGCCAGCAGCCGCTCGCGCAATGGATGCAGGTCGCCGCCCTCGAAGGCGCGACGCGTCAACTGCGCAAAGCCGATGCGGTCGGCATGGTTCGGCGCGGTCACGCCACTCTGCGCGTAAACTGGATGTTGCATCTCACACCTCGAACGCGGACTTTGCCGGCGCGGCCGTGACCGCGCCACGGTCAAGCAACAGCTCGATCTTCACCAGCACATGGGCGATGCGATCGAGAACGTGTTGCACATTGCGTTGCGCCTGCATTGGATCCGGCGACCAGGCTTCGGTCACCAATCGTGCGCCGACGCAGAGGCGCAACACGGCCTGCGGCGCACCGTCCTGCCTCTCCAGTCGGACCGGCTGGCCGACGAGACAGCGCTGGGCGGCCACTTGCCGGTCCGCCGCGCTGTCGCTGATTTCCTCGGCCATGTCGCGCGCCAGCGCCCGATGCACGGCGCTGGTCTCGGCGATCGAGACCGGCTTGCCGCCGCGCAGCAGCGCGAAAGGAAAGATCGTGGCTTGCGCGAATTCCTCGTCGTCCGCGCCTGACTTCTCGATCGCGGCTGGAACGGCACGAAGTGACGGCGACAACGCGATCATGCTGTCGATGCCGGCTGCAAGCTCGGCCAGCATCCTGGCGCGGAAAGCCCCGGGCACGGCGTAGTAGCTGCCGATCTCGGCCAGCGCGGCCTCCCAGCGCAGCCATTGACCGAAATTCGGCCGGCGCTCGAAGCGCGAGCGTAGCGTCGTCCACGCTACCGGCCAGTCGCAGCGGCCGGCATAGTCGAAGATGCCGGGCGCGATCCCGCCAATCCGGTCGATCGAGCGCGACAGGCCTTTCGGCAGCAGCAGCGCACCGCTGAAGGCGGGGCCGCCGAAAAACTTCGAGCCGGTCATCAGCACCATGTAACCACGGTCGAGATAGGCGCGCAGCCGCCGGCGGCCGAGCCGCGCCTGACAGGCATCGACGACGATTTGAACCTTGCGCGGCCAGCGCCGCGCGATCTCGTCGAGACAGGCCTCGCTTGGGGCACGCCAACCGAGTTTTGACGAATCCATGATCTGCAACAAAACGCGGCGGCCTTGCGTGAGGCTGGTCTCGACCGCGCGCAGCACCGCGGCATCGGCATCGGTGCGCATCGCAATGCCGGCCGCCATGTCGATCAGCGGCACCGCAATGCTGTCGCCGGCGAGCCCCGTCACCGCGCCGTCCTTGCGCACGGCCACGCCGCCTGGCGTCATCGTGCTGAAATGGTGGCCGCGTGCGGTATGCGGCGTCCCGCTTCCGGTCTGGTCGGCGCCGACCACGATCGTCACCGGCGACGCACCGAGCACCGCGCGCGCCACGAACAGCGCGTGAAGCTGGGAGTCCGTGCCGGACGGCGAGAACACGACGTCGATGCGCGACGAGAGCGCAAGGTGGCCGCGCAGCTCCTCGCGCATGTCCTCGCAGCGGGCATCGAAGGCGATCTCGACCTCGTCGAACAGGCATTTGTGCATCAGCTCTTCGCGCGCCAGCGCGGCGCGGTCGTAGGCCATCTGCGAGATCGTCGACGCGGTCGCGGAGGCGAAATTCCAGAGCTCCGGCTCCGGCGAAGCCGCGCAACCATAGGCGTTGACACGGTCGTTCGCATCCAGCGCCAGCCGCGGATCTCCGCCGGAGGCGAGCAGCGTATCCAGCGGTGTGAAGAGATCGCGCAGGCGATAGCGCGAGCCGCCGTCAGACGCGCGCTCGCTGGCTGACAGACGGGATGCGCCGGCGCTCATCCCGAAAGGCTCACGCCGCATCGGCCGCCGCCGCGGGTGCCGGTGCGAATTGCGAGGTGATGTCGCCGTGGAACACCGACGGCCCGACGTGATCGAGCGAGCTCTCGATGTCGGCCCAGATCTCGCCGCCGATGTCGGTCCAGCGCTTGCAGAAGGCGAAGTCCTCGGACAGATAGGTGCCGGTCGCCGGATCGATCATGCATTCGAACAAGGCAAACCGGTTCAGGCTCGCCGCCAGCGTGTCATGCGAATGCTCGCGGAAGAATTGCAAGGCCGCGTAATCCGGATGGCGGCACATCGTCTCCAGCACGGAGCGCCGGATCATCAGGAAGCCGGTGCCGGCGTAACGCACGCGGGTGAAGCCGTTCACCACCACGATGCGGTCGGGGTCCTCGATCTCAAGCACGTAGTCGAGCGATGCCGCCGGCACGTCGGCGCGGCCGGACTGGATCGCCCGCGCGGCCTTGTCCCAGTTGATCCGCTTGATCGGATAGCAGCCGGCGACGACGTCCGCGCCGCACTCGATCAGCCGGAACACCTGCTCCGGCTTGAAGCCGATGTCGGCGTCGATGAACAGGAAATGCGTCGCCTCTGGATCGTCCAGGAACATCGCCGCCAGATTGGCCCGCGCGCGTGTGATCAGCGCATCGCCGTCGCGCAGCAGCACTTTGAGCTCGAGATTGGCCATGCCGTGCACGGCGCGCTGAAGCGCGAAGATCGAGCTCGCATAGATGCTCGTCACCTGCCCGCCGAAACATGGCGTGGCCACCACCAGTTTCATCTTCTCCGACATCGTCAGCTCCGCCCCGCTGCAATCCTCACCAAGAGGTAAAGAGGCATGGTTAACGGCGCCTTAACGCCGGCTTACAGGAACTTGACGAGCGAGAGCTGCGAGAGGTTCGAGGTCACCTGGTAGGACGCCTGGAGGGCGTTCTGGAGCGCCAGGATCTCGCTCGCAACCTGATCCGGCGGGGCCGATTCCGCCTGGTCGATGATGGTCTGGAGCTGCGCCTTGGCCTGGGTCTGGCGCGAGCTTGCACCCTTCATCGTGTTCTGGGCCATCGCGATGTCGGTCTGGATGTCCTCGATGCGCTGCTGGCCGGGCTGCTTCGTCAGGGCCTGCGTGACCCGCAGGCTCAGCGCGGCGACCTGCCCGCCCGAATACTGCCCGGTCGGCGAGGTCGAGAACGTCCCGAACACGGCGACCGCCTGCAGCTCCTTGCGGATCGCGTCCTCGTTCGCCTGCGCGCCATACTGCACCGTGACGGAATCGTCGACCCGGGCCATCGCGGTGGAGCGCGGCGAGCCGGGCCCGTCATTGCCCAGGTACCATTTCACGGTGGTAGCCGAGCCGTTGACCAGCGTGGTCGCCGAGCTCGCGGGCGACGAGCCGACCCGCAGCGGCGGTTGCGTGGCGGTGATCGGCGTCGAGCTGAAACCGAGCGAGGCGAGAGCACCCGTATTCGAGCTCGTGATGTTCAGGCTCGCCGCATCGTCGGTGTTGATCGTGATCGAGCCGCCATGGACGGTAGACGGCCGCGAGGTACCCGTGATGGCGTCGATCTTGCTCATCAAAGCCTGGATGCTGTCGCCGATATTCAGCTGGTTGCCGGTCGCACCCGAAGCGACGAAGCTGATCGTGGTGCCGTTGACGGTCAGGGTGTCGCCGGCGGAGAAGCCCGGCGCAATCGAGTCCGAGGGCGAGGTGCCGGATAGCGCGGTGGTGCCGCTGATCGGCACGGACGCCTGGCTGGTCTTGGCAACCCCGATCGCCGAGCTGTCGGTGTTGAAGAAATTGTCGCCGGCGGTGACGGCGGAGGCCGCCACCAGCGAGGTGCCGGCGAGCTTCTTGATCGCGGTGTTCAGCGCGGTGTTGAGGTTCGTCGCCGTGTTGTTCGGGTTGACCGGGACGCTTGCATCGATGGCAAAGCTGCCGAGCGGTGTCGGCGTCGCCGTCGATGCCGTCAGGTCGATCTGCTCGGTCGAGCCATCGGGCAGCGTGAACTGCACGCTGAGCTTGTCGCCATTGTTCGGATTGACGCCGTTGAGGTCGACCGAGAACGACACCGGCGAGCCGCTCGGGCCGGTGACCGTCGCGCCGGTCAGCGTCGAGGAGACCGCGGCGATCTTCAGGCCGAATGGCGATGCCGCGGCGTCCTCGGACACCATTACCGAGCTCGGCGTCGGCTGTGGCGTCGCCAGTACCAGCCGGCCCATGCCGTTGGCGCCGAGGTCGGCGGCCTGCCGCTCCGCCATGACGGTCTTGAAGCCCGCCTGCGTCGTGGTGCCGTTGATGATGTCGCCGGCATTCGCGACCGACGGCGTGTTGAAGGCGGTTCCGGAGAACAGATAGCGGTTGCCGGACTGCGTGTTGAGAACGCCGACCATCGAGCCGAATTGCGCAGCCGCGGTGTTCTGCGCAACCGTCTGGCCGTTGACGTTGAGATCCTGCGCGGTGTTGGCCGAGCCCGTCTGCACCGTGTTGCGGATCGTGGTCAGCGACTGCAACGCGGTATTGGCGAGGTTGATGCTGACGTTGACGTTGGTCATCGTGTCGGTATAGGCGGCGATGTTGGAGAGCTGCGCGCGCCCGGCGATCGCAAAGCCCTCGTTGGTGCCCATCCCGGAATAGTTCTGCGACAGCTTGCCGGTCGAGAGCTGCGTCGATAGGTCGGTGAGCTGCTGATTGATGTTGCGGATCTGCGAACCGAGAACCGACGAGGAATAGTTGATGCTGCTGATCGACATGTTTCAGAGCCCTGTTACTTGTTACACTTGAGCCTGGAGCAACGTATTCATCATGCTCTGCACCACCGACATGACATGAGCGTTGGCGGCATAGGCATTCTGCAGCTGGATCAGGTTCGACATTTCCGAGTCCAGATTGACCCTGGAGGTCGAGTTGAACTTGGCCTGCAGCGTCGAGACCACGACGCTCTGGCCCTGCTGGAGCTGGGTCGCCTGGGTCGCGGCATTGCCCTGGATGCTCAGGAACTGCTGGAGGTAGTTCGAGACGCTGCCGGTGAAGGGCTGGCTTGCCGAGCCCAGACCGGATTGCGGCGAATAGGAGAACACCGCCGAGGTGAGCTGCGAATAGAGATAGTCCGAGCGCGTGGTGTCGCCCGTGGGCGTCACCGGCGAGGTGTTGTAGACCGACAGCCTGGTCGGGTCGGTGGCGAGCTGCGTGTTCACGGCGATGCGCCCGGCAAGGCCGGTCATCTGCGAACCCGATGCCGTGATCGCGCCGGTGTAGAGCGCCTGCCCACCATCGGTGAACAGCGGCAGTTGCGGATTGCCCGAGGTCAGCGACGAGATCGTCTTGGTGATCGAGGCCGAATTGACCTTGGCGAGGCCGCTGTTGTCGTCGGTCACCCGCAATGTGGTGGCCGTCGCCGGCGACGGGGCGGCGGCGAACGACAGATGCGAGCCGTTAAGCGCGGTGTTGAGCGCCGAGGCGATCGCGCTCATGCCGCCGGCGAAGTTCACCCCGATCTGCATCGGATTGGCGTTGGTGGCATTCTGGAGCGGCAGCGCCGCCGGATCGGTCACGTTGACCAGCGTGACCTGTCGCTTCGTGTTGGTGGTCGTATCGGTGTAGGTGAAGTTGACGCTGTTGCCCGGCGCCGCCCCGGCAAGATCGAGATCGAAGCCGGCCGGCGGGCCGGTGACCGTGCTGCCGGCCGTGGTCTTGTCCGACAACGCGCTCGACATCGTCGCGGCGAACTGGTCGATCTGGTTCTGCGCCTGCACCAGCGTCTGATCGCGCAGCTTCAGATCGGCCGCGATCTGGCCCGAAGACACCACGCTGTTGGCGATGACGTCGACCGAGGATCCGTTCGGGAGCCTGATGTTGAACGCGCCGACGCCGGATTTGGCCGCATCGATGTTGTAGAGCGAGGTCGCCGACAGCGCGCCGGCGGACGCAAAGGTGAATTGCGAGGCCAGGCCGGCGCCGACCAGCTGGATGCCGGTGGTGGTGTAGATGTTGGCCTGATTGGACCCGTCGGTGGTGACGTGGACGTCGACATATTTCGACAGCGTGTTGATGGCCTGGTCGCGCTGGTCCATCAGCGTCGCGGCCGAGGGGTCGTTTGCCGACAGGCCCTGGAGCCTGCCGTTGATGTCGGCGACCTGCTGCATCGCCGCGTTGGCGGCTAGCGCCGAATTGCCAAGATCCTGCTCGACGTTGGAGCGCAGCGACTGGATTCCCTTGGTGGCGAGGTTGAGCTGCTGCGCCAGCGTCTGCGCCGCGCCGAGCGCAACCGTCTGCGCCGACGACGAGCCCGCGTTGGTCGACAGCGCCTGCAGCGCCGTGGTGAAACTATTCAGCGCGTTTTCGAGCGTACCGCTGTTGCCGGGCGTGCCATAGACATTCTGAAGCTGCTTCAGGATGTTGGCCATCTGGTCGGCGTAGCCGCTGCCGCCGGTCTCGGTGCGCAGCTGATTCTGCACATAGGTGTCGAGCTCGCGGCTGACGCCGGTCGTCATCACTGTCGAGCCGAAGTCGCCGGTGGTGACCTCGATCTGGTTCGGCGTCTGGACGACGTAACCCGGCGTCTGCGAGTTGGCGACGTTCGAGGAAACGATCGAGAGCGCAGCCTGATTGGCACGCAGACCGCTCATCGCACTGGCGAGGGCTGAACTCAAACCCATGTTGACTTGCCGCCTTTGGTTACGTCACGCGCGATCAGCGCAACACGTTCAAGAGGTCCTGCACCATCGAATTCGCGGTCGTGATCACCTTGGTGTTGGCCGAATAGGCCTGCTGGGTCACGATCAGCTTGGTGAATTCGTCGGCGATGTCGGTGTTCGAGCCTTCCAGCGACGAGCCGCTGATGGTGCCCGACGCGCCGTCGATCGCGGGCCCCGACTGCTCGGTCGAAGCGTAAGCGCCGCCGTCGATTGCCTTGAGATAATTGGTGCCGTTGAAGTGCGACAACGAGACCTGTGCGAGGTCGAGGTTCTGGCCGTTGGAGAAGGTGCCGACCACGAGACCGTTGTTGTTGACGGCGACCGAGCGGAGCTGACCCGCGGCGTAGCCGTTCTGGGTGATGGTGTTGATGGTCACCGCGCCGCTGGTGCTGGCATATTGCGTCAGCCCGCCCGAGGAGATGTTGAAGGACACCGAGCCGAGCGACTGCCCGCTGACGCTGACGTTGTTGATGGTGATGCCCGAACCGCTCGGCGAGGTCAGCGAGCCGTCGGAGGCAAAGGTGAAGGCCTGGCCGGTATTGACCCAGCCGACCGTCGAACCGGTCGCATTCGGGTCGGTCTGGTAGAACATGTTCCAGGTATCGGCATGGCCGGCGCCGAGCGAGGCGCTGTCGGTCTTGGCCCAGCGCAATTGCAGGTTCACCGGCGTGCCGGCGGCGTTGTAGGCGGTCACCGCGCCACCGCTGATCGATTCCTTGGTGAAGGTCGCGATGTCGTTGCCGATGACGCCGCCGGTGCCGGCGGTGCCGCCGCCGTCACGATTCTTGCTGATGGTCGAGGTGAAGCCGAGCGCGGCGAAGGCCGCACTGTTGGAGCTGGCTACCGAGAGATTGGAGACGGTGCCGGTGTTCAGCGTGATGACGCCGCCGCTGCTGATCGACGACCCCGACGCGCCGGAGAGAGCGTCGATCTTGCCGAGCAGGGTCGTGATGTTGTCGGTGAGGTTGATCTGGTTCGGACCGGTGGCGCCCGAGGCCACAAAGGTCAGCGTCTGACCGTTGACGGTGATGGTGTCGGCGGGCGGGCCCGCCGAAAAGCCGGACGAGAGCACCTCGGCGCCACCGGCCGTTGCCGCGCCGCTCAGCACCGTGGCGCCTGTGATCGAGGGCGAGGACAGCACGTTGCCGCCCCGCGCCACGCTGCTGATGCCGAGTGCCGTGGCTGCGGTGCCGCTGTTGACCGCCACGTCGGTGCCGGTACCCGTCGAGATCTGGATATTGCCGCTGGCGGAGAGCGAGGCCGTGACACCGGCACCGCCGGCCGTCTGGATCGCGTTCAGGATGCTGGCCACGGTCGCCGTCGTGCCCGCGCCGAGACCAATCGTGGTGTTGCTACCGACCGTCGCGACGGTGGTGCTGCCGTCGAAGGTAATTGTGTTGCCGTTGATGGTCAGCGTCTGGCCGCTCAGCGCTGTGAGGATGCTGGAGGCGAGATGCGTGCCCACGGCGTTGTCGAGCGAAGTGGTGCCCGATGCCACCGCGGACGAGTTGTTCTGGAGCGGGACCGTGCCCGTCCCCGTCGTCGACGAATAGGCCGAGCGGATGTTGCCCGTGGCGGCTGCGCCGGACACCGTCGCGCTGGTATAGGGCGCGGGCGGTGTGCCCACCGGCAAGGGGTTGGCCTGGAAGTCCGACGGATTGATTCCGCCAGCCGCGAGCAGCGTCTTGGTCGCCGCAGTCGTGCTCGCGACGGTGTTCGGCTGGGTCGGCAGGTTCGCCGCGTACTGGATCGAGGTCGTCGCCTGTGCCGGGATGAAGTTGTTCTGGAATTTCAGGACCGTCGCAACGTTGCCTTGCGGGTTGCCGGTCTTCGGGTCGACCGTGACGCCCATCAGGTAATAGCCGGCGCCGTTGACCAGATTGCCGTTGGCGTTGAGCTGGAAGTCGCCGCGCCGCGTGTAATAGGTGACGCCGCTGAACACCGGCGAGTTGTCGACGATGCCGGTTGCCTTCTGGATCGAGAAGAAGCCGTCGCCGGTGATCGCCATGTTGGTCGCGACGGTGGAGCCCGAGATCGTGCCTTGCGTGGTGATGGTGGCCTTGGCATTGGCGGTCACGCCGCCGGCGACCTGCTTGCTCGGCACCGAGGCGTCCGGAATGAGATCGACGAAGCTGGTCCCGATGCCCTTGTAACCGGTGGTGGATGAGTTCGCGATGTTGCCGGAAATGTTCTGCAGCGCGTAGGACTGCGCCTGCAGGCCACCCACCGAGGTGTTCATTGCATCGAAGATACCCATAACTTTGTCTCCAGATCCGATCTCGGCGGCCGGTCGACCATGGCCGCAGTCGGAGGAGACTGTCGCAAGGGCTATGCCAATGCGGGTTTTCTCAGGAAATCAATGACTTGACGAAAAAGCCCCGGTCTGATGACCGGGGCACAATTGCCGGGACCGGCAACAATTGCCGGGACGATTGTCGTTCCGGAGCGATGCGTCAGCATCGAATCCGAAACCTCGAGATTCCGGGTTCGGTCCTGCGCACCGCCCCGGAATGACGAGGAGAAAGGCTCACGTTGCGGATGCAGCCGCGGGGTGGAAGACCAGCCCGAAACCGTCGATGCAGTAGCGCAATCCGGTCGGCTTCGGACCGTCGTCGAAGACGTGCCCGAGATGGCCGCCGCAGCGCCGGCAATGCACCTCGGTGCGGAGCATGCCAAAGGTGCGATCCTCGGTCTTGCCGACATTGCCCTCGATCGGCTGGTAGAAGCTCGGCCAGCCCGTGCCGCTCTCGAATTTGGTGTCGGAGGCGAACAGCGGCAGGTCGCAGCCGGCGCAGGCGAAGACGCCCTTGCGGTGCTCCTTGAGCAGCGGGCTGGAGCCCGGCCGCTCGGTGCCCTCCTTGCGCAGGATCTCATATTGCTGCGGCGTGAGCTGGGCACGCCATTCGGCGTCCGTCTTCTCGATCTCGAATTTCTGCGCGGCTTTCTCCCCAGCCTCCGCGGGCGATGCTCTGAGCCAGCGGAAGGCCGCAAGGCCAAACAGGCCGGCGACAGTCGTCAACAGGATGCGGCGGTCAAACATCTCATTCTCCATGAGGGAGCGTCCATGCCCTGAGATACGGGCTCTCACGGCCGACGTTACACTTCCGGGCGGGATTTTTCTCGGGTCTCGTGCGAGACGCTGTCGTCGCGCGAGTCTGGTTCCGAGGCTCGTTCCACGGTTTCGGACGCAGGTTTCGGTTGGGCAAGCCGCGGCCTGACACCTGAGGGCGGCCGGCGCGGCCCGGTGCCAGCGGCACGATTGGCTTCGGCGAGGCGCGTCTCGCGTTCCCGGTCCTTGATCCTGGCACGTTCACGATAGCGCGCAAGCGAGCCTGCCGCGGCGGAACTCGCCCTGCCCCAGATTCCGACCAATTGGCCGGCAACCCGCCCCGTCGTTCCCCCGGCCCAGACCAGCTCGAACGGTGAGAACAGCTTCCAGCGCTCGTCGCCCCACAGGATGCTGCGCGCGATCATCTGCCCGGCCATGGCCGAGGTGTTCATGCCCTGGCGGCCGAACCCGCTGGCCACCCACAGGCCTTTGCGCAACTGGCCGATCTGCGGCATGCCATGCACGGTCTGGCCGGTGGCGCCGCCGAAGGTTTCGGTGATTTCGACATTGCCGAGTTGGGGAAAGATGGACCGGATCCGCCGCCTGACGGCGCCTGCAAAGCGTTGCGGGCGCGCCGCCCAGGTGGTCTCCGGGCTCTCCCACATCAGGCGGTCGCCATCGACGATCCGGAAATGATCGACGCCGTCGGAATCCATCACCGATCCCCTGAAGGACATGATCTCGTGCACGCGCTCGCCGAGCGGCGCGGTGATGCCGGCATAGCGCCAGACCGGCAGCAGCGTTTCCGACAGGCGCCGCAACGGCGCCCCGAGATGGATGTTGCCGGCAAGCACGATGTGGGTGGCGCGCAGCCGCGCCGAGGGCGTGACGATGCGCTTGCGGATACCGGAATGATCGATGCTGACGACCGGCGTATCCTCGAAGATGCGCGCCCCTGCCCGCCGCGCCAGCGCCGCGAGGCCGTGCACATATTTGCGCCCGTCGACCTGGAACGCCCTCGGATAATACACGCCGTGGAAGTAGTGATCGGTCTTGAGCACCTCGCGGACGCGATCGGCCTGCCAGCCCTCGACCTCGGTGTCGAAATCCTCGGTGAGCATCTGCAACCGGCTGATCAGCCGGTCGCCGGCATCGACGTTGGAGACCTCCAGCACGCCGTCGCTCGGGCCGATCCCCGGCATGTTCTCTTCGGTGGCGTTGGCCCGGACGAACTCGGCGCCCTCTTTCGACAGCGTCCACAATTCCCGCGCGTCCTCGAAGCCGATGCGCTCGATCAGCTCGGCGAGCGGCAGCGCGAAGCCGGGCATCACGGTGCCGAGCTGGTTGCCGGAGGCGTTCCAGCCGACATGGCGGCCCTCGAGCACCGCGACGCTGGCCCCGAGCCGGGCCGCCTCCAGCGCGATGGAGAGTCCGGCAAGCCCGGCCCCGATGACGCAAATGTCCGCATCGAGGTCGAACGACAGCCGCGCCCGGTCGCGAAAGCCGGCTTCTTCCTGGGACACGCTTGTGAAAGTCTCGCTCATGTCGTTTCTTAAAGGACTGAGCGGCCGCTTGTCACCTTGTCCCCGACCAGCGCCTGTAGATTATCCTGGTCGTGTAACGATTCGAGAATGCCATGCGCCGTTTGCTGCTGCTGCGTCACGCCAAGACCGAGACCGACGCGCCGAGCGGCCGTGACCAGGATCGGCGTCTCGACGACCGCGGCCGCCGGGATGCCGCGCAGCTCGGCGACTGGATCGCCGCCCATCCGCCCTTTCCCGAGACCGTGCTGGTGTCGCATGCCGTCCGGGCCCGGCAGACCTGGGACATCGCCTGGGAGGCGATGAAGGACCGCGTCGCGGCGCCGCAGGTCGAGGTCCTGCCGGAACTCTATGGCGCCGATCCTGCGCAGATCCTCGAGACCATTCGCACCGCGACCGTCCCGGCCGACCCGAAGCAGTTGCTGCTGATCGGCCACAATCCGGGCATGCACGAGGCCGCCTTGATGCTGACGGGTGTCGGCGATCCGGCCGCCGCCAAGGCGCTCGCCGACAATCTGCCCACCGCGGGGCTTGCGATCTTCGATTTTGACGTCAAGGATTGGGACGACGTGGCCTACCGCCGCGGCAAACTGGTGCAGTTCGTCAGCCCAAAGCTGCTTCGTTAGCTTGTGGCTGCTTCGATCGGAATGAGACGCCCAAGGCGCCGTCTCGACCGGTTGATCCAGCCAAAACTTCCTGACCGCAAGATTGGAGGCGCAGATGTTCAAGTCCATCCTCGTGCCCATCGACCTCGCCGACACCGATCTGGCCAAGCCGGCGATCGCGACCGCGGCAACGCTGTCGCAGACCTGGAGCGGCGTGGTGCGCCTGCTCAACGTGCTGCCGATGACGCCGGTGATGCTGGCCGAATACGTGCCGGCCGATTTCGACGAACAGCAGCGCCAGACCTCGGAAGAAGCCCTCGCCATCGTCGCACGCGAATCCGGCATCGAGCCTTCCCGCATCTCCAGCGTGGTGCGCCAGGGCGGCATCTACCACGAGATCCTGGAGGAAGCCGTGCACATGAAGGCCGAGTTGATCGTGATGACCTCGCACCGGCCGGCGATGCGGACCTATTTCCTCGGCTCAAATGCCGGGCATGTCGTGCGCTACGCAAAATGCTCGGTGCTGGTGGTCAGGCACTGAGCTCGGAGCACCTGTTTAGCCCGGATGGAGCGAAGCGTAATCCGGGGCCAGTGCCTCCAGGGAGGGAATCCCGGATTGCGCTGCGCTCCATCCGGGCTACGAAATCTTGCGTTGCCTGGCGGGCAAAACACCCAAACTGCAGGTCAACTCCCGATCGCCAAAATATTCCGCCTTACCGAAATTCGAAAACGGCGTATGTGTCGCCGCAACCCGGCCCAAGGAAGAGAGGCGTATCGCGATCGTCACGAACGCGGGCCGGACGGCGGCGGACGCTGGGCCACACCGGCGCGAATGGCTTCGCAGGGCGGGCAACCGTGAGCGTAGGCGTCGCGCACACGACCGGTGCGGTTCGCGTACGGCAAAACCGTGTCGTCGTGACGCCCGGGGTCTGTGCGTCAAGTCTTGTGGTGATGTGGCGGCCCGACCGGGCACGCAGCATCAGCGATCCATGAGGCGACGGGGGCAATAGTGCATCGCTCCCCGGGGAGAGCACGGCATAAGCCGTAAAACCGCTGCGCAGGGAAGGCCGGACGTTTTGGCTTCACCTGTATGCCGCTGTGCAGATTTTCTTACTGCAACTTTCGCACAGTGGACCGCGGGTGCCAGCCGGCGCCCGGTCTTCCCTGCGCCCTCTTTCTGGCAAGGCGATGAAGCAAAGCTCGGGCGAACCAAGCCGCGAGAGGGCGAAGGTGTGTCTACGATGAAAGCACGAGCTAAGGAGCGACAGTGCTACCCACAAGTGCCGTCATTGCGAGCGCAGCGAAGCAATCCAGAGTCTTTCCGCGGTGTGATTCTGGATTGGCTTCGCTGCGCTCGCAATGACGATGTTGAAGCAGGTGTGCCTGAAAACTCAGTCTCATGCCCGGACGCAGCGCGTCCGGGACAAGAGCGAAGCGCTTACAGATAGCGCGTCAGTTCTGCTTTGGCCTGACCGTAGACCGCATCCTCGATCTGGCTGCGCGTGATCCCGATGTCGCGCAAGGCGCGGTCATCGAGGTCGTTCAGCGTCTTGACGGCGGAGCGGCGCTCCAGGCTGTCGAACAGCGCATAGGCGCCGTTGGCCAGCTTGCGGAAAAATCCGTCTGACGAGGATGAGCGTAAACTCCGCCCGGCGGTCTGCGAGATCGTGGTCATTGTCCTTCTCCGGCCTGTTGTCCACGCGGCGAAGCGGATGCCGTTGGCGCAAGCGCCCGAGCGCATGCACCTCATTTGCCATCGGATTGCTCTCGCTCTCCTCGGCTCAATCGTGAAGCTTGATGGAACTTAAATGCTCCAGTACACTACTCGGAGCAAGTGAAACATTGCTCTCGGTGCAATAATGTCCAAGTTCGAATACGTGAAGCTTGCCGATGCCATTGCTCTCGATATCTCTAACGGCACGTTAAGGCCGGGCGACCGGCTGCCGCCGCAGCGCAATTTTGCCTATGACCGCGGCATCGCGGTCTCGACCGCGAGCCGGGTTTATACGGAGTTGCTCCGCCGCGGCCTCGTCGTCGGCGAGGTCGGCCGCGGCACCTTCATCTCCGGCGCCATCAGGCGGGAGGTCGAGGCGCTGAGCGAGCCGCGCGACGCGCGGATCGATTTCGAGGTCAATTACCCGCTGCTGCCGCAGCAATGGGCAATGATCGCCAAGAGCCTTGCCGGCCTCGAGCGCGTCGACGCGCTCGAATCCGCGCTGCGCGTCTCCACCAGCACCGGCACCAAGAGCGCGCGCAATGCCGCCGCCGCCTATCTCGCGCGCAAGGATTTCGCGCCGCAGGCCGAGCAGATCGTCTTCACCGCGAACGGCAAGCAGTCGCTCGCGGCCGCCCTCGCAGCCCTCGTTCCCACCGGCGGCCGCTGTGGCGTCGAGGCGCTGACCTATCCGTACGTCAAGAGCATCGCCGCGCGGCTCGGCGTGACGCTGGTCCCGATTCCGATGGACGAATTCGGCGCGCGCCCCGACGCCATCCAGAAGGCGCATCGCGAGGCACACCTGTCGGCGCTGTATCTCCAGCCCATCATTCAGAACCCGCTCGGCGTCACCATGAACGCGACGCGGCGCGCCGACATCATGCGCGTTGCCGAGAAGCTCGATCTCACCATCATCGAGGATGCCGTCTACGGCTTCCTGGCCGACGACACCCCGCTGGCCGCGCTCGGCCCCGACCGCTGCATCGTGATCGACAGCCTGTCCAAGAAGGTCGCGCCGGGCCTCGCGCTCGGCATCCTCGTCGCGCCGCCGCGATTGCGTGAGAGCGTGATGAGCGCGGTCCGCACCGGCGGCTGGATTGCGTCAGGCCATGCGCTCGCATCCGGGCAGCGGCTGATGGCAGACGGCACCGTCGCCGAGCTGACGCGGCTGAAACGCATCGACGCCGCGCGCCGCCAGCAGACCGCAGCAAGGCTGCTCGCCGGCTACCAGCTCTCCGCCGAT
Organism: Bradyrhizobium sp. WSM4874; assembly: GCF_055811835.1. NCBI lineage: Bacteria > Pseudomonadati > Pseudomonadota > Alphaproteobacteria > Hyphomicrobiales > Nitrobacteraceae > Bradyrhizobium > Bradyrhizobium sp. WSM4874. The sequence continues at coordinate 18,291 of NZ_JBVVPR010000041.1, forward strand.
CCGCGCTCCTATCACCTCTGGCTCACGCTGCCGGCACACTGGCGCTCGCAGACCTTCGTCGCCGCGGCAGCCCGGCGTGGCATCGCGCTGACACCGTCCTCGACCTTCGCGATCGCCCATGGCCACGCACCGAACGCAGTGCGGCTCGCGCTCGCCCCGCCCACGTTCGAGCAACTCGATTCCGGCCTGCGCACGATCGCCTCGCTGCTCGGCACCAAGGAAGAGGATTTCGACTCGACGGAGTAACGCGCCGTCCAGGGCAACACGGCCATTTAAGGCAGCAAGGCCCTCGGCACGCGATCGAAACTGTAGCTCCGCGGCTGGTTGCGCCGGACGAAGCCGCCGACCTGCCAGGCGAACAGCGCGGCAAAGCCGATGATGAACAGCGCGCCGGCAAATTCGCCGATCGCGAGCGCGCGGATCAGGAGCCCAGTCATCGCCACTGCAAGCACCGCAAGAAAAGCCAGCATCGCCAAATAGGTCCTGCGGCCAAGGCCCGCGGTCAATTCGGCGCGGCTGCCGGCCTGCGCCATGCGCGCGTGCAGCGCGACGATGAAATCGCGAAAACCATTGTCCTGCGGTGCCATCAGCGCCGCCGTCTGCCAGCTCGTCGACAGAATCCTGATGCGGCCGCCATTGGAGTGGCTGACATCGGCGCGAAAGCGGTGCTGCTGCATCGACACCGGGCGGAACGACAGCCGGATTGCACTGATCTCGTCATAACGCCACAGCGAGCTGCGGCCGCCGACGTGCCAGGACAGCCCCTCCCCCGTCAGCTCGAAGCGATGCGCCGAGCCGATCAGCGACGCCTTGTAGGCATAGCTCGCGCCCGCAGCCGCCTCAGCTCCCGAATCCTGCATCTTCACAATCAATCCAATCCGGGCGATCCAGTCTGCGATCCGCTTGCGTGAGCGCCCTGCCCCATCCTACAAGCGAGACATGGCTGAGACGATTTTTTTTCCGCGCCGCCTGATTCTCGGCGCGGCCGTGATCTCCGGCGTGCTGCTCGCGCTCGCCGTGCACATGCTGGGCGTCCGCTACGGGCTCGACCTCGGCGGCCTCTGGCACTCGGACACCCACGTGTTCATACCGGCGGGCGCGGCGATCGCCTGGTGGTTGATCGCCTCCGTCGGCTTCTCCGGCGGCTATTTCACGGCGACCCTGATGCAGAGCGCCGTCTCGGGCCAGATTCCGCGACGGATGCGGCAGTTCCTGATCGCGGTCGGCGTGCTGCTGCTTGCGGGCGCGGGCCAGGTGGCCTCGGCGCCGAGCCCGGTGCCGACGGTCTCGGGCGTACTGGCCGGAATTGCCGCGCTGGGCCTCGGTGCCGTGATGGCGTTCTGCGGCGCGCATTTCGCACTGCGCCGCGGCTAGCCTCAGGCGGTCGCGCGCAGCTGCGGTCGGTCCAGCATAATTGCGACATGGGCAGCGGGCCGCGGCTTGCTGAACAGATAGCCCTGCGCCTGGGTACAGCCTTCGCGCCGGAGCAGCTCGAGCTGCGCGTCGTTCTCGACCCCCTCTGCCGTGGTAACGATGCCGAGGCTCCGGCCCAGCCCGGTCACGGCGCGGATGATCGCCATGGAATCCTCGCGCGTCGCGAGTTCCGACACGAACGAGCGGTCGATCTTGATCTTGTCGAAGGGGAAGCTGCGCAGATAACTCAGCGATGAATAGCCGGTGCCGAAATCGTCGAGCGAGATGCGTACGCCCATGGCGCGGAGGTCATGCAGCGTGGCCAGCGTCGCCTCGCTGTTCTGGAGCAGCACGGATTCGGTGATCTCGAGCTCGAGGCGGCGAGCGTCGAGCCCGGAAGCGACCAGCGCCTCGGTCACGGATGCGATCAGGTTCGGATTCTTGAACTGCACCGGCGACAGGTTGACCGCGACATCGACATCGTCGGGCCACGTGGCCGCGTCGGTGCAGGCGGAGCGCAGCACGAACTCGCCGAGCTGAATGATCAGTCCGGTCTCCTCGGCCAGCGGAATGAAGTTCATCGGCGCGATCAGGCCGCGCTGCGGATGGTTCCAGCGCAGCAGCGCCTCGAACGCGACGACACGACCGCTGACGACGTCGCGGATCGGCTGATAGTAGGCCTCGAACTCGTCGCGCTGCAGGGCGGCGCGCAGGTCCATCTCCAGCAGGCGCCGCGCCTGCGCACGTGCATCCATGCCGGTCTCGAAGAACCGATAGGTGCCGCGGCCGTCCGCCTTGGCACGATACAGTGCGAGGTCGGCGTTCTTCAACAGCTCATCGGGATTGCTGCCGTCCTGCGGCGACAGCGAGATGCCGATCGAGACGCCGATGATGATCTGATGGTCGTCGATCTCGTAAGGCGCAGAGATCACTTCGACGAGGCGGCCGGCAAGGGACCTTGCCGCGGTTTCCTCGGAACGTCCGATCTGGACCACGGCGAACTCGTCGCCACCGAGCCGCGCCACGGTGTCGCTCTCGCCGACGGTGGCCTTCAGCCTGCGCCCGACCTCCTTGAGCAGCGCATCGCCGATGGGATGGCCGAGCGAGTCGTTGATGTCCTTGAAGTGGTCGAGATCGAGACAAAGCACCGCGAGCTGGTCGTCCGATCTGGTCCGGCGCAGTCCCTGCACGAGCTGCTCGTGGAACAGCACGCGGTTCGGCAGGCTGGTCAGCGCGTCATGGCGGGCCATGTGCGAGATCTTGGCCTGGGCCTCCAGCCATTCGGTTATGTCCTCGAAGGTCGCGACCCAGCCGCCGCCCTGCATCGGCTGGTTGACGACCCGGATGGAGCGGCCGAACCTGGTCACGACGTCGGTCGTGGTCCGGCTCTCGCGCGCGTCGGCGACGAGGCGGGCGAAGAATTCGCCGGCATCGCCCTGCCACTGACCCTTTGCCTGCTCCTCCCGCAGCACGTCGACCAGCAGCCGGCCGGTGAGCAGGGTGTCGGTGCGGCCGAGCATCGCGGCATACCGCTCGTTGAACAGGATGATCTTGCCGTCCGCGTCGAACATGCACAGTCCCTGCGACATGTTCTCGAGCGCCGTGTCCAGCACGATCTGCTGGCGGCCCAGTTCGCCCTTGGCGCGGCGGTCGAGTAGCGCGGCCACCAACGCAATCGCGATGATCGCGACCGCGGCGCTTGCGGTGAAGAAGGACAATGAGTCCGCCGGGATCGATAACCCGCTGATCGCGAGTGTCGGATCCGGCGTCAGCACGACCGCGCCCATCGCTGTGAAATGATGTACGACGATGGCGACCGTCAGCAGGGTGCTCGCGGTCAGCGCATGGAAGAGGTCGTCGCGCCGCGCAGCGACGAACAGTGCGAGCGCTGCAAAGACAATTCCGAACAGCACCGAGGCGGCAACCGTGCTCCCGATCCAATTGACGCGTGCCGGCATTTCCAGCGCCGCCATGCCGGTATAATGCATCGTCGCGACCGCGGTGCCGACGATGGCGCCGCCGAGCACGACCCACGGCGCGCGCACGGAGGATGCCGCGAGACTCAGCCCCACGAAGGTTAAGGAGATCGCGAAGATCAGCGAAAGGATCGTCACCGGGATGTTGTAGGCGCCGGCGCCGCCCGGCCCGTAGGCGAGCATCGCGATGAAATGCGTCGCCCAGATGCCGCAGCCGCTGACGGCGGCATCCAGGGCGATCCAGACCAGGCGCCCGGGGCCGTGCGTCGCGCGCGCCCGGTGAAACAGGCTGATCGCCGCCGCGCTTGCGAGCAGGCACACCGCGCCGCCAAGCGCGACGAGCCGCCAGTCGTGTTCTTCGGCGAGACAGTAGAGAACTTGATACATTGCGGGCCCCTATCGACCCGCACTTGAACCGACAGAAATGGACAGTCGGTAACCGGCTACGCGACTGTTTCGGGGATGGTGAACGGAAGCTGTGTTCATTCGCTCGGATTGTTCATCCGCGCGCCGGCGCGCCGAGGCCGATCACGGCGGCGGCGAGCAGCAGCACGGCCGCGGACACGACCAGCGACAGGTGCAGGCCCGTCATGAACGCCCCCTCCGAGGCCACCAGCGACCCGAACAGCGCGACGCCGAGGACGCTGCCGGTCTGCCGCGTCGCGTTCAGGACGCCGGCCGCGATGCCGGAGCGCGCCTTCTCGACGCTGCCCAGTAAGGTCGAGGTCAGCGGTGGCACCAGCAGCCCGAGTCCGCCGCTGATCGCGATCATCTGAGCAAAGATCGCCCAATAGCTCGTGCCGGCTTCGATCCAGAGCAGGCCGACGCAACCGAGCGCCGAGACGCAGGCGCCGACGACGATGGTTGGGCACGCCCCGATACGCTCGGCGAGGCGCGGCGCCAGCAGATTGACCGGCAGCACCACTCCCATCATCGGCACGAAGGCGAGACCGGTCCACCACGCCGAAAGCCCGTTGATCCTCTGGAAATACAGGCTGAGCACGAAGATCAGGCCGTAGATCGCGATGTTGACGAGCAGGCCGACGAGCGAGGTCAGCGCGAACAGCCGCTGGCCGAACAGCGACAGCGGCAACATCGGCTGCGCCGTGCGGCTCTCGCGCCAGACGAAGAGCACGGCGAGAATTGCGGCTGCGACGAAGGCCGCGATCACGGCTGGATGTTCCCAGCCAAGCGCGCCGCCTTCGATGATCGCTCCGGCGAGCGCTCCCAGCGCGCCGATCGCGGCAAGCTGGCCGGGCAGATCGATCTCGCGCGAACGCGCCCGCGTGGTTTCGCTGGCGTAACGCCAGCTCAGCCAGAGGCCAACGAGCCCGACCGGCAGATTGACCAGGAAGATCGCGCGCCAGCCGACCAGCGTGATCAGCGCGCCGCCGACGAACGGGCCGGCAGTGAGCGCGAGGCTCGCACCGGCGGCCCAGATCGCAACGGCGCGCCCGCGCTCGCGGTCGTCCGGATAGGCATGATTGAGCAGCGCAAGAGAATTCGGCACCAGGATCGCGGCCGCCAGCCCCTGGACCAGCCGCGCTGCGATCAGCACGGTCGCATCGGGCGACAACGCACAGGCGAGCGAGGCCGCGGTGAAGATAGCGAAACCCGCCATGAAGACGCGCTTGGCGCCGATGCGGTCGCCGAGCGCGCCAGCGGTCAGGATGAACGCGGCAAACGCAATGGTATAGGCGCTGACAACCCATTGCAGCTCGGCGACGCCGCCTGCGAGCGTCCTGCCCATCGCGTCGAGCGCGGTGTTGACGATGGTGACATCAAGCTGCACCACGCCATAACCAAGGCTCATAGCGGCAAGGGTGAGGGATGTCGCAAGGCGGGAGCCGGCATGCGGCGCGCCGGCTCCGAAGGCTTCATATTTGACGGTGCTTACTCGCATGCTGCCATCTCGATTGCAGCCCCATGCGAAAATACGCTCCAAGCTCGGCGTCATGTTACGACAACGACCGAATGATGGATGCGTAATGCGCAAGCGGGGGGGGGGGGGGGGGCCCCCCCCGGGGGGCCCCCCCCCCGGCGCCCCCCCGCCCCCCCCCGCCCCCCCCGCGGGCCGAGGAGGAAGGGGGCGGGGGGGGGGGGTGTTGGTGGGGGGGGGG
>NZ_JBVVPR010000041.1:23809-63104 GCF_055811835.1 Bradyrhizobium sp. WSM4874
TTCCGGTGCTTACTCGAATGCGGCAATCTCGATTCCAGCCCCATGCTAAAAACCGCTCCACCCCCGGCGTCATGTTACCACAACGACCCAATGATGGATGCGAAATGCGCAAGCGTCGCGCGGATGACCGCGCGACGCTCTATCCCGATCCTGGAGACGCCCGGCCCTAGCTGGCCGCGCGCAGGTTCACCTTGCTCTCGGCGAGCGTGGTCAGCTTCTTGTCGGTCGCCTTCTCCTCTTCCAACGTCTTGGCGAGCACGCTGGCGCAGTCGTTGCGGCCGAGTTGCTTGGCCCAGGCGATCAGGCTGCCGTAGCGGACGATCTCATAGTGCTCCGCCGCCTGTGCCGCGTTGATCAGCGCGGCGTCGAGCACCGCCTTGTCGGCGACTTCGCCGGCCGTCTCGTCGGCTTCCTCGATGATGCCGTCGATAGCGGGGCAGTCGACCGCCTTCACCTGCGCACCGTGCATCTTGAACACTTCCTCAAGGCGCTTGACGTGCTCCCTGGTTTCTTCGAGGTGCGTCAAAAAGCCCTGCTTCAGCTGCGGATCGGTCGCCTTATCCGCCATTTTCGGCAGAGCCTTGGTGAGCTGCTGCTCGGCGTAATAGATGTCCTGGAGCTGATGCACGAACAGGTCGTTCATGGTTTTGATGTCTTTTGTGAACAATCCCATCGGTCCGATCCTCTCGGTTGTGGGAACACGGAGGCACCGGCTTGCTGGAGAAGCCGGTTATTCCGCCATGTTCGATTGCTGATGGGGGACTAACCAGCGCACGGCATCGTCGTTCCAAAAAAGCCCGCATCCCTTGCGCTGGAACAATGCCGGCCGTGCAGGATCTGAAATCATGTCACGGACGGACGCGACCGGTCCCACGACTCATATGCTTAACGCGCGTCCGATGTGAACCGCGTATGACAAAGTGGCTGGTCCAAGCTGGTCCAAGGCAGAACCTATCCTTGTCAAGGGCTGCACAAGTCAGTGTTTTTGCCTTAAATGAGCTACATCATGCCTAGCGATCAAAGCCCACAGCGGGCACTGATCGCATCCGACCGGCCAATGTCTGGCTTGGTCGGTCTTGCCCCCCGCCGGGAGGATGAATGCACGGACTGCTGACCGCGCTGAAGCGCGGCTTCAAGAGATGGATCGGCTGGCGGCGACTCGGCATTGCGGCGAGCGTCTTCATTATCGCGTTCGCGATCACCACGCTGGTACGGACGCTCAAGGGCATCGACACCGGGGTCATCCTGACCGCGTTGACCGAGATCCCCCGCGCCAATATCGGGCTGGCGGCGATCTGCGTATGTTTCGCGTTCTGTACGCTGACCTTCTACGACTTTTTCGCACTGCGAACGATCGGCAAAAAGCACGTGCCCTATCGCATCGCAGCGCTCTCCAGCTTCACGTCCTATTCGATCGGCCACAATATCGGCGCCACCGTCTTCACCGGCGGCGCGATCCGCTTCCGGATCTATTCGGATTACGGGCTGAATGCGATCGACGTCGCAAAAATCTGCTTCCTGTCGGGCCTGACCTTCTGGCTCGGTAACATCTTCGTGCTCTCGATCGGCATGGCCATCCATCCGGATGCCGCCTCCTACATGGATCAGCTGCCGTCGTCGATCAACCGGCTGATTGCGCTCGGCGGCCTCGCCTCGATCGGCGCCTATCTGGTCTGGCTGTGCATGGGCGAGAAGCGCCGCGAGCTAGGCCAGAAGGGCTGGAAAGTGGTGCTGCCGTCAGCGCCTCTGACGCTGGTGCAGATCCTGATCGGCGTCGTCGATCTCGGATTCTGCGCGCTGGCGATGTACCTTCTGGTGCCGGCCACTCCGCAGATCGATTTCCTGTCGCTCTCCGTGGTGTTCATTTTGGCGACATTGCTCGGCTTCGCCAGCCACGCCCCGGGCTCGCTCGGCGTGTTCGACGCCGCCATGCTGGTGGCGCTGCCCGAATTCGGCCGCGAGCAGCTTCTGGCCACGCTTCTCGTCTTCCGCATCCTCTATTTCGTGATCCCGTTCGGACTTGCCATCTCCATCATGGGCGCACGCGAGCTCTGGATGAATGTGGTGGAGCCCTGGCAGGAGCGCCGAAGGCTGGCGGAGGCCTGCGCGCAGGCCAACCTGCCCAAGCAGGTGGCCGCGATGGAGCGCGAGCGGTCGCTGCGGCAGGCCAGCAAACGCTGAGCGTGCTCCGGAAAAGCGCGAAGCGGTTTTCCGGGAAGATCATGCTCCAACGATAGTCCGCTAGACGACGGCCGGCAAAACCGTCAGACCAATGTTGCAGGCGGAGGGCAGCTCTCTTATTTCCGCCTCAACTTTGCCGTTGAAGACGCGGGCCATGATCCCTGTATTCCTTCACCGTTTCCTCGCCGGTGCCCTGCTGCTCGCCGGGCTCCTAACCGCCTTGCCGCCGGAGCGGGCGGCCGCGCAGGACGCGGGTGCCATGCAGATTAGCTGGGAGGTCCGCAACCGCTTCCGGCTGTTCCGCGAGGAGCGCGACTTCCTGCTCCATGTCGAGAACGCGCGTAACCGCAGCATCCTCGCCGCCGAGCAATCGCTGGAGCTCCAGAGCGAGGGCCGCGGCTGGGCCCGCAACATGGTCAACCGGCTCTGCATCGACCTCCAGGGCCGGGTCAACCAGCCCTGCACCCGCGACAACACGAAGGAAAACTACCTCACGCCCATCGACCATCCCGTCACCGTGCGCCTCGCCGGCGCGGTGCCGGTCGGCGCCACCTGCGCCTGGTCGTTCGACGACGGCGACGGGCCGCAACAATCCACCTTCGACTGCGCCGAGCCGGTTAATCTGCGGGTCCGCTACGGCAAGCAGACGGTCGCGAGCGTCGACGTCTCCTCCGGCTCCGATCCGACCCAGCGGGTCCAGACCGAGATCCAGGTCCGGGACATCTTCGTCGCTGGTCTGGGAGACAGCATCGCCTCGGGCGAAGGCAATCCGGACCGGCCGCTGGCGCTGTCGGACGAAGGTTTTTGCTTCCGCTCCTATCTCGGCACCGCCGGCGCGCAGTATTACCGGCCGAGCCGCGCCGGCTTCAAGGGCGGCCGTGCCTGCGAAGCGCCGGATACGCTTGCGAACTGGCAGCGCTACAGCGCGCTCTGGTTCAACTCGCCCTGCCACCGATCGCTCTACAGCTACCAGGCTCGCACCGCGCTGGCGCTCGCGGTACGCTACACCCACGTCGCGGTGACCTTTCTGCCGCTCGCCTGCACCGGCGCCAGCATCAGCGACGGGCTGCTCGGCTCGCAGCGCGCCCGCGAATGCCCGCCTGGCAAGACCGGCGTCTGCAACATCAGCGTGAACGCGCAGGTCGCCGAGCTGCGCGAGGCGCTGACCGCCGCCAGGAAACGCCAGCCCGAGCGCACGCTCGACCTCGTGCTGCTCTCGGTCGGCGCCAATGACGTCTATTTCTCCGGCCTCGTCGCCGACGTGATCGTCGAGACCGCAACCGAGCGCGCGATCTTCCGGCGCTCCGGCGTGATGGCGAGCGTCGATGATTCCCGCGATGCGCTGGCGCGCGAACTGCCGCAGAATTTCGTCAAGCTGCGCGAGGCGCTGAAGCCGCTGGTCGGCGGCGACCTCTCGCATGTAGTCTACGTCTCCTACGCCAACCCCGCGCTCGCCGATGGTGGCGTGCCCTGCCGCGGCGGCCGCGCCGGCTTCGACATTCATCCGTCCTTCAACGCCGACCCGCAGCGCCTTGCCCGCGTCTCGAGCTTCGTCGACACCGAATTCCTGCCGCAGCTAAAGGGCCTCGCCACCTGCACCCGCGGCGCCCTGTGCCGCGATCCCGAGGCCGACCGCATGACCTTCGTGGATTCACATCAGGCGGCGTTCGCCGATCACGGCTTCTGCGCGCATTCGGGCAACGATCCCGAATTCGACCGCACCTGCTTTGCCGAGAACGGCCAGAGCTTCAATCCCGACATCGTGAGCGCGGCGAGCCAGCCGATGCTGTGCGGCCGCGGCGCCTCCGAATTCCGCGCCTATTTGCCGCGCGCGCGCTGGATCCGCGACGCCAATGACAGCTACTTCGCTGCGATGACCTATCCGCAAGGCCTGCCGGCAGCGAGCCAGCCGACCGACATCCATGATGCGACCTGGGGCGTGCTCTCCGCCGTCTATGGCGGCGCTGTGCATCCGAGCGCCGAAGGCCACGCCGCGATGGCGGACGCGGCACTGCCGGCCGCAAGCGCGGTGCTGGGGCTCGATGCGGCGCCCCCGGGCGTGACACGCGGGTTGCTCGCGCCACTGCTGCCGGGCGCGCAGCAGTAGAGCTACATCGAGCTCTCACCACACCGTCATTGCGAGCGCAGCGAAGCATCCAGAGTCCTTCCGCAGTGGGATTCTGGATTGCTTCGCTGCGCTCGCAATGACGGCGTTGGGGCTCACGTCTCGGCACTCTCTCACACAATCGTTCCTCCACCTGCCGTTCCATCAATCCAAAAGCGGCATCGATCGATACTTCCTTGAACTTGGACACTTTGCCGCGCGCACCTCTAGGAGTCGCTGTGGGGAAACGTTCGAGTTCTAAGGAGGCGCGCAATGAGCGCAGTGATGTCCGCAGCGGACGCGAGAAGGTCTCGCGTCAGGCTGTTCATCGTGACCATGTTGTTCCTGGTCACGACCGTCAATTATGCTGACCGCGCCACGCTGTCGATCGCGGGCCCCGCGCTCTCCAAGGAGCTGCATCTCGATCCCGTCGCGATGGGCTACATCTTCTCGGCGTTCGGATGGTCCTATGTGATCGCGCAGGTGCCGGGCGGCTGGCTGCTCGACCGCTACGGCTCCCGCCTTGTCTATGCCTTCAGCATCATCGTCTGGTCGCTGTTCACGACGCTGCAGGGCTGGGTCGGATTCTTCAGCGCCGGCACCGCGATCGTCGTGCTGTTCGGCCTGCGCTTCCTGGTCGGTATCGCCGAAGCGCCCTCGTTCCCCGCCAATGCTCGCATCGTCGCGGCCTGGTTTCCGAGCAACGAGCGCGGCACCGCGTCGGCGTTCTTCAATTCCGGGCAGTATTTCGCCACCGTGATCTTCGCGCCGCTGATGGGCTGGATCGCGCACGACTACGGCTGGCGCTACGTGTTCTTCGTGATGGGCGCACTCGGCATCATCATGGGCCTGGTCTGGATCAAGACCGTCTATGGCCCGAAGGAGCATCCCGGCATCAACGAGGCCGAATTCGACTACATCAAGGACGGCGGCGCGCTGGTCGATGTCGACGCGCCTAAAGACGATCTGAAGCAAGAGCGCGCGCCCGAGGCCGGCTCCGGGTGGGACCATATCCGCCAGCTGCTTTCCAACCGCATGATGCTCGGCGTCTATCTCGGCCAGTACTGCATCAACACGCTGACCTATTTCTTCCTGACCTGGTTCCCGGTCTACCTCGTCAAGGAGCGCGGGCTGTCGATCCTGCAAGCCGGCTTCGTCGCGACACTGCCGGCGCTGTGCGGCTTCATCGGCGGCGTGCTTGGCGGCGTCATCTCCGACGCGATCCTGCGCAAGACCGGCTCGCTGACCATGGCGCGCAAGATCCCGATTGTCGGCGGCATGCTGCTGTCGATGTCGATCATCGCCTGCAACTATGTCGACGGCCAGGCGCTGGTGGTCGGCTTCATGGCGCTCGCCTTCTTCGGCAAGGGCATCGGCGCGCTCGGCTGGGCTGTCGTTTCAGACACCTCGCCGAAGGAAGCCGGCGGCGTCTCGGGCGGCCTGTTCAACACCTTCGGCAACCTCTCCTCGATCAGCACCCCGATCGTAATCGGCTACATCCTGGCCGCGACCGGCTCGTTCAACGGCGCGCTGATCTTCGTCGGCGCCAATGCGCTGGTGGCCGCCTTCGCCTATCTCGTGGTCGTCGGCAAGATCGAGCGCGTGGTGCTCAAACGTTCCTCCTGAGGGCTCCCGTGGAGCTTGACCAGGCAACTTAACGGCGGCTTCACGGCCGCCGTCTTTGTTTTGGGAGTAATCGATGCTAGAAGCGCCGGGGAAACGCCTTATCCATCTAAGGCATGTATCGATGTTCGACCTCAATCAGCTCCGCTGTTTCGTCACGGTGGCGGAGGAATTGCATTTCGGCCGCGCCGCCGCGCGGCTGAACATGACCCAGCCGCCGCTGTCCCGGCAGATCCAGGTGCTCGAGCACATCATCGATGCGCCGCTGCTGGAGCGTACCAGCCGCTCGGTGCGCCTGACGCCTGCCGGGCGCAGCTTCCTGCCTGAGGCGCGACGCATCTTGAAACTCGCGGAAAGCGCCTCGCAGGTCGCCCGCCGTATTGCGCTCGGCAAGTCCGGCTCGCTGAAGATCGGCTTCACCGCAGCCGCCGCCTACGGCTTCCTCCCCGAGCTCGTCGCCGCCTGCCGCGCCAAGCTGCCCGAGGTGGATTTCTCACTGAAGGAGATGGTGTCGGGCGACCAGTTCGAGGCGCTGACCTCGGGCCAAATCGATGCCGGCCTGCTCAGGCCCCCGATCGCGCGCCCCGAAATCGCCAGCCGCCGTGTCGTCGCCGAGCCCCTGCTCGCCGCGATCCCGAAAAAGCATCCGCTGGCGAATGCCGAGAGCGTCACGATCAAGGATTTCGACAACCAGCCCTTCGTGATGTATTCGCCCTATGAGAGCCGCTACTTTCACGACGTGCTGGTGGCGCTGTTTACCCGCGCCGACATCCTGCCGCGCTATGTCCAGCACCTGAGCCAGATCCACTCGATCCTCGCCATGGTGCGCGCCGGCCTTGGCCTTGCCATCGTGCCGGCAGCGGCGGCGAGCCTGAAGATCGCGGACGTCCGCCTGCGGCCGCTGAAGCTGCGCACCCGCGTCCCGGTCGAGTTGTTCATGGTCTGGCGCCGTGACGACGAGAACCCGCTGCTGTCGGCGCTCGTCAAAATCGCGAGCGAATTGTCCTCGGCGGAGGCGATGGAAGATTGATGCTGAATTCGCATCGGTCGATATAGGCTTTGGCTTGGACCCGCATCGAACGGTCTCCTAAACCACGGCGCATGGACGCGCAGGCTTGCGTCCTCCACAGCACGAGGCAAGGGAGCAGCGCCCATGAGCAAGATGACCCCGCAGGAGATGGCCCAGAAGATCGGATCCGGCCTCCTGTCTTTCCCCGTCACCCCGTTCAAGGCGGATTACTCCTTCGACGAGGCGACCTACCGCGCCAACATGGACTGGCTGTGCGGCTATGACGTCGCGGGCCTGTTCGCCGCAGGTGGCACCGGCGAGTTCTTCTCGCTGACGGCGGCCGAGGTTCCGCAGGTCGTCAAGATCGCCGTGGACGAGACCAAGGGCCGCGTGCCCGTCCTCGCCGGCACCGGCTACGGCACCGCCACCGCGCGCGAGATCGCGATCGGCGCGGAGAAGGCCGGCGCCGACGGCTTGTTGCTGCTGCCGCCCTATCTCACCCATGCCGAGCAGGACGGCCTCGCTGCCCACGTGGAAGCGATCTGCGCCTCCGTGAAGATCGGCGTCATCGTCTACAACCGCGATAACGCCATCCTCCAGCCCGATACGCTCGCCCGCCTTGCCGACCGCTGCCCGAACCTCGTCGGCTACAAGGACGGCATCGGCGACATCGAGCTGATGACCCGCGTCTATACCAAGCTCGGCGACCGCCTGACCTATATCGGCGGCTTGCCGACCGCGGAGACGTTCGCGCTGCCCTATCTCGACATGGGCGTGACCACCTACTCCTCGGCGGTGTTCAACTTCGTTCCGGAATTCGCCACCAGCTTCTACGCCGCAGTGCGCAAGCGCGACCACGCGACGATCCACGCCGGCCTGAAGGACTTCATCCTGCCGCTGATCGCGATCCGCAACCGCAAGAAGGGCTATGCGGTCTCGATCATCAAGGCCGGCATGAAGGTGATCGGCCGCGATTCCGGCCCGGTCCGTCCGCCGCTGACCGACCTCACCGAGCAGGAGATCGCGGAAGTGGCCGCGCTGGTGAAGAATCTGCCCGCCATCCGATCGTCACAACAGGCTGCAGAATAACAAACGACACAGGGAGGAGCCTGCGATGGCCAAGACCGAGATCACTGGCGCACCGGTCGTCACCGCGATGCAGGTGATCCCGGTTGCAGGTCGTGACAGCATGCTCCTCAATCTGAGCGGCGCGCATGCGCCGTTCTTCACCCGCAACATCGTGATCCTCACCGACAATGCCGGTCACACCGGCGTCGGCGAGGTGCCCGGCGGGCAGAAGATCTGGCAGACGCTGCAGGACGCCCGTGATCTCGTGATCGGCAAGACCGTCGGCGCGATGAACAACATCCTCGCCGATATCAGGACCGCCTTCGCCGATCGCGACGCCGGCGGCCGCGGCAAGCAGACGTTCGATCTCCGCGTCATGATCCATGCCGTCACGGCCGTGGAATCGGCCCTGCTCGATTTGCTCGGCCAGCATCTCGACCTGCCGGTCGCAGCCCTGCTCGGCGAAGGCCAGCAGCGCAACAGCGTCGAGACGCTGGGCTATCTCTTCTTCGTCGGCGACCGGCGCAAAAGCAAGCTCGACTACGTCACCGGCGAGACCGGCAAGAGCGAATGGTTCAACCTCCGCCATCAGCAGGCGATGACGCCGGAGACCGTGGTGCGGCTCGCGGAAGCCACCCACGACCATTACGGCTTCGCCGATTTCAAGCTCAAGGGTGGCGTGCTGCGCGGCGAGCAGGAGATCGAGGCTGTCACAGCAATCGCAAAACGCTTCCCCAATGCCCGCGTGACGCTGGACCCGAACGGCGCCTGGTCGCTCGACGAGGCTGTCAGCCTCTGCAAGGACATGCACGGCATCCTCGCCTATGCCGAGGACCCCTGCGGCGCCGAAGGTGGCTTCTCCGGCCGTGAGATCATGGCCGAGTTCCGCCGTGCCACGGGCCTGCCGACCGCGACCAACATGATCGCGACCGACTGGCGGCAATTGTCCCATGCGCTGCGCCTCGGCGCGGTGGACATTCCGCTGGCCGATCCCCATTTCTGGACCATGCAAGGCTCGGTGCGCGTGGCTCAGACCTGCCGCGACAACGGCCTGACCTGGGGTTCGCACTCCAACAACCATTTCGACATCTCGCTCGCCATGTTCACCCATGTCGGCGCCGCCGCCCCCGGCAAGGTCACCGCGATCGACACGCACTGGATCTCGCAGGACGGCCAGGCGCTGACGAAGGAGCCGCTCCAGATCAAGGGCGGCAAGATCGCTGTGCCTGATCGGCCGGGCCTGGGTATCGAAATCGACAGGGCCGCCATCGACGCCGCGCATGACCTCTACAAGCAGCATGGACTCGGCGCCCGCGATGACGCTATTGCCATGCAGGACCTGATCCCCGGCTGGACCTTCGACGACAAGCGTCCCTGCCTGGTTCGTTAAAAACTCTGGAGGAAGCTATGACTGTGATCCTGAAGAACTTCATCGGCGGCGAATGGGTCGATGGCTCCGGCGTCACCAAGAACATCAACCCCTCCAACACCAATGATCTCGTCGGCGAATACGCCAAGGCCGATAAGGCGCAGACCGAGAAGGCGATCGCAGCCGCCAAGGCCGCCTTCCCCGCCTGGGCGCAGTCGACGCCACAGGCGCGCTACGACGCGCTGAACAAGATTTCGCTCGAGATCATCGCCCGCAAGGAAGAGCTCGGCCGCCTGCTCGCCCGCGAGGAAGGCAAGACGCTGCCCGAGGGTATCGGCGAGGTCGCCCGCGCCGGCCAGATTTTTGCGTTCTTCGCCGGCGAGGCGCTGCGCATGATCGGCGAAAAGGGTGCCTCGGTGCGTCCCGGCATCGACGTCGAGCTCACCCGTGAGCCGATGGGCGTCGTCGGCATGATCACGCCCTGGAATTTCCCGATCGCGATCCCCGCCTGGAAGATCGCCCCCGCGCTCTGCTATGGCAACACCGTGGTGTTCAAGCCGGCCGAGCTGGTGCCGGGCTCGGCGCATGCGCTGTCCGAGATCATCACCCGCTCCGGCATCCCGGCCGGCGTGTTCAACCTCGTTGTCGGCTCGGGCTCCGTCGTCGGCCAGACCCTGATCGAGCATCCCGACGTCGCCGCGATCACCTTCACCGGCTCGGTGCAGACGGGGCGCAAGATCGCGCAGGCCTGCGTGACCTCGAGCAACATGAAGAAGTTCCAGCTCGAGATGGGCGGCAAGAATCCGCTGGTGGTACTCGACGACGCCGATCTCAAGACCGCCGTCGAAGTCGCCGTCAACGGCGCCTATTTCTCCACCGGCCAGCGCTGCACCGCCTCGTCCCGCCTGATCGTCACCGAAGGTATTCACGACCGTTTCGTTGCGGCGGTGACCGAGCGCCTGAAAGGCCTGACGGTGGACGACGCGCTCAAGGCGGGCGTGCATATCGGCCCGGTGGTCGACCAGAGCCAGCTCGACCAGGACCTGCGCTACATCAAGATCGGCCAGGACGAGGGTGCCAAGCTCGCCTGGGGCGGCGAGTTGCTCAAGCGCGAAACGCCCGGCCACTACCTCCAGCCGGCGCTGTTCACCGAGGCCAACAACAACATGCGCATTTCGCGCGAGGAGGTCTTCGGCCCGGTTGCCGCCGTCATTCGTGCGAAGAATTATGAAGAGGCGCTCGCGATCTCCAACGACACCGAGTTCGGCCTCGCCTCCGGCATCTGCACCACCAGTCTGAAATACGCCTCGCATTACAAGCGCAACAGCGAGTCCGGCATGGTGATGGTCAATCTGCCGACCGCCGGCGTCGACTATCACGTGCCGTTCGGCGGCCGGAAGGGTTCGAGCTACGGCGCACGCGAACAGGGCTCCTATGCCCGCGAGTTCTACACGACGGTGAAGACCGCCTATACCTATCCCGGTTGATGGATCGTAGGTGTCGTAGGGTGGGTTAGCGCAGCGTAACCCACCTCTTGTGGTTCGACGGATGCAGACGGTGGTGGGTTACGCTGCGCTAACCCACCCCACACTTCGGAGTCCTTCCATGGACCAGTCAGTCGCAGCGAAAGAGCAGCCGCGCTACATCAAGCTCAACGAGCGCGACAACGTCGCCATCGTGGTCAATGATTTCGGGCTTTCCGCCGGCTCGCGCTTTGCCAGCGGGCTGACGCTGCGCGCCTTCGTGCCGCAAGGCCACAAGACGGCGCTGGTCGACATCCCCCAGGACGCCCCGATCATCCGCTACGGCGAGGTGATCGGTCATGCGCTCGCGTCGATCCTGGCCGGCGAATGGGTGGACGAAGCGCGGATCCGCATGCCGGAGGCCCCTGCCCTCGACAAGCTGGAAATCTCGACCGCCGTTCCCGCGCCGCTGCCGCCGCTCGAAGGTTTCACATTCGAAGGCTTTCGCAACTCCGACGGCTCTGTCGGCACCAAGAACATCCTCGGCATCTCCTCCTCCGTGCAATGCGTCAAGGGCACGATGGAATACGCGGTGAAGCGCATCCGCGCCGAGCTGCTGCCGAAATATCCGAATGTCGATGACGTCGTGCCGCTGACGCATGCCTATGGCTGTGGCGTCGCCATCAACGCGCCTGACGCCGTGATTCCGATCCGCACGCTGCAAAACATCGCGCAGAACCC
Organism: Bradyrhizobium sp. WSM4874; assembly: GCF_055811835.1. Lineage (NCBI taxonomy): Bacteria > Pseudomonadati > Pseudomonadota > Alphaproteobacteria > Hyphomicrobiales > Nitrobacteraceae > Bradyrhizobium > Bradyrhizobium sp. WSM4874. The sequence goes on from NZ_JBVVPR010000041.1 coordinate 35,368, forward strand.
GAATTTCGGCGGCGAGATCCTGGTCGTCAGCTTGGGATGCGAAAAGCTCGCGCCCGAGCGTCTGGTGCCGGAAGGCGTCAGCAATGCCATCGTGCGCATGCAGGACGAAGCCTTCGACGGTTTTGGCGCCATCGTCGAGGCGATCATGACCCAGGCCGAAGCCCGCCTGAAGATCCTCAACAAGCGCACCCGCGAGACCTGCCCGGCCGCCGATCTCGTCATCGGCCTGCAATGCGGTGGCAGCGACGCCTTTTCCGGCGTCACCGCGAATCCCGCCGTCGGTTTCGCCGCGGACCTGCTGGTGCGCGCCGGCGCCACCGTAATGTTCTCGGAAGTCACCGAAGTGCGCGACGCGATCCAGCTCCTCACCCGCCGCGCCATCAACGAGGACGTCGGCCGCGCGCTGGTCCGCGAGATGGCCTGGTACGATTCCTATCTGGCTCGCGGCGGCGCTGACCGCAGCGCCAACACCACGCCGGGCAACAAGAAGGGCGGGCTTGCCAACATCGTCGAGAAGTCGCTCGGCTCGATCGTCAAGTCCGGATCAAGCGCCATCACCGGCGTGCTCTCGCCCGGCGAGAAGGCGACGCAGAAAGGCATGCTGTTTGCGGCAACGCCGGCGTCCGACTTCATCTGCGGCACGCTCCAACTCGCCTCCGGCATGACGCTGCAGGTGTTCACCACCGGCCGCGGCACGCCCTATGGCCTCGCCGCCGCGCCCGTGATCAAGGTCGCGACCCGCAGCGAGCTCGCGCGACGCTGGAAGGACCTGATCGATTTCGATGCGGGAGGCATCGCGACCGGCGAGAAGACCATTGAGGAGACCGGCTGGGACCTGTTCCGCCTGATCCTCGATGTCGCCAGCGGCCGCACGCAACCTTGGTCCGATCGCTGGGGCATCCACAACGATTTGACGCTGTTCAATCCGGCGCCGGTGACCTGAGCGCCGCGCGCCGACACTGCCTCGCCGCGTGGATGCATTGGTGCGAGTCCCGTTTCGACGCTACGTTTCGCCCGGGATGACGCTTCAGTCTATGTCATGCTGCCCGGCATGAAGCAGCGAACGCGCGGATGGCCGTCGATATAGTGCTTCCACACCATGGTGCGGCCGATCTTGTTCGGCTCGGTGATGACGGCGCCGTCAGGCACGACCACCCATTCGCCCTCGAGATGCACGCGATAGCGGCCTTTGTCGGATTCCCAGTCGACATCGGCGACCACGTAGCCGTCGGCATCCGAGCAGCATTGGCCGTATTCGCTGTGCAGGCTCTCGAACCAGGGCTTTAACGGCGAGTTGGCGTAGCGGCCGTCGTCACGCGCCATCGTCGGGGCGGTCAGCAGCACCGTCAGGACCAGCAGCATGGCGGCACGCGGTATTGCACGTCTCATGTCGTCTCCGCAGATCGAGGTCATCGCCGCGGGGCGATAGTTGCCGTCCGCCTTCCGCGACTCGGCGAAGGGCGTCAAGGACGGCGACTCATTCCCCCAACAGCTTTGCGGATAGCTATGCAAATCCGGCGCCACCGCGCATTCCGGGGAACTACTGGCGCGCGTCCGGCACGCATTGGTCTTTCGACGGGTATGACTGCTGCTCGCGCGCCAAGTTCTCCGCTGTCGCAGCCGGCCGCATGCGCGATTGCGCACGGGGGCCACGGACACCGCGCAAGAACGCGGAGAGGCTGCGGCGTACTGGAGTCCCCGCTTGGCGGGCAATGACGGCCTGTGTGGAGCTACGGAAGTTCGGGCGCCACAGCGCGCGACCTAGACCCTACTGCTTCGGCGCCGGCGCCATCATCGCGCCGCCCTTCTTCGCCGCGGGCATGGGCTTGGTCGCAGCGGTTGCTTGCGCCGGGAGATATTTCGCGACGATGGCGGGATCGACCTGCGCGATGTTGGCGTCGGGAAGACGCGTCCAGGTCTCATCCTTGCCGAACAGGGAAATGCCGAGGAAGCCGCGCATCGTCAGGGTCTGCCCATCCGGACTGACCGTCATCTTGGCCTTCCAGATGTTGCCGTCGCGCGGGTTGACCACGTTGCCGCCGTCATACTTCAAGCCATCGCGCTTCATGTCGCGGATGAAGGAGAGGCCGAGCACCGGCGCGTTCTTGCGATCGTCCGTGCATTTCGCGCAGATCTCGTTCGGATCGTCGCCGGGCCGCGGAAAGGTTTTTGCGATGACGCCTTCGAAGATGCCGTTGTGGTCGACGAAGAGGAACCATCCCACCGTCTTGCCGTCTTCGACCTTCTGCCAGAGGCCTGCGGCGGTCGGCTGCTGCACTTGCGCCGCAACCGGGCTCACCGCGCCGAGCGACATCGCGAGCGCGAGGAGCGAGAACAACCGAAAGCCGGAAAAGAGAGTCCGCATTATCATCACCTTGCTGAGCCAATCGCCTTGCTAAGCCGCCTACTGCAATGGCCGCAGACTACGGCGATTTCGCGAACTGTTCCAGCACCAGAAACATGGGGCATCGCCCGCCGCCGTCAGTTGACGCCGAGCTTCTTTTGCAGGCTGGAGGACGATGTCGTGTACTGGAACACGAGCCGCTTCTCCGGATACACGTAGCGATGGGCTTTTTGCGACATCAGCGCGCCCTCGTGGAAGCCGCACAGGATCAGCTTGATCTTGCCGGGATAGGTGTTGATGTCGCCGATCGCGAAGATGCCCGGCACGTTGGTCTCGAACGCGGATGTCTCGACCGGCACCAGATTGTTCTCCAGCGCGATGCCCCAGTTCGCGACCGGACCGAGCTTCATGGTCAGCCCGAAGAACGGCAACATGGTGTCGCAGGCAATTTCGATTACGCTGTTGTCGTTGCCCTTGACGGTGGCGCCGCTCAGCTTGCCCTCGTTGCCCGACAACGCGGTGACCTGGCCGAGCCGCAGATCCATCTTGCCGGCAGAGACCAGCACGCGCATCTGCTCGACGCTGTGGGGGGCGGCGCGAAAATCGTCGCGACGGTGCAAGAGCGTGATGCGCTTGGCGATCGGATGCAGATTGAGCGTCCAGTCGAGCGCGGAATCGCCGCCGCCCACGATCAGCACGTTCTTGTCTCGGAACGTCTCCATCTTGCGCACGGCATAGTGCACCGAGCTTCCTTCATAAGCTTCGATCCCAGGCACCGGTGGACGCTTGGGCTGGAACGAGCCGCCGCCCGCAGCGATCACCAGCACCTTGCATTCGAACACCTTGCCGGCGTCCGTGGTGCAGCGGAACAGGGGATCGCCGATCTTCTCCACGGTCTCGATCATCTCGCCGAGATGGAAGGTCGGATGGAACGGCTTGATCTGCTCCATCAGGGCGTCGGTGAGGCCCTGCCCCGAAACCTGCGGAATGCCGGGAATGTCGTAGATCGGCTTTTCCGGATAGAGCTCTGCGCACTGGCCGCCGACCTTGTCGAGGATGTCGACGAAATGCGTCTTCATGTCGAGAAGGCCCAGCTCGAAAGCGGCAAACAGACCGCAGGGGCCGGCGCCAATAATCAGCACATCCGTTTTGATCGCGTCGCTCATGTCGTCTCTTTATCGTCGTTCGGTGGGACGGCGCCCTTTGGGCCGAGGTGACCCTGCCTGTCTAGCCAACGGGGATGGATCAGGGAAGGCATAAAAGCGGGAGCGCCCCGCAGCCGCACCCACTTGCCGGGTCAGGATAACTGGGCTGTAACCAGCAACGCTATGACGGAGATCAATCGGTGAACGCACCAAGCCGCCTCGATACGACGCCGCGCCTGGAGGACTATCCTTTTCGCCTCAGCGACAATGTCCGCTTCGGCGATCTCGACCCCAACCAGCACGTCAACAACGCGGTCTACGCTACCTATTTCGAGACCGGCCGTGTCACGCTGATGAAGCTCCCGGAATACGGCCTGACGCCGCCGGGACTTGCCTGGATCATGGTGCGGCTCGACATCCATTTTCGCGCCGAGTTGCACTGGCCGAACACGATCGAACTCGGCCTCGGCGTCGCGAAGCTGGGACGAACGTCGGTGACGTTCGAGCAGGTGGTATTTTCGGAAGGGAAGTGCATTGCATCGGCGACGTCGGTCGCCGTGATGATCGACGAAGCGTCGCGCCGGCCAACGCCACTCACCGCGGAAGTGCTCGAGAAGCTCAGCCCCTGGCACAAGCGCGGCATCGAGGTCGCGCCGCCGAGCACATGATAGCTAAGAGAGTTAGGCCTGCCGCTCCGGCGTCGCCACGACGAGGCCGTCGAGATCGTCGGAGACCTTGATCTGGCAGGACAAGCGCGAGTTCGGCCGTACGTCGAAGCCGAAGTCGAGCATGTCCTCTTCCATCGGCGTCGGGCTGCCGACCTTCTCGCGCCACGCTTCGTCGACATAGACATGGCAGGTGGCGCAGGCGCACGCGCCGCCGCATTCGGCCTCGATGCCGGGAATGCTGTTGCGGATGGCGGCTTCCATCACAGTCGCGCCGTTCTCGACGTCCACCGTACGGGTTTCGCCCTTGTGATCGACAAAGTGAATTTTGGCCATGTGTGCTCGTGCTGCCGCGATCTAGGGAATGAAGGAGGGTCCGGGCTGTCCTATAACGGGTCGATCAGCCCGGCGCCATAGCGTTTTGATAAGTCGTGAATACCGCTTCGCGGGAAGAAAACCCGTCAAAACAAAACACTAGAGCACGGCTCTGGCCCTGTCGGCCTAAGGGTTCAGGATCGCCTCGATGGCGGCGCGAGCTTCGGTCACCGCCTCTTTCAGCGCGGCGAAGGCGTGAGGCCGGCCCTGGCCGGTCTGGATCGCGGTCTCCAGGCTCGCTGCGGCATCCGCCACCGCAAAGGCGCCGATCCCGCGCGCCGAGCCCTTGAGCTTGTGGGCGAGTACACCGGCCTCGGCCGGCAGCGCTGCCATTGCCGCGATCAGGCGCACCGCCTGCTCGGCAAACATCGCCAGCACTTCCTGTTCCAGCTCGGAATCGCCGAGCGTCATGCGGGAGAGATGATCGAGGTCGAGCGGGCTGTCGATGGGTGCAAGCGGGGGCGAAGGCATCCAGTCCATCCGTTGCAGTTCAGGCGTCATGGCGCAGGCCCCGGCATCGCGCGCTGTCCGCCGGTCCGGCGGTCAAGTTCCCTCCACCCAAGCACGGAAATGGTTAACGAAATGTTCCGGCCGTTTTACGCAAATCTGCCTGTTTATTGACGAAAAGTTGCCGCAATCCGGCGAGTTCCGTGGAGAATTCCATTTATTGCTAAGGCCTTACGGCACGATCCTGTTAACGATGATTAAGAATGTCTTAATCGCGGGCATTTCATTCGCGACGCTCTGCCAATAGGATGTTGGAGAAATTGGCGGACAAGCCGTCCGGGTGGGGATGGCTCGGAGATCCGCGCAAGCGGCATGATCCGGACTGTGGGCTTGCGTAGCGCGCAGAGCTCGCGGGGGGACGCGTACAAGTAACGAGGGCTCGGACTGAACATGGCAAACACTCCGAAAAAGGTCAAAGACCCCACAGAAGATGCGCTTTCTGCAATCCAGGAAGCCCTGAACATCAGCGACACGGCTGCGGACACCAGCCGCAATGCCTCGATGCGCAGCGAGACGCCGCCCCCGGTCGCGCCACCGGCTCCCCCGATCTTCGACGAACCGAGCTTCGACCCGCGTCCTGCCGCGAACGAACGCGCGATGTTCGACCAGGTCGAGGAGCCGCGCTCCTCGCGCCGCGCCGCCAATGACGACCGTGCGACCATCGGCCAGCTCTTGCAGACGCTGCAAACGGGACGCCCGACCCGCAACATCTATACCGGCGCGACAATCTTCACCGTCATCTGGCTGGCGGCCTGCGCCGCGCTGACGGTCGGCTTCCTGCCTTCGATCCAGGCGGCGATGGGCCAGAGCGGCGGCGTGTTGGCCATTGCCGGCCTCGTCACGATGTTCTTCGCGCCGATCATGCTGTTCTTCTTCCTGGCGAGCCTCGTCTGGCGCGGCCAGCAAATGAGCTCGGTCGCGCAAGCAATGGCCCAGGTTGCGATCCGCTTCTCCGAGCCGGAAGGCTCGGCTTCGGATTCGATGGTCACTGTGGGCCAGGCCATCCGCCGCGAGGTTGCGGCGATGGGCGACGGCATCGAGCGCGCCATCGCGCGCGCCGGCGAACTCGAGACGCTGGTCGCCAACGAGGTCGCGGCGCTCGAACGCGCCTATTCCGACAACGAAGTGCGCATCCGCGCCCTGCTCCAGGACATCGCGCATCAGCGCGACAATCTGGTCGGCCAGGCCGAGCAGGTCCGCAGCGCCATCTCCGGTGTGCAGATCGATTTGCGCCATGACATCGCGCTGATCTCGGACGCGATCGCCTCGCGCGTCGACGAGGTGGCCAAGTCCATCACCGGCGCGCTCGAAGAGCGCGGCGCCCACATCACCGGTGCGCTCAGCAACGCCGGCGACAACATGATCCTCGCGCTCGGCGAGCGCGGCGGCGACCTGCTCGACCGCCTTGAGGAGGCCAGCAACGAGACCACGCGCGCCGTGCTCGACGCCAGCGAGCGGCTGACCACCAGCCTCAATTTCAAGACCGGCCACGTTCACGACGAGTTCGTCGACCTCGCCGACCGCGTCCACGAAATGCTGAACGAGCGCATCGACCGCATCACCGGCGAGTTCGAGCAGCGCTCCGCCGCGATCGTCGACGGCATCTCCGAGCGCACCGAGCAGGTGCACGACAGCCTGAAGAATTCGTCGGACTCGCTGCTGCTCGAGCTCGAGCTGCGCTCCAACGACCTCTCCGCCAAGATCGACGACGCCGGCAACCGCCTCGCCGGCCACATCATGACCTCCGGCGACAAGGCGAGCGAAGCGCTCGACGCCACCGTCAACACGCTGGTCGCCAAGGTCGTCAGCCAGACCGAGACTGCGCACGACTCGCTGTCGCTCCAGATGAGCGCCTTCGACGAGCTGGTGAAGAACCAGGGCACCGAGCTGGTCGAGAAGTTCGCCCGCGACTCCGGCACGCTGGGCGCGCTGATCACCCGCCACATCTCCGAGTTCGACCGCACCGTGAAAACCTTCGGCGGCGAGATCGTCGATCGGATGGGCCAGCGCACCCAGGACATCCATGAGTCGCTGAAGACCTATGTCGACAATTTCGACACCCGCTTCACCTCCAACGGCGGCGCGATCACGGCTGTGCTCGACCAGCGCCTGGTCCAGTTCGAGACCACGATCGGCGAACGCGTCAGCAACCTCGATGCCTCGCTGAACGGCAAGATCTCCAACCTCGACTCTACGATCGACGGTCACATCAAGACCTTCGACGAGCAGCTCGTCGGCCGCGTCGCCGCGCTCGAACAGTCGTTCGATACCCGTGCGAAGTCGGTCACCGAGACCATCGACGGACGGCTCAACACGCTCGCCTCGTCGCTGACCGACGGTGCCGCGCAGGCGATCCAGTCGATCGACTCCCGCCTTACCCACCTCACGAGCTCGCTGACCGATGGCGCGTCGCAGGCGATCGAGACGATCGACAACCGCCTCAACCACCTCACGACCTCGCTGACCGATGGCGCATCGCAGACCATCCAGTCGATCGACACGCGCCTCACACATCTGACGACCACCCTCACCGGCGGCGCCTCGCAGGCGCTCGAATCCATCGACACGCGCCTCACCTACCTGACCACCGCGGTGACGAACGGCGCCTCGCAGGCCGTGCAGTCGATCGATACCCGCCTCACCCTCCTGACCTCGACCCTCACGGACGGCACCGCGCAGGCGATCGAGGCGGTCGACCGCCGCATCACCGGCGTCACCGAAATCATCGACGGCCGCAGCATGCACCTGACCGACACGGTCACGGCGCGGTTCCAGGACATCCAGCAGGCCATCGATACCAAGGTCGGCTCGGTCGCCAGCGACATCGACGTGCGCGTGGCGCAGTTCGAGGATCTGCTCGGCTCGCGCGTCGAGGCCGTCGCCGGCCGCATCGAGAGCAGCGGACGCCAGGCCAGCGAGGACATGATGTCCCGCGCCGAGATGATCTCGACCGCGATCCGCTCGCATGTCGAGGACGCCGAGCGCTCGCTCACCAACCTCGTGGTCAACACCAGCGAGACCATCCAGACCGGTGCGCGCACCGCACAGCAGTCGCTGATGACGGTTTCCTCCGACGTCAACGCCCAGCTCAAGATGACCTCCGCCGAGGTCGAGCGCGCGCTGACGGCGGTCGGCACCGGTGCCGCGAACTCGATCCTGACCAGCGCCCGCGAAGCGCAGTCGACGCTGGTCGCAGCATCCGGCGATGCCTCCAACCAGATCAAGGGGCTCGCGGCCGACGTCGAACGCACGCTGTCTTCGGCAGGCTCGGCGACCGCGGCCTCGATCCTGGCCGGCGCCCGCGAGGTGCAGACCACGCTCGTCACGGCATCCTCGGACGCGGCCAACCACGTCAAGACCCTCACCGCCGACGTCGAACGCACGCTGTCGTCAGCAGGCTCGGCGACCGCCGCCTCGATCCTGGCCGGTGCCCGCGAGGTGCAGACCACGCTCGTTACGGCGTCCTCGGACGCGGCCAACCACGTCAAGACTCTCACCGCCGACGTGCAGCGCTCGCTGTCGATGGCCGGCACCAGCACGGCGGAATCGATCACCGCCGGCGCCCGCGATGCGCAGAGCGCGCTGATCGCGGCCTCGAGCGAGACCGCCAACCAGATCAAGGCGCTCTCCTCGGACGTGCAGCGCTCGCTCTCGATGGCCGGCACCGCGACCGCAGAGACCATCATGACCGGCGCCCGCGAAGCCCAGAGCACGCTCGTCAATGCGTCCTCGGATGCGGCGAGCCAGGTCAAGTCTCTCGCCGCCGAAGTGCATCGCTCGCTCTCGCAGGTCGGCCAGTCGACCGCCGAGACGATCACGACCAGCGCCCGCGATGCCCAGAGCACCCTGCTGGCGGTCTCGGCCGAACAGACCGGCCAGGTCCGTTCGCTGGCGGCCGAGATGCAGCGCGCGCTGGCGACCGCCGGCGGCGCTACCATCGAAGCGCTCACCAGCGGCGTACGCGAGGCCCAGGGCACGCTGATCTCCGCCTCGACGGACGCTGCGAGCCAGATCAAGTCGCTGACCACGGACATCGAGCGCACGCTGACCTCGGTCGGCGCCGACACCGCCTCGACCATCCTCAACAGCGCGCGTGAGGCGCAGACCTCGCTGACCTCGACCTCGGCGGATGCCGCAAGCCAGATCCGCACGATCTCGAGCGAGATCGAGCGTACGCTGAGCACGGCCACCGCGAACGCGACCAACGACATCCAGACCAGCGCGCTCAACGCCCAGAACGCGTTGATCAACGCCTCCAACGAGGCGAGCTCGCGGGTGAAGTCGAGCTCGGCGGACGTCGAGCGCTCGGTGCTCGCCGCCAGCAGCAGCTTCGGCCAGGCCATGACCGGCAAGACCGACGAGATCGTCACCTACGTGCAGCAGCAGTCCGACCGTCTCGCCAACATGATCGACGCCAAGCGCGGCTCGCTCGTGGACGCGATCGGCTCGAAGACCAGCCAGCTCACGCTCGACATCGACCGCGTCACATCCGATGCGCTGAAGTCGATCGAGACACGCGGACATGCCTTCTCGCAGACGATGATGGGCAACGGCTCCGAGGTGGCGCGAACCATCAACTCGGCGAGCGAGATGGCGACGGGTGCCGTCAACAAGTCGCTCAAGGACCTCGAGCAGGCCTCGCGCGCGGCGATCGACCAGTCGCGCCAGGTCTCGATTGCGGCCGTCACCGAGATGCAGGAGACCAGCAAGATCCTGCGCACCGATACGGTCGCCCTGTTCGAGCGCCTGCGCGAAGGCAACATCCTGCTCCAGGAGGTGCTGACCGGTGCGCACGACAACCTCAACTCGCTCGAGCGGGCGCTGGTGACGCGCGTCGCCGACTTCGTCTCGGCGATGAACGACGTCACCTCGCGTAACGGCGCTGCGACGCAGAACCTGGAAGACCAGCTCAACGTCTTCAACAGCAAGACCACCCGGGCGCTCCAGGATCTCGGCGAGCTGTCGACCCAATTCGACGCGCACGGCAAGGCACTCGTCGAGGCCGCGCAGGTCGTCGAGCAGAGCAACAAGAACACCACCGCCTCGCTCGCCGAACGCAAGGAGGCGCTGGAATCCCTCGTCACCACGATCGACCTGCGCACGGCCGATCTCGACCAGCGCCTGTCGCGCTTCACCGGCCTGCTCGATGAATCGCTGGCGGCCGCCGAAGAGCGTGCCCGCGACATCGCCCGCGTCGTGGCCGAAACTGCCGGCGCAGGTTCCGCCGCGATCACCCGCCAGTTCGAGGCGGTGCGGTCGGCCTCCGAGGAGGAGCACCGGCAGACCGTCGAGGCCATGCACGACATCTACCGCCAGACCACCGACGAGGCGGATGCGATGTTCAAGCAGTCGACGGAGAAGTTTACCAACCTCGTCTCCAGCATGAAGCAGATGGCGTTCGAGATGCACAACGAGCTCGAAGCCACCCGCAACGAGCTGCGCCGCGGCGTGCTCGAGATGCCGCAGGAGGCGGCCGAGAGCACTGCGCAGATGCGCAAGGTGATCGTCGACCAGATCGAGGCCCTCGCCGAGCTCAACCGCATCGTGGCCCAGCACGGCCGTGGCCTCGACGTCTCCACGACGGGCCGCGCCAGCGTGCAGCGCCAGGAAGAGCCGATGCTGGCTGCCGTCGGCGCGCGCAGCACCGACACGCGCATGCGCGAGAGCGCCAGCGCCTCGACGCTGCCGCCGCCGGACCTCGGCATGCCCGCCTCGCGCCGCACCGAAGCCCCGCCGGTCGCGCCGGCCGGAAACGACCAGGGCCGTGACGGCTGGCTGTCGGACCTCTTGAGCCGCACGGACGCCAACCAGGGTGCGCCCACCGGACGTGAGCCCCAGCGCGGCCGCCAAGCTGCACCGGCGCCGCAGCCGCAGGCTCCGCAAGGTGGCGGCAATCCGCTGGAATCCTTGTCGCTCGACATCGGCCGGCTGATGGACCGCAACCTCGCGTCCGAGATGTGGGACCGCTACCAGCGCGGCGAGAACAAGGCCTTCACCAAGCGCCTCTACACGCCCGCTGGCCAGAAGGCCTTTGACGAGGTCGCCCGCAAGTATCGCTCCGACCGCAACTTCAAGGCCACGGTCGACCGCTATGTCGCCGAGTTCGAACGCCTGCTCGACGAAGTCGCCCGCGACGGCCGCGGCCCGCAGGAGCTGCGCAACCACCTGACCTCCGAGACGGGCCTGGTGTACACGCTGCTCGCGCACGCAGCGGGCCGGCTGGGGTAAGCGGTTCGCAGCGATAGCGAACAGCGAATGAAAAAACGGAGCCCTCGCGGGCTCCGTTTTGTTTGGGGCGTCGCTGCGCCTCCACAAACTCGTCATTGCGAGGAGCTCTTGCGACGAAGCAATCCAGACTGCTTCTGCGGAGGCAGTCTGGATTGCTTCGCTTCGCTCGCAATGACGAAGGAGAGGGTCGAGTGCAACGCGCCTACTGCCGCCGGCGCTCCGGCACGGCGGGCTTCGGCGGCTCTGGCGGCGGTGGCGGCGCGGCCGCCGGTGCGTTGTTGCTGGCGCCGAACAGGACGCGGGTCGGGTTGCGGTCGAAATTGTTGACGGCGCGGCTGATGTCGCCGAGCGTGCGGCGGCCGTCGGTCATCAATGCGCCGGAGCGCTTGTCGAAATCGTCGGCCAGTTCGCGGATCGACTTCACCGCCTGGAACAGCTCGCCGCCATCCTTGCCGCCGGCGAGCGTGTTGAGGCCGAGCATGAGGCTGTCGGCCTTGAGCATGACGCCGTCGACCTTGGCCATCACGCCGTCGATCTTCTCGGAGTTGCGGGCGAGCGAGTTGGTGAAGGTCTCGAGATTCTTCAGCGAGTTCTTCACCGATTCCTGATTGTCGGCCACGATCTTGTTGATGTTCTGGAGCGTGCCGCGGATCGCCTCGGTGACGTCCTGGAGTTTGTTGGGATCGGCCGTCAGCGTGGGGATGCCGTCCTCGTCGAGCGGCGGCGCAGGCGCTGCCTCCTCGCCGCCCTTGAGCGAGATCGCGGCGACGCCGGTCAGGCCCTGGAATTCGAGGCCGACCAGGGTGTCCTTGCGGATCGGGGCGTTGTTCTCGACCATGGCGAGTGCGACAACCCGCCGCGGGTTGTCGAGCTTCACCGAGACCACCTCGCCCACCCGAATACCGTTGAAATTGACGCTGCCGCCGTTGCGAAGGCCCGCGGCCGGGCCCTCGAACACGACGCGCAAGGGGCTGCGCTGCTTGGTGGTGTGCAACGACTGAAACCACAGCACGAAACCGATCGCGGCGACGATCACCGCCAGCGTGAACGACCCGATCAGCACATAGTTTGCGCGCGTTTCCATCAGCTACTCCGGCACCTCAGCCCATCACCGCGCGAGCGCGCTTGCCATGGAAATATTGCCTCAGCCAGGGATGCTGCGAGGCCTGCATGTCGGCGATCGACCCTGCCGCAATGATCTTACCGTTGCCTAAAACGGCGATGCGGTCACATGCTGTGTAAAGGCTATCGAGGTCGTGGGTTACCATGAAAACGGTCAGCCCCAAAGTACGCTGCAGCGTCCTGACCAGCTCGTCGAAATCGCCAGCGCCAATCGGGTCCAGGCCTGAGGTCGGTTCGTCCAGGAAGACCAGATCCGGATCGAGCGACAGCGCGCGCGCCAGCGCCACGCGCTTGATCATGCCGCCCGACAGTTCCGACGGAAAGCGATCGGCCACTTCGGGCTTGAGACCCACCATGGTGAGCTTGGCGATGGTGATCTCGTCCATCAGCCGCTGCGACACCCGCAGATATTCGCGCATCGGAAACTGGATGTTCTGCCGCACCGTGAGCGAGGAGAACAGCGCGCCCTGCTGAAACAGCACGCCCCAGCGCCGCTCCACGTTGCGACGCTGCGACGTATTGGAGGCATCCAGGTCGACGCCGAACACCTCGATGCTGCCTGCGACCTTCGGCACGAGGCCGATGATCGTGCGTGTGAGCACGGACTTGCCCGCGCCGGAAGGGCCGACGAAGCCCAAAATCTCGCCGCGCTTGACGTCGAGGTCCAGCCCGTCGAGCACGCGCGTCGCGCCGAACTGCACGGTGATGTCGCGGACGCGAATGATCGGGTTCTGAATTTCGGGAGCCATCGTCACATCCCGATCGCGGCGAAGAAGATGGCGAACACGCCGTCCATGACGATGACGAAAAAAATGCCTTTCACGACAGACGACGTCGTGTGCTGCCCGAGCGATTCCGCGCTACCCTGCACCGCGAGCCCCTCGACGCAGGCGACGATGCCGATCACCGCGGCCATGACAGGTGCCTTGACGATGCCGACGATGAAATGGTCGATCGAGATGGCGTCGCGCAGCCGCAGCAGGAAAGCCTCCGGCTGCACGCCCCCATAGAGCCAGGCGACGAGGCCGCCGCCATAGAGCGCGGCCATCGCGCCGAGGAAGGCCAGGATCGGCAGCGCGAGAACGAGCGCGAGCATGCGCGGCAGCACCAGCACCTCGATCGGGTCGAAACCCATGGTGCGCAGCGCGTCGATCTCCTCGCGCATCTTCATCGAGCCGAGTTCGGCGGTGTAGGCGCTGCCCGAGCGGCCCGCGACCATGATCGCGACCAGCAGCACGCCGATCTCGCGCAGCACCAGCACGCCGAGCATGTCGACGACGAACAGGTCGGCGCCGAACCTGCGGAAATGGAAGATGCCCTGTTGGGCGATGATGCAGCCGATCAGGAACGTGATCAGCACGACGATGGGCACCGCGCGCCAGCAGACCTGCTCGAGATGATGCACGGTCGAGGTCAGGCGGAACGAGCGCGGATGAATCAGGGTGCGCGCGACCGCCGCGAGCACCGCGCCGAGCATGTCGATCAGGCCTGCGACCGTGCCGGCAACACCGGCCACGGCCCGGCCGATCTGCTCCAGCATGCCGGTGATGGTGATCGTGCTGCTGTCGATGACGGGCGTCGCCCTGACCCGCCGCACCTCGTCCACGAGGCTCGAATAATTGGCGGAAAGGCCGGCGATCTGCGCCTCGACGGCGCCCTGCGTCAGGCTGCGGCGCAGCCGCTCGATCAGCCAGGCGCCAAAGGTGTCGAGCTTGGCGACCTCGGAAACGTCGATGAAGATGCTTTGCGAGGTGCCGGCGAGCTTCTCGGCGTCGGCCACCATCCGCTCCAGGACCGGCGCGAAGCTCGCGGTCCAGGTTCCGGTGGCGCAGAGTGCCAGCGCATTGCCCTTCGCAATCCGTTCCAGCTTCGGATCGCCGTTCAAGATGTCCGCTCCCGTGCCGCGGCGCGAGAAACGGTTGAAATCAGATGGTTGCGCACGCGCCCTTACCCGGAGAAGGTATCCCCAACTGGTTAACCTTAGTTGCCACAGGTAACCAGCAGGTTCAGATTTCGCCAGAGTTCAAAATGACTTCCAGCAAAGTTCCTGCCCTCGCCGCGCGAATCGAGCGCTTTCCCATCGCGGGCAATTTCACCATCAGCCGAGGCGCCAAGACCGAGGCCGTGACAGTCGTGGTCGAGGTCCGCCGGGACGACCTGACCGGCCGCGGCGAATGCGTGCCCTATCCCCGCTATGGCGAGACGCCCGAGGCGACCCTTGCCGCCATCCAGGCCATGCAGGAGGCCGTGGCCGGCGGCCTCACCCGCCAGGCCCTCCAGGCCGCCATGAAGCCCGGAGCGGCCCGCAACGCGCTGGATTGCGCCCTGATCGATCTGGAAGCCAAGACGGCCGGCTTGCGGGCCTGGAGCCTGCTCGACCGCCCCGCGCCGGGCGAGCGCACCACGGCCTACACGATCTCGCTGGGCACGCCCGAGGCCATGGCGGCGGCGACCGCCAAAGCGGCGCACCGGCCGCTGCTCAAGATCAAGCTCGGCGGCGATGGCGATCCGGAGCGGATCACGGCCGTGCGCGAGGCGGCGCCCGAATCCGAGCTGATCGTGGATGCCAACGAGGCCTGGACCGAGGCCAATCTGGAGCACAATCTTGCGGCCTGCGAGGCCGTCGGCGTCACCCTCGTCGAGCAGCCGCTGCCCGCCGGCAAAGACGACGCGCTGGCGCGGATCAAGCGGCCGCTCGTGGTCTGCGCCGACGAGAGCGTGCACGACCGCAACTCGCTCGCAGCCTTGCGCGAGCGCTATGACGCCGTGAACATCAAGCTCGACAAGACCGGCGGCCTCACCGAGGCGCTGGCGATGGCCGATGCCGCTCAGGCGCTCGGCTTCGAGATCATGATCGGCTGCATGGTCGCGACCTCGTTGTCGATGGCGCCTGCAATGCTGGTGACGCCGCAGGCGCGCTTCGTCGATCTCGACGGTCCGTTGCTGCTGACGCGCGACCGCGATCATGGCCTGCGTTATGATGACAGCCTGGTCTATCCGCCGGATTCGTCGCTCTGGGGCTGAGCTTTCAGCCGGTGCCGCGCCGACCAGATCAGAAGCGCGCCGGCAGCCGCCATCGCCGCCATGACGTAATACAGGCCGTCGCCGATGCGGGCGTAGATCGCGCCTGACACGATCGAGGTGGTCGCGCCCAGCAGCCCGTTGCACGCGGCGTAGTAGCCCTGCCCCCGCGCGATCTGATGCGACGGCACGCGCTGCACCAGGAGATTCATGGTGCCGAGGATGGTCATCCCGAAGGTCAGGCCGTGGCCGAGTTGCACGATCGCCAGCAGCGCGAGCGGCGGATCGTACGCGGTGACGACCCAGCGAACGACTGCGCTCGCGCCCCCGATGGCCATGAGCGAGGACGGGTGCAGCGAGAAGCGCGGCGACAGCGCAAACACGACGATCTCGGCGATCACGCCCAATGTCCAGAGCCCCGCGATCGTCAGCCCGCCGAGGCCGTGGGCCTGCCAGTTGATGGCCGAGAACGTATAATACGCGACGTGACTGCCCTGGATCAGCGCGGCCGAAACGATGATGGCCCAGAAGCCGGCATCGCGCAGCAGCGCCTTGCTGGCGTGCGTCACTGTCGTCCTTCGCCTGGCGTCGTCGAGCGGCTGGAGCAGCATGCCGGCGGCGACCGCAATCACGGCCCAGGCGACGATGACCCAGATCAGATCGCGCGCCGCGATGCGGTCCACGAGATAGCCGCAGGCGAGCGAGCCGGCTGCGAAGGCTGCCGAGCCCCACAGCCGCACCGGCCCGTAATCGAGCCCGTAGCGGGCGACGCCACGCAACGCATAGGCGTCGGTCAGCGGCATGGTCGGCGTCCACATCACGCAGGTCAGCGCATAGATCAGGAACAGCGCCAGCGGCTGCTGCTGCAAGCCGACCGCCGTAAACCCGATCGCCGTCGCCAGTACGGACACCATCATGCCGGCGCGAATGGCATGTCGCTTTTCAGCAAAGGCGGTGATCTGCGGCAGCGTGGTGAAGCGCGTGATCGCCGGCAGCGCGTTGATGAGGCCGATCCAGGCCGCGTCGATGCCGATCGCCTTCAGCCAGACCGGAAAGAACGGCAGATGCGTACCCGACACCGCGAACACGGCCGAATAGAACAGCGCGAGGCTCACGGCGAATCGCCGCTTCCGAGCTGCTGCGATGGGGATTTGTGATTCGCCTGCCATCAAACCAATTGCGATTCGGCCGATATCGTGGTGATCGTTACAGTAACGCGTACTGATTTGCGCGACGAGATTGACATGGCCAACGAAGCATTCGCCCTTTCGCCTATGTCTGCCCGTGCGGCCGAGCCGAACGAGCAGGATTACGACGCGATCCGCGAAGCCTTCATGGAGACCGCGCGCGGCCGCTGGTTCCTCGGCGAATACGCCAAACGCAACCGCAATGCGGATACCCGCATGGTGCTCGACGCGGTCGCAAAAATCGAAGAAACCGTTGCGGCACAGCGCCAACCCGTGGTCGAGGATCGGCTGCCCGAGGCGCTGGTCGCGATCCGGCACGCGATCCGCGAAGCCGAGACGATCGCGATCGCCGCGTTCGATCCCGGGGCGATCGAGGCGAGCCTCGCACCGATCCCGCGCGGCCTGCGCATCATCAAGGAGATCTCCTGGCGCTGGCGCGAGATCGGCGCCGACGGACGAATCTGCGACCTGATTGATTCGCAGCTCGCCTCCATCGAGGCGGCCTGCGCGCAGGTTTCGACCATCGACCCCCGCGCCGACCTCAAGGCCGCATTCGATCTGCTCAAGGACCGGATCGACCAGACCGACGCTGACGCAACGCCGCAGGCCGCGCGCCCCTCGCCGGCTCCGGTGCAGGAGGCGCCGTCGCCCATTGCGCAAGCTCCGCTGGCGGAGGCCGCGCCGGCGGCGATGGCCAGCGAAGCAGCCGTGGCTTTTACGGAGGCGCCGCAGGACGTCGCAGAGGCGATCGAGCCCGAAGCCGCCGTGGAGACGGCTAGCGTCGCTGACGCCTTCTCTGTTGCCGAGCAGGCGACGGACGCCGCGCTCGAGCCGCAAATCGTCGCCGAGACCCGGATCGCGCGTGAAGGCGCCGCTTTTGAAGAGCCCGCCGCCTTCGCCGAGGTGCCGGACGAATTTTCGCTCGATGCCGCAGCGGAAGCCGAGGACGAAGCTATACTCGACGCGATCGCGCTGGAGATGGCCGCGCCCGATCCGGAATTCGACGAGATCATCGAACCGGTCGAGTTGGAAGCGACGGTTCCGGAGCCCGTGGTTGCGGAGGCCGCAACGCCCATCGCAGCCGAGATACCGGAGCCGATCGCACCAGAGTCGCTCAGACCCGAGCCAGTCGCTGCCGCAGCGATCGTGGAGGAGCCTGTAGAGGAAGCCCCGATCGCTATGGAATCGCTGGCGCGCCTCACCAACGCCATTGCGGAAGCCGCCGCCGAAGTGATGGAGCAGCCAACGCCGGTGATGGCCGCCAGCGCGACATTCGGCGCAGCGCAGGCTGCGACGCTGCCGATGCCCTCGCCGGTTCCGGAAGCCTCGCTCGGCGCCACCATCCTCGCCAGCGGCATCCTGCAAAAGCCCCGCGCCGCCGCAAACGATCCTATGGGGCCCATCCGTCGCATGACCCAGGCTGAGAAGATCGCGTTCTTCTCGTAAGGGGGGCAACCATCTCCTCCACCGCAGACACCCTCACCCTCTGGCGTCCCGTCGGGCCGAAAGAGCTGGCGCTGATCCAGCAAACGGGCATGCGCGCGTTTCCGCCGCGCCTGCCCGACCAGCCGATCTTCTATCGAGTCTTGACGGAAGACTACGCAATCAAGATCGCGCGCGACTGGAATGTCCCAGCGAGCGGCGCGGGCTTCGTGACGCGCTTTGCTGTCGAGCGCAGCTTCATCGCGAAGTATGACGTGCAGGAGGCGGGCGGCCGCTTATGTCTGGAGTACTGGATTCCGGCCGAAGACATCGATGCCTTCAATGCCGCAATCGTCGGCCTGATCGAGGTCGTCCGCAGCTTCCACTAGGCGCCGCGCGCTCAGCCCATCACCCGCAATTCCAAACCGCGCCGATCGGCGTCCGCGTCCAGCACGGCCCAAAACTGCCGCCATTGTAGCGGCCGCCGCCGAAGCCGGGCCGGCCGAAATAGCGCCACTCACCATCCCAGCCGTAATATTGCGGAACTGGATCGATGTACCAATGGCGTCGATCGCTAGGCGACATCCGCCGCATCGCTTCCTTCTGCTTGTAGAGCGGAATGCTGTTGCTCAGCGGCTGGCGATAGCCGGGCAGGAAGCCATAGCCATGCCAGGCTTGCTTGGGGCGTTTTTGAATGGACGCAGCGGGCGCAACGGCGGGTAGCAGCGACAGAACGATGGCAACGAATAGACACATAAGGCGGGACATGGTGAGAGTTTAGACGGTCAATTGCGCGAAGGCCATTCAAATTCGAGTGCGAGACTTTTCGCCGCTTCGACTCATCGGCCGGTCTTGATAGGCTTGCAAAGTGTAGCAACAGAGATGCGGACGACCTGCATATTCCGGAGCAAACGAATGCCTGAAACCCCGCGCGTCGGCGCTTTCGCCATCGTTCCCAACAACGATCTTGCCGCTGCGATTCCGTTCTGGGAGCGTCTCGGCTTCGCGCGTTCGGGCGGTGACGCCGGCTACATCATCATGACGGGTTGGGGATGCGAGGTGCATCTCATCCAAGCCGGGAACGGCCCGTGGCGGGTGCCGGAAGAGCACAACCCCTTCGGCGTTTTCATTCGAACACCTGATGTGGACGCCATCGCCGCGCGCGTGGACGATCTGATCATCCGGCCTGGCGGCGTGCTGCGCCACCGCGAATGGGGGATGTATGAGGTCGGCATCAACGGACCCGAAGGCCTCCTCGTTCGCATCGGCTGGCCGTCCGTGCTCATCGCCTCCTAGCTGATCACGCCCTTGCGGATCAGGAAGCAACCGTAACCCCTGCTGTCACCGACCTGCACGACGCCAAAACTCAAAGCCGCCGCGCGATAAAAGTCCGGGCGCGAGAGCTTGCCGGGAGTAACGGCGCAGCCGGCGGCGCGCTCGATCTCCGCCATCACCGCGCGCTGCACGTCGGGGACGCGATCGGGATCGTCGACCGGCATCATCACGCGCACCGGATCGGGATCGAAATCGTCGAGCGGATAGACCGACATGATGGCGCGGATCGCGGTCTCCATGCTCATGCCCGGCAACTGGATCAGGCGCTGCGAATGCGTGCTCTGCGCGATGCGTGCCGCGGGGTGATTGGCATCGACGAAAACGAGGGTCGTCGCCGTGGCCCATCGACGCCAGCAGCCAGAGCAGGTCGGGCGTGAGGATAGGATCGATCGATTTCAGCATGTGACGGACTGTCCTCCCATCGAAGCTTACCTTGGTAGGTTCCAAGCGTGATTCAGATCACGCAGCCTACCATGGTGACGACGATCACGGACCTCAAACTCGAACGCGGCCAAGCTCCCCGGCAACCAATCTCGTATCGAGATCAGTGCCAAAGGAGCACGCCATGTTCCGCCTAAAACCTTTCCTGATGACGGCCAGCCTGCTGGGAAGCCTGTTCGGCTTTGCCTGCGGCCCTGTTTCCGCGCAAGTCGCCCCGGTCGAGCCGGCTCCCACCGCGCTGCAAGGCCCGGAACAGCGCGTCGCGCTGGTGATCGGCAATTCGAACTATCAGAACGCGCCGCAGCTCGCCAATCCGGACAACGACGCGGAGTCGATGGCGAAGTTCCTGAACTCCGCCGGGTTCGAAGTGGTCGCCGCGACCGACCTGACCCAGAACGACATGCTTCGCGTCGTCCAGGACTTCTCCGCCAAAGTGTCAGCGCGCGGTCCGAACACGGTGGCGATGGTCTACTACGCCGGTCACGGCGTGCAGCTCGCCGGCGAGAACTACCTCGTTCCCGTCGACGCCAAGGTCTCGAGCCAGACCGAGCTCGTCAACAACTCCGTCCGTCTGGTCGACGTGATGTCGACGCTGGAGACGATCCCGAGCCGCATGCGCATCGTCATCCTCGACGCCTGCCGCAACAACCCGTTCCCGAACGTGAACGATGCCGGCCGTGGTTTGGCCATCGTCGATGCGCCGAACGGTTCGATCGTCGGTTACTCGACCGCACCGGGCGCGGAAGCGCAGGACGGCACCGGCGGCCACAGCCCCTACACGCAGGCCTTCCTGAACGTCGCGCGCGAGCCCAACGTGCCGATCGAGCAGCTGTTCAAGCGCGTGCGCCTCGAAGTGAACCAGACCACCAGCGGCGCGCAGATCCCGTGGGAGAGCTCGTCGCTGACGTCCGACTTCACCTTCTTCGGCGACACCGCTGTTGCCGCCAATCGCGCGCCGGTGAATGCGCCTGTGGTGCAGATGGCTTCCAATCTGCCGAGCCGCTCCACGCGCCAGGCCTATGACTACGTCGTGTCCGAAGCACGGCCGGAGTACTATCAGGAGTTCATCACGATGTATCCGCACGACCCGCTGTGCGATCACGTCCGCTGGCTGCTCAACAACCTGCTGCTCACGCAGGCCTGGCACAAGACGGTGCTCGCGAACTCGCCGGTCGCCTACAAGAACTTCTACGACAGCTACGGCAACACGCCCTATGCGCAGGTCGCGCTGAAGCTCCAGATGCAGCCGAAGCAGATCCCCTTGATGCAGGCGACCAAGTTCCTGGCGCCGCAGAATATCGTCCCGACCTTCAAGACCGGCAATCTCGGCCAGCCCAAATACATGCCGCTGCAGCAGGGTAATGGTGGCGCGCAAATGAACGGCAATTTGCCGATCGTGCAGAAGTCGGGCGACAACAACGGCATCGGCAAGCTCGGTAATGGCGGCCAGATCATCAACCTGCCGGCGGGCAACAACCAGCCCAACCAGCAGAACGGCACGCCGTCACAGACCCCGGGCAAGATCGTGACCCTGCCCGCGCCGACCAACACCACCAGCAACAATGGCGGCATCGGCAAGATCGTGACGCTGCCTGCGACCAACAAGACGCCGAATGGCGGCAGCAATGCCGGCACTGTCAATGGCCGTCCTGGCAAGATCGTGAGCATGCCGGTGAATGTCGGCAAGGGCGGCACAACTGTCGATGCAAAGCCCGTCAACGTTCAGACTCAGAACAACCCGATCCGCGTCAACAACGGCGCGAAGATCAACAACAACCCGGTGAACAAGGTGCAGGTGCAGAACAACAATCGTCCGCAGTTCAATCAGACCAATCGCATGGTCAACAATGGCGGCAACAACTTCCGGCAGTCGATGAACCAGAGCCAGGGTGGTAACGGCGGCAACAACCACCGCGGCTTCATGCACTGATTGCGACCACACACGACAAAGGGCAGAGCGGTGACGCTCTGCCCTTCTTCATGTCAGAAGATTAGAATATCAGGCCACCAGCTCCGCAAACAGATCGGCGTCGACATTGCCGCCGGAGAGCACGATGACGACGTTCTTGCCGGCAACATCAAGGCGGCCTGCGAGCAGCGCGGCCAGGCCGACCGCTCCGCCCGGCTCGACCACGAGCTTCAGCTCGCGATAGGCAAACGCGACGGCCGCGCCGACTTCCTTGTCCGAGGCGGTCACACCGCGCGCGAGCAGCTTGCTGTTGATCGCAAAGGTCATCTCGCCGGGGATCAGGGCCATCAGCGCATCGCAGATGGTGCGGCCTGCCGGCCCGTGCGGCTCGCGATGGCCTGCGGTCAGCGACAGGCCGTGATCGTCGAATGCCTCGGGCTCGGCCACCACGATTTGCGCCAGCGGATAGCGCGCCTTCACAGCCGTCGCGACGCCCGCGATCAGGCCGCCGCCGGAGGCCGGCGCCACCACGATGTCTGGGGCAAGACCAAGCGCCGCCATGTCCTCGGCGATCTCGCGGCCGGCGGTGCCTTGGCCGGCGATCACGAAGGGATCGTCATAGGGCCTGACCAGCGTTGCACCGCGCTTCTCGGCGATGCCGCGCGAGATCGCCTCGCGGTCGTCGCGGTCGCGGTCGTACAGCACGACCTCGGCACCGTAGGATTTGGTACGCTCGCGCTTCGATAACGGCGCATCCGCAGGCATCACGATGGTCGCCTGCATGTCGAGGATCTTGGCCGCCGCCGCCACGCCCTGGGCATGGTTGCCGGAGGAGAACGCGACCACGCCGCCGGCGCGCTTGTCCTGCGGGATCGAGGCGACCTTGTTGAAGGCGCCGCGGAACTTGAATGAGCCAGTGCGCTGGAGCATCTCCGGCTTGAGATAGACCTTTGCACCAACGCGTTCGTTGAGCACGGGAAAGGACAACAGGGGGGTGCGGACGGCGAAGGGTGCGATCACGCGCGCTGCGGCATCGATATCGGCAGGGCCGATCGGAAGGAGCTGTTCTGTCATGCCCGATGTTATCGCGGCGGATGAGGCGCGGGCAAGGCATCTCCGCGCGAGGATTTTGGGCTCTCAGGCGACGAATCGCGCCGGCTCCGCCCCGTTCCGACCGGGCAGCACGGCGCCGACCGCCAAAATGCTGTCGATAAAAGCCCGGGCCGAGGCCTCCCAGGTGTAGTTGGCGGCGAATTCGACGCAGTCCTGCCGGGAGATGGCGAGCGCGGCGAAGCAGGCGCTGCGCAGATCGTGATCGAGCGCGCCGACCGGCGCGTGGCCGATCACGTCGCGGGGACCCTTCACCGGAAACGCCGCGACCGGCAGGCCGCTCGCGAGCGCTTCGAGCAGGACCAGGCCGAACGTGTCGGTCTTGCTCGGAAACACGAAGACATCGGCGGCAGCGTAAATGTCCGCCAGTTCTTCGCCGTGCTTTTCGCCGAGGAAGATCGCAGCCGGATAGGCCTCCTCCAGGGAGACACGCGCCGGACCGTCGCCGACGATCACCTTGGTGCCTGGGAGGTCGAGATCGAGGAATGCCTCGAGATTCTTCTCCACCGCGACCCGGCCGACCGAGAGGAACACCGGCGCCGGCAGGCACAGATCAATCGCGCGGGGATGGAACAAATGGGTGTCGACGCCGCGCGGCCACAGCACGACATTGTCGAAGCCGCGCTCGGTCAACTCGCTCGCAAGCGCCGGCGTCGCCGCCATCACGGCGCGGCTGGAGCTGTGGAATCGGCGCAGCGCCCGCCAGATCAGCGAGCCCCGCACCGGCACGCGGGCGCGGACATATTCGGGAAAGCGGGTGTGGAAGCTGGTCGTGAAGGGCAGCTTGCGCTGGCGGCAATAGCGGCGAACCATCAGGCCGATCGGCCCCTCCGTCGCGATGTGGATGCTGTCCGGGCGCGCCTCGTCGATCAGCTTCGCGATTCTGCCCGGTCGCGGCATGGCCAGCCGCACGTCCCGATAGCTCGGCATCGCAAAGGTGCGGAACGATTGCGGCGTCAAGAACGAGAATTCGACGTCGAGGCTTTTGGCGGCATCAGCAAGCTTGGTCAGCGTCCGAACCACACCGTTGACTTGCGGGTGCCAGGCGTCGGTCGCGACCAGGATGCGCATCAGGTTGCCTTTGTCATGCAGCTCTGGCTGCAACCTGCGGGACCTGTGCCGGCTTCTCGGCCTGGTCCGCCCAGGTGATGATCTCGAAAT
Source organism: Bradyrhizobium sp. WSM4874 (assembly GCF_055811835.1). Taxonomy (NCBI): domain Bacteria; kingdom Pseudomonadati; phylum Pseudomonadota; class Alphaproteobacteria; order Hyphomicrobiales; family Nitrobacteraceae; genus Bradyrhizobium; species Bradyrhizobium sp. WSM4874. Next base: position 59,340 of record NZ_JBVVPR010000041.1, read on the forward strand.
GGCCGTCGTCGTGCTCGACCAGCGCCGTGCAGCTCTCGACCCAGTCGCCGCAATTCATGTAACGGATGCCGCCCTCGTCGCGGATCACCGCGTAATGGATGTGGCCGCAGATCACGCCGTCGGCGTCGTGGCGCCGCGCTTCGGCGGCGAGCGCCTGCTCGAACGCGCCGATATAGTTGACCGCGTTCTTGACCTTCTGCTTGGCCCATTGCGACAACGACCAATAGGGCACCTTGAACAGGCGCCGGAAGAAGTTGACGAAGCGATTGAGCTGGATCGCGAAGTCGTAGGCCTTGTCGCCGAGATGGGCGAGCCAGCGTGCGTTCTGCACCACGAGGTCGAAGATGTCGCCGTGGATGACGAGATAGCGCTTGCCGTCCGCGCCGGTGTGGACGGTATTCTCGACCACGTCGATGCCGCCGAAATGCGTGCCGTAATAGTTGCGCAGGAACTCGTCGTGATTGCCGGGGATGTAGATGACCTTGGCGCCCTTGCGCGCCTTGCGCAAAAGCTTCTGGACGAGGTCGTTATGCGATTGCGGCCAGTGCCAGCTCGATTTCAGCGCCCAGCCGTCGACGATGTCGCCGACCAGATAGATCGTGTCGGCATCATGGAAACGCAGGAAATCGAGCAGAAGGTCGGCTTGTGAACCGCGGGCTCCGAGATGAACGTCGGAGATGAACAACGTGCGAAAGCGCCGCTCCGGGCTCTCGTCACTCACATCGTAACTTCCCATGCGCCAGCCTGTAACAATGTCCCGTGACAGGGGGATGACCAATTAAACCTTTGAGGCACCTTCGGATACGAATCGCGCTTGCCTCGCCCACCCCGCGAATATCAGTCGCATGCGACAATCAGGCGACATGGCGTCGCAGCGGCCTCCGCAAGACCCGGAACAGCGGCGCGGTCGCGACCGGCGTTCAGTAAAACTTATGGAAATGATGGATCGGGCCGTGGCCGTGGCCGACGCTGAAGCGATCGGCGGCCGCGATCGCCGCGCTGATCCAGGTCTTGGCGTTGCGCACGGCGTGCTCGAGATCCTCGCCTCTGGCGAGCCCCGCGGCGACCGCCGAGGACAGCGAGCAGCCGGTGCCATGGGTGTTGCTGGTGGCAACGCGCGGCGCGGCGAGCGCGATCGTGGTGCTGGCATCGACGAGATAGTCGATGCTCTCGGCGCCCTCGCCGTGCCCGCCCTTGATCAGGACCGCACGGCAGCCGAGCGCCAGCAGCCGGCGCCCCTGGCTCTCGATCTCGGCCTCGCTGGCCGCGACCGGTTCGCCGAGCAGAGCCGCGGCCTCGGGCAGATTGGGTGTGATCACCGAGGCCAGCGGCATCAGTTTGATGCGCAGGGCGTCGACGGCTTCGGACGCGAGCAAGCGATCACCCGATGTCGCCACCATCACGGGGTCGAGCACGATATGCCGGGGCGCCCAGCGCGACAGCGCGGCCGCGATCGCATCGATGCTGGTGGCTTGCGCGAGCATGCCGATCTTGACCGCACCGACCTCGAGATCGGAAAACACCGCGTCAATTTGCGCTGTGACGAATTCGGCCGGCACCGCATGAATGCCGGTGACGCCGCGCGTGTTCTGCGCCGTCAGCGCCGTGATGGCGGAAGCGCCAAAAACGCCGAGCGCGGCAAAGGTCTTCAGGTCGGCCTGGATGCCGGCGCCGCCGCTCGAATCGGAGCCGGCAATGGTCAGTGCGACGGGCGTCGTCATGGGGCGATATTCCGCGTTTTCGAAGCCATGGCCCGTCCTAGCGCGCCTCCCCCGGCCCAGCAAGTTCGCTTGCTAAATCCGGCCGGGTTTGGCCTATTAGCCGCCAGATATGCTTTCGGAGTGACCGCGATGGTTCCCTTTTTCGTCCAGATCAAATGCAAGCTCGGCCAATCCTATGTGGTCGCCAATGCGCTTGCCGAAGCCGAGATCGCCTCCGAGATCTATTCCACGGCCGGTCAATACGACCTGCTGGTGAAGTTCTACGTCGACAACGACACCGATATCGGCCACTTCGTCAACGAGAAGGTGCAGGTGCTGCCCGGGATCCAGGACACCCTCACCATCATCACCTTCAAGGCGTTTGGCGCGAGTTGACCGTCCGGAAAAGAGCGGGCCTGATCAGGCGCCGCCTTCCTTGCGCTTGGGGCGCGGCGGACCGTCCACCGGCGGCAGCGATTTGAGATAATCCGCCATCGCCGCGAGATCGTCGTCCGGCAATTGCGAGGTGTTCTTGATCACCCGCGTCATCGCGCCGCCGACGCTGTCGCCGTCGGGCAGTTCGCCGGTCTTCAGGAAATAGGCAATATCCTTCGCGCTCCATTCGCCAAGGCCCTTCTGGGTGATGTTGGGCACCCATCCCTCGCCTTCCGGATTGGGGCCTCCGGCGAAGCGTTGTCCGGCGATGATGCCGCCAAGCGCATTGCGCGGGCTGTGGCATTCCGCGCAATGACCAAAGCTGTTGACGAGATAGGCGCCGCGATTCCACTGCGGCGACTTCGCGCTATCGGCGATAAAGGGCTTACCGTCCAGAAATAAGAATTTCCAGATGCCGACGTTGCGCCGGATGTTGAACGGAAAGCGCACGTCGTGGTCGCGCACCTTGCCTGCAACGGCCGGCAGCGTTTTCAAATACGCAAAGAGATCGAGCACGTCCTCGCGCCTGGCGTGCTGATAGGACGTATAGGGAAAGGCCGGAAAATAATGCCGTCCGTCCGGCGAGACCCCGTGCATCACCGCGTTGACGAATTCGGCGTCGCTCCATTTGCCGATGCCGTCGGTCGGATCGGACGAGATGTTCGGCGCGTAGAACGTTCCGAACGGCGACTTGATCGCGACGCCGCCGCCGAGCCTGAGACGATCGGGTTGGTCGGGGACGGCGTGGCATGAGGCGCAGCCGCCGGCGTTGAACATCACCTGGCCATTGGCAAGATCAGGGACGCGGGCAGGCGCGGTGCCGACGGCCGCCACCACCGGCGCGCTGAGCCACCAATAGACGCCGGCTGCGGCGAGTGCGGCGAGCAGCGCCACGGAGATTGTTCGTCGCAACATGCGGTCCTTTCGTCGTCGCGGCAAAGCTTATGACCGATGTCCTCGCGGCTCCAGCCACGAAGAATTTAGCCCACCGCACCCTGAAACGGGAATAAACTGAAATGCCGGCTGTTGGAAGTTTGGCAGCCCAAACGGGTGCAGCAGGGAGAAAACGTCATGAACAAGATCGTCATCGCCATGTCAGTGCTTGGCGCCGTTGCTTTTGCGGGTTCGGCCAGCGCGGAAAAGCTGAAGGCAACGCTCGACGCCAAGTCCGAGGTTCCCGCAACGACCAGCAGCGGCACCGGAACGGCTGATCTGGACTACGACGCCGCCAGCAAGAAGCTGTCCTGGAAGGTCACTTATTCCGGCCTGTCCGGCCCCGCTACCGCCGCGCATTTCCACGGACCAGCCGAGCCCGGCAAGAACGCCGGCATTGCGATGCCGATTCCAGGCGCTGCCACCAGCCCGGCCGAGGGCTCGGCGACACTGACCGATGCGCAGGCCGCCGATCTGCTCGGCGGCAAGCTCTACGTCAACATCCACACCGCGGCCAATCCGGGCGGCGAGATCCGGGGCCAGGTGACGAAGTAACCTTTTGCACTGTCCAACAAAAGGGGGGGGGGGTGTCACCCGCCCCAATTTATTTTAACGAGAAAAACGGCGACGCCGGCACCCACACATGGGGGGGGGGGTTGGGGGGGGGGCGGGGGGGGGGCGGCCCCAGAACCCCCCC
>NZ_JBVVPR010000041.1:63114-70790 GCF_055811835.1 Bradyrhizobium sp. WSM4874
GGCGCCATGCTAAACTTCAACACCCACACCGCGCCAAAGCCGGGCGGCTAGACCGGGGCCCTGGTTACTATTAAACTTTTTCCACTCACCAAAAAACGGGCGGCTGTTACACAGCCGCCCTTTTCGATTCCCCGTAACCCTGGCGCAGACGTCACACCTCAGGTTCGGCTGCGTTGAGCGCCTGCGCGAGGTCGGCGATCAAATCCGACGGGTGTTCGATGCCGATCGACAGCCGGATCGTGGAATCGAGCACGCCGATCTTCCGGCGAATGTCGGCGGGAACGCCGGAATGAGTCATGGTGGCAGGCAGGCTCGCAAGCGACTCCGTTCCACCGAGACTCACCGCCAACTTGAGGATCTGCAGCGCGTTGAGGAATTTCATGGCCGCCGCCTTGCCGCCGACGATGTCAAACGAGAACGTGGATCCCGCCCCTGTGCATTGCCGCGCAAACACAAGTCCATCCGGCGACGCCGCGTCGTGATGACCGAGATAGTGCACCTTGGCCACTTTGGGATGATCGCGCAGATAGTCCGCCACCAGGCGCGCATTCGCGTCGGCCTTCTCCATGCGTAGGCTCAGCGTCTCGAGCGACCGATTGATCATCCAGCAGGAATGCGGATCGAGCTGGGTGCCGATGGCGCCCCGCAGCGCCTTGATGCCTTTCACGACCGCCTTCGCTCCGAGCGCGGCGCCCGCGATCAGATCGGAATGACCGCCGACATATTTCGTGAGCGAGTACAGCGAAATATCGGCGCCGTGCTCGATCGGCCGCTGAAACACCGGTCCGAGCAGCGTATTGTCGCAGGCAATGATCGGAACGTGTCCTTGCGCCTTTCCGATGGTGTCGGCGACACGCCGCATCATCGCGATGTCGACCAGCCCGTTGGTCGGGTTGGCCGGAGTTTCGATCAGGATCATCGAAACCCGGCCCTTGCCCATGGCCTCCTCCGCGGCCTGGCTGACCACGGCTTCGTCGACGCCATCGGCGAAGCCGACGGCGCCGATCGACAGACGCGCAAGCGTATTCGTCAGCAGCGTTTCCGTGCCGCCATAGAGCGGCTGGGAGTGCAGAATGACATCGCCGGGGCGGACGAACGCCAGGATCGTGGTTGCGATGGCCGCCATGCCGGATGAGAACAGCGCACAGCTCTCGGTGCGCTCGTAGATCGCGAGCCTGTCCTCGACGATTTCGCTGTTGGGGTGATTGAAGCGTGAATAGACTAGGCCCGCGCCCATCCCTTCCGGCGGCTCGCGCCGGCCGGAGACGAAATCGAAGAAGTCCTGCCCGTCCTCGGCCGTCTTGAACACGAAGGTCGAGGTCAGGAACACCGGCGGCTTGACCGCGCCTTCCGACAATTGCGGATCATAGCCGTAGGTCAGCATCAGCGTTTCCGGATGCAGCATATGGTTGCCGATGTGCGTCTTCGACGGGAACGGTTTTACCATGGCTTGTCTCGCTGTTGCTGATTGAGGTGCTCGCCGCGGGTTGGAACTCCTGATGTCATGAACGAGTCAGGAGCGGGATGCGTCAGCGTCAAAAGTTCACACCAATGCCGCGGCGGCTGGAGCCAAGATAACTGCTCCGGCAGCGATCCGTCAGGCCTTGCGGACAGAATTTCCAGCGCTGCGCGCCGACATGAAAAAGCGGCTGCTTTCGCAACCGCTTTTTCCCAATTCCCAGTAGCCCGGATGGAGCGCAGCGCTATCCGGGCTACGAATCTTTTTCTTCCGTCAGCCGTTCTTCACGCGAAACGTCTCGTGGCAGCCGCCGCATTCCTTGCCGACCGCGGGGAAATTCGCCTTGAGCGAGTCCAAATCCTTGATCTTGCCTTTGGCCTCGCCAACGACCTTGGCGAAGCTCGCGACCTTGGCATCGAATCCGGCTTTGTCCTCCCACACTTTCGGCGAGGCGCTGTAGTCGCCCTCGGGCTTCATGCCCTTGGCGCTCGCCGGAAACAGGTTCGGCAGCTTCTTGGCGGTGTCCTCGAACTGCGCCAGTGCGCTGTCCACCGTGGCCTGATCGTAGGGCTTCTCGCCCTTGACCATCGCCGCCACCGCGCCGGCGTTCTTGCCGTTGCCCTTCATCAGCATCTGGACCTCCTTGACGGAGTCCTGTTGTGCCCAAACCGCGCCCATACCGAGCAAAAACGCGCCCCCAACCACCAACACTCGCTTCATTCGCAAAATCCCTTTCCTTGGTGCAAGATCGCCTTGATGCAGGATCGTGCTGACCCCTCAATGGGGCCAACACCGCCTGGCAGATTTCATTCCGTGAAAAATTGTCACAGGCTGTGACGGCGATGGTGCTCGTTGACGGCAATCCACACCCGCTCCGGCGTCGCCGGCATGTCGATGTGGTCGATCTTGTACTCGCGCCAGAGGCCGTCGACGATGGCATTGACCACGGCCGGGCAGGACCCGATCGCACCGGCTTCGCCCGCGCCCTTCACCCCCAGCGGATTGGTCTTGCAGGGAACGTTGGCCGTCTCGAACACGAAGTCCGGCCCGTCCGCCGCGCGCGGCAGCGCATAGTCCATGAAAGTCGCGGTAACGAGTTGGCCGTCGCCCGCGCCATAGACCGCCTGCTCCATCAACGCCTGCCCGATGCCCTGCATGGCGCCGCCATGGACCTGGCCGGCCAGCAGCAGCGGATTGAGCGTCATGCCGAAATCGTCGACGATCACGTAGTTGACGATTTTGATGATGCCGGTGGCCGGATCGATCTCGACCTCCGCGACATGGGTGCCGTTCGGATAGGTGCCGTCGGCGCTGGCAAAGGTCGCGCTCGCATTGAGCTTCGACGGATCGACGCCGGGACGCTTGGCGAGATCGGCGAACGAGATCGAACGGTCGGTGCCGGCGATGCGCACCAGGCCATCGGTGATCTCGAGATCGCCGGCACTCGCTTCCAGCGCCTGTGCTGCGATCTCCTTGAGCCGCGCGCCGAGCTCACGGGTCGCACGCTCGACGCTGACACCGCCTGACGGGATCGAAGCCGAGCCGCCGGTCCCGAGCCCGGTGGCGATCATGTCGGTGTCGCCCTGGTGGACGTGCACGCGCTCGGGCGCCACGCCGAACTGCTCGGCAACGATCTGCGCATAGGCGGTCTGGTGGCCCTGCCCGCTCGACTGGGTGCCGATCAGGACAGTGATATCGCCATTGGGGTCCATCCGCACATTGGCGGTCTCCTCGCCCATGGTGCCGCAGACCTCGACATAGCTCGCAAGTCCGATGCCGCGGATCAAGCCATTCTTCTTGGCCGCCTTGGCGCGCTTGCCAAACTCCTTCCACTCGGCGATCTCCATCGCGCGCTTCAGGTGCGCGGCGAAGTCGCCGGAATCATAGACCTTGCCGGTCGCGGTCTTGTAGGGTAGCGCCTTCGGCTGAATGAAGTTCTTGCGGCGGATGGCATCCGGCGTCATGTCGAGTTTTCGCGCGCAGGCGTCCACCAGACGCTCGATGACGTAAGCAGCCTCGGGCCGTCCGGCACCACGATAGGCATCAACCGGCACGCTGTTGGTGAAGATGGTCCGCACCCGGCAATGGAACGCCTGGATGTCGTAGAGGCCCGGCAGCATGCCGGCGCCGCCATGCGGGATATAGGGCCCGAACGTCGACAGATACGCGCCCATGTCGCCCATCAGGTCGCAATCCATCGCGAGGAACTTGCCGTCCTCGGCCAGCGCCATCTTCGCCGTGGTGACGTTGTCGCGGCCCTGGGCGTCCCCCATGAAATGCTCGGTGCGGTCGGCCGCCCATTTCACCGCCTTCTTCAGCTTTCGCGCGGCGACTGCCAGGAGAGCGTATTCCCGATAGGGAAACAGCTTCGTGCCGAAGCCGCCGCCGACGTCGGGGCAGATCACCCGCATCTTGTCGGTCGGGATGTTGAGCACGTTCTGGCAGAGGATATCGCGCAGCCGATGGCTGCCCTGGCTGCCGACCGTCAGCGTCAGATGGTCGCGCTTGGCGTCGTATTCGCACACCGCCGCGCGCGTCTCCATGAAGTTCGCGACCACGCGCGGATTGACGATCGAGATCTCGGCCACCGTATGCGCCTTGGCAAAGGCAGCCTCGGTCGCTTTCTTGTCACCGATCGAGACGTCGAACAGGACGTTGCCGGGCTTGCCCGGCCAGACCAAGGCTGCGCCCTTCTTCACGGCGTTGACGACGCCGGTCACGGCCGGCAGCGGGCTCCATTTGACGTCGATCGCCTCGATCGCGTCGCGGGCCTGGTCGATGGTCTCGGCGACGACGAAGGCGATGGAATCGCCGACATGGCGCACCTCGTCCTTGGCGAGGATCGGGTAAGGCGGGCCAGTGAAGGGGTCTGTCTCGAGATTGAACAGGCAGGGCAGATTGCCGAGATCCCCAACGTCATCGGCGGTCAGGATCAGCGCGACGCCGGGGAGAGTGCGGGCACGGCTCGCATCGATGGTGTATTTGGCATGCGCATGCGGCGAGCGCAGCATCAGGCAGCGAAGCGCGGCCTGCGGCGCATAATCGTCGGTATAGCGGCCCTTGCCGCGGATGAGCGCGTCATCCTCTTTGCGCAACACGCTTTGGCCAACGCCGAACTTGATGGGAGCCGCCATTTTCTCGTCCCGTTTCTCATGGTTGTTTTGCCGGCATATTGCCGTGGAAAAACTGGCAAGGCAAACGGGTTTAGCCATGCGAAAACCATCCACCGCCCTCACCTGTCAGGCAGGATGGAACGGGAGCGCCGCAGCTCGGTCATTTCGCTGTGAGGATCGGTCCGCTTGATGGCATGATAGTTGCCGAACCCGCCCGCTGTGCACGCCTGAGAACAAGCAGCCGTGCCGACGGCTGCTTGCTCACGAAGCGCATCTCCGCTTCGGATGGTCATCAGTTACATCCCCCCGCGACTCCATAGACCTCTGGCGTGATCCCTCAGCTTATCGATAGCCCGTTCCGGCGAGATGTAGTCGATCTCGCCACGCGTCAGGCCGATATCCATCAGCTCCCTGTCACTCAGGTCCTGCAAGGCGATTTGTGGGCCCTGCCGCCAGCGCCAGTCCTGGAGCGCACGCCAGTATCGCGCGAGCAAGCCTGGGATGCTCCACGTCGATACAAGTTCGACGGGGAGCCTCTCCGTCTCGGATGTGACGTTCGTCTGTTGGGGTGGCATCGGACGCTCCTGCTGTTGTGCCGGCAGGGAAGCGTGGCCAAACAAAAGGCCCCGTCCGATGCCGGCGGGGCCTTGGTGAAAAGATGTCGTCGTCGAATTCTAGCGCGCGACTCCTTCCACGGCCCAGCCGAAGCGGGTCATGTGGTTGCGGTTGAGTTTGCGCACTGATTTGATCATGAGACGCCAATACCACAGCCACTGCGCGATATCAAGGGATGTATCGTCGTCCGTCACATCCTGGGGGCGAGCACCTTACTCTGGCGCTTTCTTCCCCTTAAACGGTCTTCACGACTTCTTCTGCTTCGCTTCCACGTATTGTGCGAAGTTGTCGAGGATTGCCTGCCAACCGCCTTGCTGCTGCTCGACCGAGTGCGTCGATTCGCCATCGAAGACAACGCGGACCAGAATGCCCTTCAGGCCGGGCACAAACTCGACTTCGGCTTTTCGCTCGCCGAACGCGTATTCGATCCGCTTGTGCTCGATGATTTTCGTGTAGGTACCGGCGAAATCAAAGCCCATGCTGCCGTCCTTGGCCTCCATGCGCGATGAGAAGACACCGCCTTCTCGCAGGTCGACGGTCGCCTTGGTCGTATGCCAGTCGTCGGACGCGGCGTTCCACTTCATGATGTCGGCCGGCGTCGTATATGCGCGCCAGACCTGATCGATGGGGGCTGCTACGTTGGTTTCGACGGTGATCCTCATAAACAGTGCTCCTAGTTCGATTTTTGGGGCTTGAGGTGACGGCATCACGTCAATTGTGCAGGGTCCATCCACCGCACTTCCGAGATGTGTCCATCCAAGGACGATCGAGACTGGTCCGTGCCGACAAGGTCGAGCCGTCAATGCGTTGAAAATATGAAAAAGTTAACCCCGCACCAGCGAGACCAGCCAGCGGCGGCCGAACAGCGCAAGGATAGCAAGCCCATAGACAATCGTGCCCCCGACGGCCAGCAGAAGCAGCGTCAATTCGTCCCGGAAGTGCATCGAGCCCAACGAAGGACCGCCGAAGCGCGCGATGAGCCAGAAGGCAGCGGCCAGGATGATCCCGGTCAGCAGGAATTTGGCGAGCGACAATAGCCAGGCGCGGTCCAGCACGAGAAAGCCTCGCCGCACCGCGAAGAACAGCACCAGCAGCAGATTGGTCCAGACGCCGACGGCAGTGGCAAGCGCAAGCCCGATCTGGGCCAGCGATCCCATCAAGGCGACCTTGAGGGCGACGTTGACCGCGATGCCGGTCAGGGAGGCGCGAACCGGCGTCGCCGTATCCTTGCGCGCATAGAAGGTTGCGACCGCGCTGCGGATCAGCACGAAGGGGATGAGACCGATGGCATAGGCCGCGAGCGTGGCGCCTGCGGCGGCGGCATCGGCTTTCGAGAACGCCCCGCGGGCGAACAACGCGCGCATGATCGCGTCGGGCACGGTGAGGAAGGCTGCGACGAACGGCACTGAGAATAGCAGCGTGAAATCGAACGCACGGCGCTGCGCCTTCATCGCGCCGTCATGGTCGTTGGCCGTGATCCGCCGCGACATCTCCGGCAGCAGCACCGTACCGATGGCAATGCCGATCACGCCGATCGGGAGCTGGTTGAGACGGTCGGCATAATACAGCGCCGACAACGCGCCCGCGGGCAGGAAGGTCGCGATGATGGTGTCGGCAAACAGCGCGAGCTGCGTGCCCATCGAGCCCAGCGTCGCAGGTCCCAACGCCCTAAAGAATGCGCGGACGTCTTCGTCGAGCTTGAGTGGCGCAAAGCGCGGCAGGCCGCCATGGCGGGCGAGATCGCCGGCGAGCAGGGCATATTGCAGGAAGCCCGAGATCAGAACGCCCCAGGCGGCGGCGTGGCCCGCGCTGGGAAACCAGGCGGCGATTGCCAGCGTCATCATCATCGAGATGTTGAGGAAGATCGACGCGGCCGCGGCGCTGGCGAAGCGCTGCATCACGTTGAGCATGCCGCCGTAGAGCGTCACCAGCGTGATCAGCAGCAGATAGGGAAAGGTGATCCGGGTCAGCTCGATCGCGAGCCTGCGCTGCTCGGCGTCCTCGGAAAAGCCGGGCGCCAAAATGCTCATGGCCTGCGGCATGAACAGCCAGGCGACGATCAGCAGCACCACCTGCGAGGCCAGCAGCAGCGTGAAGATGCGGTCGGCGAACAATCTTGCCGCCCCCTCCCCGCGCTCGCCATGGACATGCGCATAGGCCGGCACCCAGGCGGCGTTGAAGGCACCCTCGGCAAAGATCGCACGGAAATGGTTGGGCAGGCGCAGCGCCACGAAAAAGGCGTCGGCCACGGGGCCGGCACCGAGAATCGCCGCGAGCATGATGTCGCGGGCAAACCCCGTCAGCCGCGAGAGCAGCGTGTAACCACCAACCGTGAAGATACGTCCGAGCATGCGTCTGTTTTAGAGGCTTATCGAACAGAGGTCGATTGCATCTTGCGAATGCGCATTGCTGTGCCCTCTCCCCTTGTGGGAGAGGGCAGCGCCGCAAGTAGACGCAATCTCATTGGGGTGAGGGGTCTCTCCCCGCGC